>NZ_JBNASF010000016.1:0-43139 GCF_049720995.1 Methanothermobacter sp.
TATAAATTTTATGACCATGAATCAGAATCTCAAGCAGATATCCTAAAGGGAAGAATTATAAATTTTATGACCATGAATCAGAATCTCAAGCAGATATCCCCCAAGAACCTTTGAAAAGAGTGATATGATGGAAGTCACATTTCTGGGTACATCATCAGCTGTGCCCTCAAAGAACAGGAACCACACATCAATAGCACTTAGAATCCCTGGTGAGGTATTCCTGTTTGACTGTGGTGAGGGAACTCAGAGACAGATGGCCCTTGCAGGCATCAGCCCCATGAAGGTTACAAGGATGTTCATAACACATCTACACGGGGACCACATCCTTGGGATACCCGGAATGATACAGTCAATGGGCTTCAGGGGTCGCCAGGAGCCCCTTGAGATATATGGGCCCCCAGGGATCCATGAACTTCACAGCTCCATCATGAAACTGGGTTACTTCACGCTCAACTTTGATATTCATGTGCATGAGGTGAGGGGCGGCACCGTCATTGAGAAGGAGGACTACCGTATTACCTCAGCAGCTGCCTCCCATTCGGTATTCAACCTCGCCTACTGTTTTGAGGAGAAGAAGAGGCCAAGATTCCTGAGGGAGAAGGCCATTGAACTCGGACTCAAACCAGGACCTGCCTTTGGAAAGCTGCACAGGGGCATACCAGTGAGGGTTGGTGATAGGCTCATAAAACCAGAGGAGGTCCTTGGAAGCCCGCGGCGTGGTGTGAAGATATGTTACTCAGGGGACACCCGTCCCTGTGAGTCTGTTATAGATCTTGCACGTGACGCGGACATCTTGATACATGAGTCAACCTTCGAGGCTGGAAGTGAGGATAAAGCGGCTGAAAGTGGGCATTCCACTGCAAGGGAAGCTGCTGAGGTTGCTGCATCCGCCTGCGTCAGGAGACTGATACTCACACATCTTAGCACCAGGTACAAGCGGACCGAGGTTATTCTAAACGCTGCACGGGAGGTTTTCCCTGAAACAGATGTGGCTGAGGACCTCATGACCGTGGAGGTGAAGGCTGATGATTCCGTTTCCAGCGCCTGAAACCATCCTAATCATAATAGTCACAGTGATGGCCGCCGTTCTCCTTGTTAAGTGGGCATCCTATTTCCTCAAGAGGTCCACCAGAAAATGGGACCTGGACCTTACACTCATACAGGTCCTCAGTGACATAATAAAATACAGCATATACATCATAGCCCTTAGCATAGTTCTGAGGGAACTTGGAATAGACGTAACTGCCATAACCGTGAGTCTGGGTATAGCAGGTGTCTCGGTGGGTTTTGCATCGAGGGACATCATATCCAACTTCATCTCAGGGATGTTCATACTGGCTGATAAGAGTTTCAGGGTGGGTGACACCATCGAGGTTGCAGGACAGAAGGGTAAGGTTAAAAGGGTGGGTTTCAGGACAACAACAATAAAAACCCCTGACGCCAAAATAGTAACTGTGCCCAACTCAACATTCTCCAAAACAGCCTACGTCAACTACAGTGCAGGAAAAAGGAGGCGGGTTGAACTCAGGGTCAACCTTAACTACGACGTTGATATTGAAAAATTTGAATCTGAGGTTAAGGAAGTTCTCATGGGGGTGCCGGGTATACTGAAGGACCCTGAGCCCGGGCTCATTATCCTTGAATTCACAGATACCGGTGTAAAGGCAAAGGTGACGGCGTGGATCCCTGATCCGCGTAAGGTGACAGAATACCGTTCCGTAATTGCGCCTCACGTTAAAAAGATTCTTGAAAGTTATTCTAAACCGGGTCAAATGCAGGGTTTTGAATGAGAAGAAACAGCCTCTACGCAGCCATCATATGCCTTTTTTTCGTATCAGTTAGCTCAGGCATTATTATAAAGGCCTTTGAGGATTACCAGGCCCTTGAAAGGTCAAGGGTTCACCTTGAAAACTACAGGAATGCTCCCAGAGAACTTTTTGACCCTGTCACTTCGGATCAGAACACAGTTGCGGGCTCAAGCGGATCAGTAATTGGCAGGCTCATAATACCTGCGATAGGTGTGAGATGCTGGATAAGGGAGGACACCGTGAATGCCTATGAATCGGTCTACCACTACCCTGAAAGTATCATGCCGGGGTCTTCAGGTGATTGTGGGATCCTGGGGCATAGAACCACCTACTCAGGACCATTCAGAAGGATAGGTGCCCTCAGGAGGGGGGATACGGTTATAATAGAGGACCATCTCTCCTCAATGCGCTACGTATATGTGGTGACATCCAATGGCGATGATATAAGATGGGACTATAAGGTCAATCCTGTGCGCTTCGCCCAGGGAGGGGAGGCCAGGCTCATGCTCATAACGTGTTATCCTCCAGGCAAAAAGCAGGCTGCCTGGATAACACACTGCAGACTTGTGAGTAAAGAGAAGATCTGATGGGGGTTTTAGAATACTTGAAGAGATAGTTGGTGAAATCCTGGAAGGTGAAGGTGTTGAGGGGGTAATCGTAACTGACAGCTCAGGCAGCATCCTCTACACCAGGGGGGCCTTCGGCAGAAACCTTGGATCCATGGCCAGTGTAATGGCAGATGCCTCAGGCAAACTCCTCAGAAGGGCCGGGCAGGGAGAATATCAGTCTGCTGTTATGGAGTTTCCTGGCGGCAAGATGGTCCTGCTCAACGATGACCTCCATCTCCTTGTGCTCGCTGATAAAAGGTCAAACCTTGGCAAGGTGATCCTCCTTGCAAGACGGGTTATGAAGAGACTTTCAGAGCCTGAAATACTCCGTGAACTGGAATATCTCAAGTATGAATCATCAGCTGCCGGGATTAAATCAGCCATGAATTCTGAGGCTATTTTAGCTCCTGAATCTGATTCCGGCGTTACTGAGACTCCTGAAGGTAAGGGGATCAATGTTGCCGTTGCAGAACAGAAAGGTGAATATGAAGAGCAGGTACAGGAAACTGTACATGAGACCAGCGCCGATGTGGTGAATGAACAGGCAGAAATACTCAGAAAACCCGACATTGAAAAACCAGAGTCAGTGGAAGAAGAAAAACCCGTGATGGAAGACAAGGTTAAGGGGTCCCTGGAGTCACCGGCCATCCCTGAGGTGAGGCCACCACTATCCCTTCCGGAACTCAGATCCATTGATGTCCCATCTGACCCCGAAGTCCGGAAGGAAGCAGCACTCCTTATCTATGAGCATATCCTCCTTGCAATGTCAATCGGGGCCAGTAAAATTATGGGTGTGGCCCCTGCAGGGGGTATGCTCCGCAAATCCCTTCCACGGGAGGAATGCCCCATCACCCTTGAGGGGGTTGGTGTCCTCAGCAATGCATCAGTTGACTTCAAAAAATTGAGGGAAAACATCTCAGCTGCAGGATACAGCCTTGAGGAGATAAAAAGGGAAATGAAAATAATAATCACGTCAATAACAGAGAATTACGGGCGTGTTATGGGATATGGTGCATTCAGGGGCATGATACGGCCGGAGTTCACAGCCATCTACAGCGCCTACAGGGATGCCATGGATGAACTTGGAATAACAGAGACCATCCACCCGGAGTTAAGGCAGATATGGGATTAATGGACCCCAAAGTTCCAGAATAAAGGATGATTTCGCTCAGAGTGCCCGCTTTATGGAAATATTTATAAAACATTAACTCCTATAGATAGATTGCATTAATTCTTGATTCTATCAATATAATTTCAGTAGGGACGCTTATGTTAAATCAGCTGCAAAGGGATATTCTGAAGTTGAAGAAGGAGAAAAATGCTATCATACTTGCCCATAACTACCAGAAGAAGGAGATACAGGAAATTGCAGACTTTAAAGGGGACTCACTTGAACTCTGCGTGAAGGCAAGCGAGATACATGATAAGGACATCGTTGTTTTCTGCGGAGTGGACTTCATGGCTGAAACAGCCTATATCCTCAACCCTGATAAGAAAATCCTGATACCCGACAGGGGTGCCGAGTGTCCCATGGCACACATGCTAAGTGCAGAGGATGTCAGGAAGGCCAGGGAAAGGTACCCTGACGCTGCAGTTGTTTTATACGTTAACACCCTTGCAGAGGCAAAGGCTGAGGCGGATATCCTCTGCACATCTGCAAATGCCGTTAAGGTTGTTGAAAGTCTGGATGAGGACCTGATTCTCTTCGGACCAGACAGGAACCTTGCATGGTACGTTCAGCAGAACACCGACAAGAGGATAATCCCCATCCCAGAGAACGGCTACTGCTACGTCCATAAGATGTTCACTGTCGCCGATGTGATGGCAAAGAGGGAGGAGTACCCTGACGCTGAGCTCCTCATACACCCTGAATGTGACCCTGAAGTTCAGGAACTGGCGGATCATATCCTGAGCACGGGGGGAATGCTGCGGAGGGTCCTTGAATCAGACAGCGAAAGTTTCATAATCGGGACAGAGGTTGACATGACAACACGTATCAACCTTGAATCAGATAAGGAAACAATTCCCCTCCTAGCAGAGGCCATATGTGAAAACATGAAACTGCACACACTTGAGAAGGTTAAAAATTCACTGATAAATGAGGAATTTGTTGTTACAGTTCCCGATGAAATCGCCAGGAGGGCCAGGAGGGCTGTTGAAAGGATGATCATGGTATCAGCATAGGAATCATACCCTTACAAGATGATACCTGCGCGACCCAAGACCAATCTCCTCGGCATATACAAGCTGGTATGTTGAATCAACCTCACTCCAGACCCCCCGGAACTTATCCTGTCCCTTTTCAAAGTTATTCTCAAGCATAGAATTCCTGAAACCCGCCTGTTCGTTCACAAGATCATAACTTGCAGCATCTATTGCAACAGGATCCTTCGAGGCCAGTATACCTATATCCGGTACGACCGGATAATCACTCCATGCAACACAGTCACAGTCAGGTGTTATGTTCATAAGGAAATTGAAGTATACAACCTTGTCCTCCTTGCCTTTAATAGCACCCAGTGAGTATTCCATCATTCTCTCAATGAATAGCAGCACATCCTCCTCCCAGTTGAGATCATAAACACCATTTGGGCAGCTGTCCATGCAGTTCATACAGGCTATGCACTCCCCATAGTCTATCTTCACACCATCCCCTGCGAGTTCGATGGCCCCGACAGGACACACCCCCACACAGACACCGCAGAGGTCACAATCATGCCTTATTACAGGTTTTGCGCATTCATGCTGCTCCAGTTTTCCCTGTATTGTTGAACACCCCATTGCAAGGTTTTTAAGAGCCCCTCCAAAACCACTTATCCCATGACCCTTAAAATGGGACACCACAACCATACCGGAAGATTCATGGATATCGCCAGCTATCTTCACAACATCGAAATGTTTCTGACTCACCTCCACGAGCCTCTCATTTCCACCATGGAGGCCATCAGCGATTATAAGAGGAGCACCCACAACAGCATAGTCAAAACCATTCAGTACTGCGGTGACAAGGTGATCCACTGAATCATGCCTGGAACCATAATAAAGGGTATTTGTGTCGGTCAAGAATACCTTGCCGGCCCTATCTTTAACCTTATCAACAATATACCTCAGGAGCACGGGGCTCACAAAAGAATCATTTCCCCTTTCTCCAAAATGGACCTTCACTGCAACCACATCATCATCTGAGAAATCATTCTCACATACCCTATCGAAGAGTTTCCTTATTTTACTTCCCTTATTCTCATCAGCGGACCTCGCCCTCAGGTCAGCAAAGTAAACCTCAGATGCCATTAACAATCCCCTCCTCTAAAAGACTATTGTCCTCAGACCGGAAATATATGTCCCGTGGGTGCCTCTCCCCGAGGAACATGTGGGGACGCAAATATACACAAAACATTAAATGGATGTATTATCATATTATTTATACACCAGAAGGTGGGGAATTTGAAAAAATCTAAACCCAAATTTTACAAAGGTCTTTTTTTGGTTGCTATCTGTTTTTTCTGTGCAGGTAATGCATCGGCAACCCAGTGGGAGGTTGGTCCCGGTCAGATCTACACCACCATCCAGTCAGCAATTGATAACCCCAGCACCCTCAGTGGTGACGTGATCAATGTGCACAATGGAACCTATAATGAGGATGTTATCGTGAACAAGAGGCTCACCATCCAGGCCAGCGACGGTGATGAAGTTGAGCTAAAGCCGGCCGGCACAGGATTCACCCTGCTGAATGACAGCAACGGTGATGGTGGCGGCAGCACCATAAGTGGTTTCATAATAAACAGCCCTTCCAATGGTACCGGATTCAATGTAAGTTCCCATGGCTGTACCATTAAAAACAACAGGATCAACGGGGGTAAAACAGGTATTTTTGTTTCGGGATGCAACACCACAATCATGGATAACATTATTTCCGGTCAGAGCGAAAATGGTATACTGGGTAACCTCTCAGGTGGTTTCTTCAACGTTTCCAGGAATCACATGTTGAACATTAATGGTGAAGGAATAATCTGCGGGGTTACTGTTTCCACAAACGGGACACTAAACAGTTTTAACCTCAGCGAAAACACATTGTCCAATATAAGCACTTCGACTGGGGCGGTATTCGGATTTCAGCTGGGAAAGAGCAAGGGTGCCGGTGGAAATCCCGAACTGGCCAGTGTGGTCAATTTAATGGTTACCGGGAACATCATTGATGGTGTAAGTGCTTTCAGTGCCATTATGGGAATGGAAATAATCAGTGAAAGTACCCGTGCCATAATATCAGGTAACAGGATCTCCCATCTGAATGGTTCGGCCAGCAGTTCAGTCTATGCACTTGAAACAGCCATAGTTGGAAATGGGACCGTTGAGATCTCTAAAAATGTAATATCACATATAACGGCAGGGCAACAGGCAGTTGGGATGGTGATCGTTGCCATGGGAGACCTCAACATGGAGGGTAACCTGGTTTCCAGTATCAGCGAGGCCAATGCATCGGTGGCCATGTTAGGTCTGGGTCTTTTGAATAATGCAAGCCTGAGAGATAATATTGCCTCAGATATAACATCCCCCTCTATAGCTGCGGGTATTGTGGGCGTTGCCATTTCACATCTTGAAATGATCAAAAACATGGTGAGTGGGATAAACGGGGCCAGTGATGTTTCCATGGTGGCTGCTGGCTTTAACACCACCCGGTTTAACCGGCAACAACCTGGAAGGTGATGGTGAAGGTATAGGTATTGTTATATGCTCACCCAGCGGCACCATCAACTACAATCGTATCGCCAGCTACAGGTATTACATCCAGAACTTCCTATTTTCCAACTTCGGACCCAGCATCGATGAAATGCTTAAACCCATTGATGACGCCATTAAAAAGCATCCAGAACTGGAACCCATCCTAAAACCCATACGTGATGATCTGGACAGGCTCTTCCATAAGCTTGAAAACAGTAACACCAGCGCCTGCTACAACTGGTATGGCACCAATAGCCCTGAAGCCGCCAGATTCTTCCCTGGTAATGGAACCCTCAACTATTATCCATGGCTGATCATGAACATAATCGCCACCCCATCAATCATAACTCCAGGTGAAACTTCAACCATCACCGCCACTGTCTACCATGATGCTGCAGGTGGTGATCACAGTGCAGATGCCACCCTCTTCTTCAGAGGCCCGAGAGTTACATTCACAACCAGCCTTGGAAACCTTGGTAGCAAATCAATAACAGTCCCATGGGTCAATGGTCTGGCCATTGCAGTTTTAAGGGCTGATGAAGGCCCTGGCACTGCTGTGGTATCTGCCTCAGATTATCAGACCGTCCAGACAACTGTAAATATCAGGAAAGCTCCAGGTCCCTCCAGGAGGACATATGGTGCCAGTTTGGTGGGAATGGAAACAACAGGGGCTCCGCTGGCAGGAATAATAGTTTCCATTCTTCTGCTCCTTGGAGGGTTAACGTCCGCCAGAAAATAGCAGATAACCCCCAATTATTCTTTTTTTCAAGAATGAGTTAACAGCAAATCACAACTCTGGAAGAACCTCGTTTTGTAGATCTTTATGGTAACATCCACTTTTAACAGCAAATCCCCATCTGAAAAGGCTGACCCTCTGATCCGGGTAGGTTTCAGGCAAAAAGCTGATATCCATATTCACTGATGGGAGGACAAATCCCGTTTTATTCTGGTAATGGATGATCCCTAATGCATTAAACCCCCAATAAAGCCCCAATCTTCTAAATTTAAAACCAGCTGATGGAGCGCATATGACAACTGATAAATAAAGAGAAAAGCATAAATATTAAAGGTGATTTTATGGACAGAAAAGAAATAGTGGAGCTCCTTAACATTAATTTCAGGCATGAACTCGAAGCCACCATGATGTACACCTACAATTCCTTTATCATAGAGGACTGTGATATAAGTCGGCTGACCGAGGCCATTGCAGCAGATGAGATGAGGCACATGTGGTGGCTGGCTGACCTCATAACAAAGAGGGGTGGGAAGCCATCCATGGAGCTTGGGGAAGTTGAGTATGCCGGTGAAGATATAAGGGATGGCCTTGAGAAGCAGATCCAGAAGGAAACAGAGGGTATTGAAGAATATGAGAGGCAGATTGAGATAATTGATGATGATGAGGTTACCGGGGTTTTAAGACATATAATTGATGAGGAAAAGAGACACCGTAAGGAGTTCAGGGAGCGGCTGGAGCGCCTCCTGTAAACCCATTGCATAAAATATGGCATGCTTACGGCCGGCAGTTAATTCTTGCAGGCAGATCTTAAAACCTTATCCGAAGCATTAACCAGCGCTACCCACTATACAAAAGAGCGTTTAACATGATTCTACCTTTTTATCCAGGCCAGAATTTTATTTCGTATTTCCTGGAAGGTTTCCTCTGATATATTCTTTGGGGGCCTTGGCCTCATGTAACCGAAGAAAGGGTCATCGAAGACCTCTCCATTCACTATTACCTCATTTCTGTAGCGGGGTATGAAATGCCAGTGGAGGTGTGGTGGAGGGGTATTTTCACGGTAGAAAGAGTTAAGAAGAACGCCCCAGTTGAACATAGTGGCCCCGAATGCATTTCTCACTGCATTTTCAAGTTCAGATATTATAAGTAACATTTCATTCCATTCATCCCTTTTTAGATTTCCAAGAAACTCCTCCTTCCTTTTTAGGGCCACGACACACGTTCCAGGGTTGCTCTGGTTTGGTGCGAGAAACACAACCCACCTCTTTCTCTCATACAGGTGCGCACCGAACCTGTAGTCATCAAATTTCACCCCCAGCTCCTCCAGCAGTTATAAAAGAGATAAGTTCCAGGGCTATGGACTCAGCCACATCCTCAACCGGTTCATCCTCCCATGGTTCGAGGATCCTGAATGAGACCTCAACTGTTACATTCCTGCCATCTGCACGAAATGAGTAGTCCCTAAATCTCTTTTCAAGTTCATGTAGAATCTCTGATAGTCCATGTCCCGGAATACTTAGCTCCAGAACCACCTTCCATTTATCGCCGTATTTTTCGGTTTTTTTAACTTCCACAGAAGGCTCCGAATGCATTCCCCCCTCTCCATCTGAACCAGCGGCTCAGGGTTATCTGGCTGACCTCAGTCCTCAAGGACACTTGAGAGGAATAACGTCATCTCAATCTCCTCCCTTGCAATGAAGTCGTCCATACGCACCTTTGCCTCCTCTGAGCCAAATGGGAAATATTCCGGTGCATAGAAAACCGTTATCAGAAGGTCTCCGTTATCCTCCTCTGTGTCCTCCTCAAGTCTCTCCATGAGTTTCTTTCTCACATCTTCGTCAATGTCTGATACCCTGTAGAATACATAGTTCATGCATTTATCCTCACTGAAGCCAAAATCCTCAACCTTCACCTGCAAATAAACACCTTCCTTTTATTCGCTCCCACCTTCAATGAATGAAGCTATGAGTCCACCATATTTACCTATCTCATCCACTCCCAGATGTCCGCATTCAGAATCAAACAGAATTATCTCAGAGTTAGGTATAAGTTCAGCCATAGGGATCGTGTCAAGCTCCGGTGGGAAGTACTGGTCCTGGTTCACCCCGAATATGAGGGTCCTGGCCCTTATCCTGCTGAGCTTACCCTCCAGGTCATGGTTCATGGCGGCCCTGTTCCTCCACAGAACATCGTGGGGGTCCATTAGTTTCCCCTCTGACCCCATGTCCATCATCGCCGACTCCAGCTCAGGGTTTTCAAGACCACTGTAGTACTCCCTTGAGAGTCCATAGAGGTACATGAGCATTGAAGAGAGTGATAGGGCCCTCTCAGGTTTTCTACCTGCGACAAAGTCAGGGTCTGACTCAATGAGGTGGTTCATGTAACTGAAGAGTGCATAGTTAACTCCCCTTGTTCTCCAGGATGTTACAAGGGGAATGAGAAACTCCATCTCATCGGGGTAGGTCACAGCCCACTGGAGAGCCTGAAATCCGCCCATTGACGTCCCAATGACTCCCCTGACATTTTTTATGCCAAATCTCTCCCTGAGAAACTGTCTCTGGAAGTTCACCATGTCAAGTATCGTGTAGGCAGGAAATTCATCCCCCAGTGATGTTGTGGATGGTGAAGCCGAACCCGGGGAACCCAGGGAGCTCATTGATATCACGAAGAACCCTTCAAGGGCGCCTCCCGGTACTGTGAGGGCTTCTATCCTTTTAACTGAAGAAAAGTCCCCACTCCAGCCATGTATATAGACGACAGCATTATCTATCTCATCTTCATCATTCCGGGAGGGTTCCCCGATTGTCCTGTATTCAACCCTGGCTTTCCTGAGTTTTTCTCCTGATTCAAATCTGAATTCACCAAGATTGAAGTATGATGGTTTGCCTTCCTCCATTTTACTGCTCCTTAATCAACCGATGAAACTATGTGATCTCTTCACCATCCCTGTAGAGTTTTATGCACATGACAGGGCAGTTGGATGCCGCCTTTTGGCTGCATGATGGGTCATCAAATTCCTTAACCTGAATGTCGGATACTTCAACACCCACCAGGGACGAAATACCGTCATCCGCGAATTCAAAAAGTTCCGGGCAGCTTTCAATACAGTTTCCGCATGATATGCACATGGTCCTATCGAGTTCAAGCCTGTACATGTTGTCACCCTGAGAATCAGAACTGTTTTATTGTATGGTGGAATTGATAAAAATAGTTAGTGATTGAATGGAGGGCTTCAGATTGATCAGAAAGGGTGACGCAAGGGAAATGCAGGATAAACTCATAATCATCTACAAGGGCCTTCAGCAGAGGAGGTCCTTTAAAAAATTCTTTGGCCATGACCTTAAAAGAAATGAGTTCCTTGACAGCCTGGCCAGTGAAAGTGGAATAGATGATCTCCTGAGGGAGGCCATAATTGAACTTGAGGAGGTCACATGTGAGGATCATGATTACAGGGAAGATGAGTACAGGGACCTCTTTGATTACCTTGTAAACCGTGAACCCGTTGAATCCATATGCAGGAGGTATGGTATCCGGGGCCCCGATGCGATAAAACTTGATGATGTTACAGAGGTCCTCTCAAGGTTTGACTGAAATCACATGCCGGAGTTTTTCCGAGAGCACAGGCATAACCTAAAAACCCGGCGCGGGGGACCTACCCAACATGTACCTACACTGGAGAGAACCCCAAGCATAACCTAAAAAAACTGCCTGAAAGAATCCCTGAATCCCCTCACCACATCCACCGCTGATCTGATGAGGGGACTCCTTATGTTCTCATAATCCCTCAGATTTTCGAGCCGCTTTATCCTGAAGTATATGGGGGGGTGGGGGTCCCAGGCCGTCCACCCGGATATCCTCTGGGATCCGGACTTCTCAAGTGCGAGTTTCTGGTAACCTATTTTTCTGAGGGCCCTCGCAAGTACCTCCGGTTTTCCTATAATCATTGCAGAGAGCAGGTCCGCCCTTGCCTCAAAGAACTTGGCCACAAAGAATATTATGCCCATTGCAATGATTATGTAGAGGATGGGAGAGACCAGCACAACAGGCAGTAATACCGTGAGTCTCATTACGAACTCGGCGGACACTATGCTGAAGAGTATGATGGGGTCCCGTCCAACAAGGTGTCCCATTTCATGCCCTATAACCGCAAGAATCTCATCGTCGGTTAGCTGGACCAGCAGCCCTGTTGTTACAAGCACCAGCCCTCTTCGGGGACTTGGACCCGTTGCAGCAGCGTTTGCTATCATGGTGTTTGAGAGAACAATCCTTGGTACAGGTATCCCGAATGCCCCTGCAGCGTCCTCAATTATGGAGTAAAGGTTAACTGTCCTTGACCTCTCATAGAGGGGATTGCACCTGAAGCCGTACCTCTCAAGGACCCCCCTTGCATCCTCACATGTGGGTGGCCTCTTCTCTGCAAGGGAAAGCCTGTAAATTTCACTTTTGATTTTAAGGATCGCTTCATCACCCATTTTATCTATGAAGAATTTGAATTCATCTTCAGGAAGCTGAAACTGGATTATATGGACGCTGGGGTTTTCGGGGGTTATAACCCATTCACCCATCCTGGCGTATATGCGGTCTGAGAGGAGTATTATACCAAGCTGCATGAGGAGGATCGCTATAACTGCATAGAATCCAAGGATAATGAATAGGATTATGTTGACACCGAAGAAGAGCACGTAGACAAGGAGCATGCTGCTTCCGAATATGCCCTTTGATGCCATTCCCCTCCCCGTCGGGGGCCTTTCAGGGATTATATCCTCTCCCTCCACCCAGGCGAAGTAAACGGTGTGCTGCCTCATAAGATCCTCAAATGCCTGGATGGATGTGAATATATCCTCATATATTGTCTCTGCCCATTTCCTGAGTTCCGCCGGGTGTTCAAGGATCAGTTTAAGGTTTTCACCGGCGATTATCTCACCGTATATTGTCCCTTTATCCCTCCAGGCCCTGAAAACAAGCCTCAGACCATCTCTTCTTATTTCAGTGAAGTCACCGGGTATGATATAATAGCGCCGGATGAATTCAAGGAGCTCACCATAATATGCAGGTGCAAGCTCGGTTCCTATAACAAATTCCTTTATCATGGACAACCAACTTTCACTTTGCTTGTGGCACTGCCTCGCAGAGTATATATAACTTCAGCATTGATATTAAATCTTACATTCAGATGAACAGACAGTTATGCCCCCCTGAAAGGTTAGAACTGTGAAAAACTGGCCGCTGATAAACATGAAGTGCAGGGTATCTGAAAATCCATCCAGAAGTGAGGCTTACCAGCTGATAGATGAGGGTATAAAGAAAAGGGCGCTCATAGTGATACTTGCCTGCTGCAGTGCATCCTATGAGGGCCGTGCCAGAAGCAGTCTTGGTGCCGGTGAGAGGCTCATCGTCATAAAACCAGATGGAACATTCATGGTCCACCAGGACAGAAAGGTGGACCCTGTTAACTGGCAGCCCCCCAGATCAAGGTGCAGGGTCTACATGAAGCATGGAAGCCTCTTTCTTGAAAGTATCAGGAGGTCCCCTGAGGAGCGCCTTGAGGTTGAGCTCCATGAGACACACCTCATCTCCTTTTACCTTCCAAGGGATATGCACGAGCTCACTGTATCGGGCCATGAAAGCGACATGGGGGACATGATAATAATGCACCCCCACCTCATCGAGCCTGGCTTCAGACCCGTTGCAAGGGAATATGCCACCAGCTCCGGTTTCATTGATATTCTTGGTAAGGATGAGAATGGTTCACTCATGATAATTGAACTTAAAAGCAGAAAGGCTGGTGTGAGCGCTGTTAAGCAGCTCAGGAGATATGTGAATGAATTCAGGGATGACCAGGTGGGTGTGAGGGGTATCCTGGTGGCCCCCTCAATAACCCATGATGCCCTGGAGATGCTGGAGGATGAGGGGCTGGAGTTCAGGGAGATAGAGCCTCCCAGGGAACTTAAATCAAACAGGGGGGTTACACTGGATAACTTCCTCTGAAAATCTCTGCATCCATTAAATCCTGACTCATGGGCTGCTTAAAGCTCCAGTTCATTGTTAAGTGTTTAAATATTCATTGCTTAAAATACTGATCTGATCCAATAACAGGGAGGGCTGCTTTTAAAATGAAAAGGGATTTGTCTCCTTCTCAGGCTCCACAATATTAAATACTTTGAATCCCATATTAATACCATGACTCCTGCGGGGTTGAAATGATCGAAGTGGAAGGAATGATGAGCGAAGAGAGTCCAATACTTATAACATTCGATGGTAAATTCCTTGAACTCTTTTTCAGGTCTGGAATGAAATTCAAGCACGAAAAATATCCCATAAAATGGATCAAAAAACTTGAAATAAAGGATGAAGGGAAATCCCGGACTTTAAATTACACCATGAATTTTCTGGCTCCTGTTGGTTTTTTCCCCTTTGAAAGCGGTGGTGAAAATCTCCAGGAACTTGTGGATGCAGTTAACAGGGCGACCGGCGCATTTTAAAAACTGGACAGTTAATACGTAAACAGCGGGTCACCGGCTGAAAACCGGCTTATGAAAGTTACCTTAAAGAAGCGGGAAGACGGAAGGTTTAAGGATTCCATAATTCTCTTAAAACAGTTATATCCCTCAAAGGCCTTCTATAACCTCTGCCAGCTGCCTCAAGGTCCTTACCTCCATCACCGCTGCACCGGCATCCCTGTAAATTGAAACACAGCTGTCAACAACGTCCCACTTCTTCTGAGGTTCAGGATTCAGTATGAGGACCTTCCTTGCTTTTTCAGACATTTCAGCCACCAGTTCAGCGCTTTCAGGGACACCATCCCTCCTTGGTCCTGCCCAGTCCCTGCAGTCTGAGAGGATAACTATACAGGACTTTCCCGTGAAATTAACATTTTCAAGGAAGTCACTGAAGGCTGTGTACATGTTTGATGTCCCATGGAGCATGAGGTTTCGTATCCTGGACTCCCTGAGGTTCCTGAAGGCATCATAGAGGTCATCCTCATCAAGGAGGTGGGTCGTTTCAATGACCCTGCTGTCAAAGTCAAAGAAACGGGACCTGTAGAACGTCCTCTGGGCTGCGTAGACTATGCAAAAGAACCAGTTACTTATCCAGTCACATGAGCCGCTAACATCACTTAGGAATATGTGCTGACTCTTTCTCTCCCTGGGCTCTGACCTCATGAGCTCAATTATTGTGCCCCCATGTTTCATGTTCTTTCTTATGCTTCGCCTTATATCGGGGCGCATCTTCTTTGAATGGCGGAGTCTCCTGGATCTTCTATTGGCAATTTTCATTCCCAGTCTCCGGCAGAGCTCAAATATCTCAGGGTCAAATGAGTTAAGGGTGGACATATCCCTGTCAAGGACCTGGCTTTCATCGGTTCCAGAGTCAAACATTTCCAGGATTTCAGGTTGAATTTCAGCTAAATCCTCAATATTGATGCCCTCGGTGACTTCGCCGGAAATATGTTCCTCTGAAGACCTTATCGTCTCACCCTTCTCTGGCCCTGATGAATCATCGCCCTTTTCATTCAGAACCCCGAAAACTTCATTATAGGCTTCCATGAAAGCTTCAGAGTGTCTCATGTCCTTAACATAAACCGAAAATAGGGCCTCCATGAGCTCAGGTCTGTTTTTGAATATTCTATAGGCTGAAAATGCGTCTTTAGTGCTCCTTATACTGACGGGAATTCCTTTATCCCTTAAAATGTTTGAAAGAAGAATTATTTTCTCCATAAAACACGTGCTCCAGTTTCACTGGCGGTTAACTCTCATCAAGGGATTCCAAGAGTCCCCTGACCTTTCCCTCGTCTGCCCTGTTTTTTATAACCACACCCATGGTTTTTTCAGCTGTTTCCCTGTCAATGTGTTCCTTTCCAAGGGCCATGAGGGTTCGAAGCCAGTCCACTGTTGCCCTTATTGAGGGTTTCTTTATAACACCCAGTTCCCTTATCCGGTTTATGAACATGACTGTCTCCTGAACCAGAGCCGCAGGTGCGGAGGGGACGTGCGCCCTTACAATCTCCATTTCACGTTCAGGGTCAGGGTAATCGATATGGATGTAGAGGCACCTGTCCCTTGTCTCATCCAGGAGGTTTCGCTGGGAGTTGGATGTGAGGAAGACCATTATATCATTTCTGAGGTCAAAGGTCCCGAGGTCATTGACTGTTATCTGTTTTTCTCCAAGTGCCTGAAGCAGGAAACTCTCAACCTCCTCATCGGCCTTATCTATTTCATCTATGAGGAGGATTGACGGTTTCTCATTGATGAATGCTGATAGAAGGGGCCTCTTTATGAAGTAATCCTCGCTGAAGACGTCCTCTGCTGATCCGCTGATCCTGGATCTTTCAAGGCTCAGAAGCTGCTTCTGGTAGTTCCATTCCCCGACTATCTGTTCGAATGTTATACCCTCATAGCACTGTATCCTGAAGAATTCCCTTCCAAGGGCCTCGGCTGTCTTTCTGGCCAGCATTGTCTTTCCTGTGCCCGGAGGACCCTCCACAAGGATGGGTTTCCCAAGTTCCAGTGCCAGGAAGAGTGTTATGAGGATCTCCCTGCCCGGTACGTAGCCCACCCCTCTCAGTGATGAGTCAATCTCAGCAAGTTTTTCTGATGGTTTCATTGTACCACGGATAACCTATGGTTCTTTGCACCCATAAAAATTTTGGTGGAGAGTCAGTGGAGCTCTGAGGGCTTTAAATGAATTCTACAGGCATCTGATCCCCTTATTATATCCACCTGACATTCCACGTCGATCTTTTCCTCGCTGAGTATCCTGTGGATGTCGTCAACTGTTTCCACAGGCTCATCGTCCATGGCCACTATCACATCGCCCCTCATCATTCCAGCATCCCTTGCAGGGCCATCCTGCAGTGATGCGATCATCACACCCCTCTCTGACTTTAAGCCGAGTTTTTCCCTCAGCTCATCCCTGATGAGTATGTTCTGACATGAAACCCCCAGGTGGGCCCTCCTTATTTTACCGTCCTTTATGAGTTTATCAGCAACCTCGCGGACTGTGTTTGATGGTATGGCGAAACAGAGCCCCTGTGCAGGCCTTATGAGTGCCGTGTTTATTCCAAGTATCCTTCCGCGGAAGTCCACCAGTGGTCCGCCAGAGTTGCCAGGGTTGAGTGCCGCGTCTGTCTGTATTACCCCATCAACGAGTCTGCCTGTCATTGTCCTGAGGGATCTTCCTGTGGCACTCACCACCCCTGCAGTGACAGTGAACTGGAAGCCAAAGGGGTTACCTATTGCAAGGGCGAGCTGACCAACCCTCACCCTGCTGGAGTCTGCAAATTCAGGTACCTGGAGCTCTGTTTCCGGATAAATTTTTATGACTGCAATGTCAGTGTGGGGATCATCACCCACAACCTCTGCTGTGTGGTGCTCCCCTGTGTGGAGGTTCACGTCTATCATCTCTGCCCCGTGGATGACGTGGCTGTTGGTTATTATATGTCCCCCCTCTGTATAGATGACCCCTGAGCCTCCACCTGCTGCTCCACTTCCTAATTTTGACCGTGTTGTCACCCGGACAACCGAGGGGCTCACCGCCTCGGAGGCATCCATGACGGCCCTGGAATATACATCCATTATTTCTGACTCTTCTAACTCCTTTTCCTCAAATTGGTGACTTATATCTTTATTTTTGGCTTTAAACATTTTTAAATTTCCTCAAATTTTTTAAAACCATATTCAAACACTTTTAAGTGTTTTTCAGGACCCTGAGAAATTTAGTTAACTTAAGTTATTAAAATAGTAGTATATAAAGTTTTTGCATCTGCAGATGATTTTATAAGTGACCGGTGAGAGAATTATATGGTTACTCAATGGTGATACCCATGGATCTTCTATCGATGATTTTCATTGGAATTGGCCTGGGGATGGACACATTCAGCATATCCGTGAGCCGGGGACTTGTGAGCCATGAATCAGGAATCAATCACGCCCTCATAACAGCCTTCTCCTTCGGGGCATTTCAGGCGTTCATGCCCATCCTTGGATGGATATCAGGTGTTGAAATTCAGAGCATCGTATCAACCTTTGCACCGTGGGTTGCATTTACACTCCTCCTTCTGATCGGGCTGAAAATGATATACGAGAGCACCATGCTTGAGGAGGAGGAATTCAAATTCAGTTACCGAGAACTCCTTCTGCTATCGGTTGCAACCAGCATAGATGCCTTTGCTGTGGGTGTCAGCTTTGCGCTCCTTAACATATCCATATGGCTGCCCATAATAATCATAGGGGTCATCACATTCTTCCTCTCCCTTGGAGGGAGCTACCTTGGAGAGAAAATAGGCCACATATTTGAAAACCGTATAGAGGCTGTGGGTGGTGTAATCCTCATTCTCATTGGTTTAAGGATCCTCATGGAGAATAAGGTCCTCTGAGAACCATGCTAACTGCTAGATGGGGGTGCCAGGTCTGAGGGTTGGAATCTGTCAGATGAAGGTGAATGAGAGAAAGGAAGACAACATCAAAAAGGCCTCTGGAATGATAAGGGAAGCATGCAGCGAGGGTGCTGAACTTGTGGTCCTCCCCGAGATGTTCACATGCCCCTACGATTCTGAACTCTTCCCTGAATATGCGGAGGACGAGAAGGGGGAGACCATAACCGCGATGAAAGCCCTTGCAGAAGAACTCGGGGTCCATGTGGTTGCAGGTTCAATTCCCGAGCGAACCCCTGAGGGCATATACAACACCTCATTCATCATTGATGATGGCGGTGACATAACCGCGAGGCACAGGAAGGTTCACCTCTTTGATATAGACCTGGAGGGCGAGATAACCTTCAGGGAATCCGACACTCTGATTGCGGGTAGCTCTGTAACCCTGGCTGAAACTGGTTCTGCTGTGATCGGGGTTGGTATATGCTATGACATGCGCTTCCCTGAACTCTCAAGGATGATGGCCCTTGGGGGGGCGGAGATTCTCATATTTCCCGGGGCATTCAACATGACAACCGGTCCGGCCCACTGGAGGCTCCTTGTGCGGTCTAGGGCCCTTGACAACCAGTGCTACTGTGTTGCAGTATCCCCTGCAAGAAACCCCGGGGCATCCTATGTTGCATACGGCCACTCACTTGTAGCCGACCCATGGGGTTCGGTTATGGTTGATGCAGGCAGTTCAGAATGTGTTCTAACAGTCGATCTGGATATGGGATTGGTGGAAAAGGTGAGAAGGGAACTTCCACTTCTAAAAAACCGGAGACCCGATGTTTACGGCTGGATGGAGGGGGCTTATCATGAATAGACCCTCCGGGAAATCCATAATCATACTTCTCGTGGGTATCATCCTTGCATTTTCATCATATTTTGTAACCAGAGTGAACATCGGTGGCTATTCTGCTGTATCGGTTGTTTTCATCATATCCATGGCCCTTCCATCATTTATTTCAATAATAAGGGATCTCAGGGGTCGTGGTGTTATCCTGATACTTGTTCTGGGCGCCTATGCAATTCTGATCGAAACTGCGGCCATAGTAACGGGGTTTCCCTACTCTGAGTTCCACTACACTGGACTCATTGGACTGAAGATCCTTGGACACACCCCATTCACCGTCCCATTTGCATGGCTGCCCCTATTCCTTGGATCGGCGTATCTTGCAAAGGAATCTACTGGTGGGAAACTGAAATTTCTGGGTCTCTCAACCATCCTTGTGGTTCTGACGGATGTTGTGATTGACCCTGCAGCCGTGGCCCTGAACTTCTGGGTGTGGAGTGATCCAGGAATATTCTATGCCGTGCCCCTGCAGAACTTCGCTGGATGGGTGCTCTCAGGTTTCATCGCATCCCTTATTCTGCTTGTGGTTCTGGGTGATTCTGTGAAGGAAATGAAGGCAGGGACCATATCCAGCCTCTACCTGATAATGTGCTTCTGGACAGCGGCCTGCCTATTCCTTGGACTTGAGATCCCATTCATAACAGGTTTAACCCTTCTGGCACTCATACTCATTAAAACAGGGTCAAAACTGTGGTAGGATTCTGAATAGTTAACCAAATCCAGAAAAAACCACAGCAGAGCTTTCAGGATTAAATCCAGTGAAAGATCTTGTGGTTTATGAGCGCAAGGAAGAGGAGGCCTCCAAGGGCTGTGTTGACGTAAGGTAAGTACCAGTAAACCCTCTCTATTCTTATTCTTTCGAAAAGAAGTACAGAAAGAGGAAATGCAGGATAAGCGAATACCAGGAAGCTGAGTGGATTTAGATCTGTAAGATAGACCGTGATGAAAGATAATACAAGCCAGAAGCTCGCTGAAAGTGCAAGTGCCGCCTTTTCACCCATGAAGACAGGTGTTGTGTTGATTCCGGCCCTCCTATCATACTCTGTGTCAGGTACGGCAGAGAATATGTGCATGGCAGCGATGTGACAGTAGCCTGCAAAGAGGATTATGGGTTCAGGGAGGCTTCCTGATGCAAGGCTGTAGGCAAATACACCAGGCATTATGTAGAGGTAATTGGATGAAAAATCCAGGAAGGGTCTCTCCTTGAATCTAAGTGGGGGTGCACTGTAGAAATAGGATAGGAATAAAAATCCAAGGAAAAGAAGGGCCTCCTGTGGTTTCTGTGAAAACATGAGAATGATGCTGATACCTGTAACTGCAAGCAGTGAATTTCTGAGTTTCCTCCTCTCACTCTGCATCAGCATGTGCTCTCTTGAACCCTTTTTGGGGTTTAGTCTGTCTGTATCCTCATCCCAGTAGTCATTGACACCGTAGATGAACACATTCGCCGGGAAAAAGAAGTAGAGGAGGTAGATGTAATAGGCTGGTGAGAGAAAATCTGTAAAACCATCCGCTGCAAGGGTGTATCCGATTACATACGTCCCCCCGGTGTATATCCAGAACCTGAATCTGGATATGCCAACCAGGAAGCCGGTATAATCTCTGAGTAAATTAAAAAGGGATCTGGAGGTCATCTGAGACATTTGAAGGTCCCCTAAAAACTCCCCCGATTAACGGGTTTCCCGGGCCTGATGAGCCTCAGCATGTTCAGGAGGGCTCCTGAGACCACCCTTCCCCTCGAGGGCTTCACCTTCCTTCTGTAAACTATGAGGGGGTCCCTTTCGATTATCCTGGACGTCCAGAGATACATGTCCGCGGCGGTCTTTATGGGTACCAGGTAGCGGTAGGGGATGTACCTGTAACCCTCCTCGGCCCTGCTCTGCCAGTCCCTGTAAATATCAATCTGGGCCCTGAGGAAGGCCCTGAAATTATCCTCCCTTCCCTTGATCTCACCTAAATCCAGTGACTCCAGATCAAATCTTTCAAGTTCAGTCAGCGGGAAGTAGAGCCTCCCGAGTTCAATGTCCTCTGCTATGTCCCTGATGAAGTTGACGTACTGCATGGCCCTCCCAAGGTAGCGGGCATGGGGGTATGAATCCGTGTCAAGGCCCATGATGGATGCCATGAAGAGCCCCACAACCTCAGATGACCCAAGGAGGTACTCCTCAAGATCAGCCATTGTCCTGTAGGATGAGACAGTTATATCCATCTCCATGGACCTGAGAAAGGCCTCTGTCCACTCTGTATTGAAAGACTTTCTGACTGAAAGCTCCGCGAATGAATCAACAACCACATCACCTGTTCTTTCACCTGAAAATGCCGCTCTGTAGCGTTCAACAAAGTCGTAGAATCCCTCAGTATCCTGGGGTATTCTGTCAACGTAGTCATCCGCCTTTCTCAGGAAACTGTAGAGGATGAAAACATCCCTCCTAACCTTCGGTGGGAAGAAGAGGGTGCTGTAGAAGTATGTTTTGCTTCCCCTTTTGAATATTGAATAGATTTTTTCATCAATCAAGATCCTATCACCAGTATAACCTTTTAAAGTTGCTTTGCATGGAGGATTCCAGGCTATTAATCCATTTCTTCCCTTATCTCCCTGGAGACAATCTGGGAGGATATTAGTGTCATTGGCACCCCTATACCGGGATGGGTGTACTGTCCTGTGTAGTAAAGATTTTTAACCTTCTTACTTTTATGTGCAGGTCTCCAGAGGGCGGTCTGCCTGAGAGTATGGGATAGGCCAAGTGCTGTCCCCCTGTATGCATTGTAGCGTTCCCTGAAGTCATTTATGGCAAATATGCGCTTCACCACAACATGGTCCCGTATCTTCATGCCTGTCTTCCTCTCAAGGTCATCCATGACCCTCCTGTAGAGGCCCTCCCTCAGCTCCTGGTTATCCTCCATACCCGGTGCCAGCGGGACCAGTATGAAGAGGGTGTCTGATCCCTCAGGAGCAGCTGTTGTATCTGTCCTTGAGGGAACGTTCACATAGTATGATGGCCTATCAGGCCAGGAAGCCATTTTAGGGTCAAAGACCTGCTGGAATTTATCTGCCCAGTCCTTCTCAAGGAAGAGGTTATGGTGGTCAAGGGCGTCTATGGTACGGTCAACGCCCACGTAGGCAACAAAGGCTGATGGTGCCAGTACCCTTGAATTCCAGTAATTCTCATCATATGTCCTGTGGTCGGCATCTAGGAGTTCAAGTTCACTGTGGGGGTAATCTGCATTCACAAGCACAGCATCGGCATCGTGGATGTTCCTATCGGTTACAACAGATGTGGCCATCTTATCCGTAACCTCTATCCTCTTAACCTCTTCATTGAAATGGAATTCAGCCCCGTTATCAAGTGCAAGTTTATATATGGACTCTGCAACCCTCCTTATGCCCCCCTCAGGGTAGAAAACACCCAGTGTCATGTCAATGTGGGACATGATATGGTACATGGATGGTGTATCCTGTGGTGCGCTTCCAAGGAATCCTATGGAGTACTGGAGTATCTTTCTTGCCTCATCACTCTCAAAGCGTTTGTTAACAAAGTGCTCAAGGGATTCGAGTATGTTGAGCCTCATCCCCTGGAGCAGGAGTTTCCCATTCAGGAAGTCAAGGATCGAACGGTAGTCCCTGTAGAGCATCTCCCTTACAACTGAATCGTACAGTTCACCTGCCGAATGGAGGTATTCCCTGAGCTTCTCGCCCCCATTTTCTTCGAAGCTGTCAAAGAGTTCATAGTTCCTTTCAATATCGGAAGAGACACTTACAACCTTATCATCATCAAAGAATACCCTGTAGGCGGGGTCAAGTTGTTTCAGGGAGTAGAAATCCTCAGGTTTCCTTTTGAACTCTGCAAAGAAATTCTCAAATATGTCAGGCATGAGGTACCATGATGGGCCCATATCAAACGTGAAACCCCCCTCACTGTAGACGCTTGCACGGCCACCTGGACCCTCATTTTTCTCAATGACAGTTACATCCATCCCATCCCTTGCAAGAAGCGCTGCTGCGGATATACCTCCAAATCCAGCCCCCACAATCAATATCCTCATTAAACCACCGGTGAAAATATTATATATAGATATATAATGTCACTCAAAAAATATAAAAGTTTCATGGGGACTGTAATGAGCAATACTGCTGAATTAAAGTGACCAGTGAACACCGCACACCAAACCCATAAACAACACAGCTGAATTAAAGTGACCAGTGAACACTGCACAGCCCTTGGGACTATGACTGGATCTTTTTAAGTGACTTATTGGCAGCTTTCTTGAAGTCCTTATCCCCCTTTCTTCTGGCCTTCTTGATTGGTTCTATGGCCCTCGGATCCTTGAGGTCGCCAAGGGACCTTACAGCTGCCAGTTTAACACCCCAGTCCTCATCCTCAAGCGCACCTATGAGTGGTTCCACCGCCCTCTTATCCCCCAGTTCTCCAAGGGACCTTGCAGCGAATTTCCTCACTCCCCAGTCCTCATCCTCAAGCGCCTCAATGAAGTGGTCCACAACTCCAGGATCGCCTATCTTCCTCAGGGCAAATGTGGCGTATCTTCTGATATCTCCCTCTGAATTGTCCATTATTTCAATTAGCCTTTCAAGAGATACTTCTCCAAATTCTGCAAGTTTTTCTGCAGCTTTAAATCTAACAGGATGACTTTTATCCTCCAGAAGTCCTGCAAGTATTTCAACGGATTCCTCTGATGGTTCAAGTTCATCCACGGCCTTCATCTTTTCCTCTGAGTCCATGAGGTCAATCCTATCCTTCAAAGTTTTATCAGCCATTGAGAATCACCTGATAAATTCACCTGATTGATTCTGTAATGATAAACCACTGATGATAATCTTTTATTCTGCAGCCGATATAAATGTTAATGGACCAATTCCTACTGGTAGGATGATATGTGGATGCATAAACTGGACACCATGAAAAAAAACTCCAGATGGTATTTACTGTCCGAGGTTATCAAGCTGGGGAGACTTCCCTTTCTTGGCGCTGGCCTGATCCTCTATGCCACAGGGGCAGTTCTTGCAGGCATAGGGAGGGGTTACCTTCCCCCTGACCAGTTCATAATCGGATATGCAATCGTGATGCCAGCCCATCTTTCTGTATCCTACAGCAATGACTACTATGATTTTGAACTGGACAATCCTGAGGCTGCAACACCATACGCTGGGGGAAGCGGGGTTCTCCAGAGGCACCCTGAACTCAGAGGCTTTGCCTGGAAGTTCTCTGTCATTCTCATATCAGTATCCATAACACTTGCCGTTATCTACACTTTCATCTACCGTAATCCTGCAGTTCTTCTGCTTGCCGTTACCGGTAATCTGCTTGGATGGTTTTACAGTGCCCCGCCAGCCAGACTCTCATACAGGGGACTTGGTGAGGCTGCAACGGCTCTTACGGGTTTCATATTCCCCGCCATGGGTTACTCTGTAATCAAGGGTGCGATTGATACCCCTGTAATCCTCTTCTCCATCCCCATAATGCTGCTGCAGCTTGTTTTCATCATAAACGTTGAGATACCTGACCTCCGGGAGGACCTGCTGGGGGGCAAGATGACCTTTCCTGTCAGGATGGGTGTTCCTGCATCCAGGGCAGTTATGGCTTTAAGTTCAGCCGCGGCAACAGTTGGACTGGGACTTCTTGAAATCTCCCCCAATTTTGACCCCAGGATAAGTTTCCCCACAATTGCCCTACTTTCACTCACAGTTACAGTTCCCTGCATCTATTATTACCTCCATGGCTCAGGTGAAGTTAATGTGAAGGGATCTGAGGTTGTAATGAACTCACTCATAGCCTTCGGGGTCCTTGACCTCCTCTACCTCATCAGTGTCCTGGTGATGCAATGAGCACAGTTAAACTGATTGATGGACTGGAAATATGTGACCTGTCACTTATCATGGATGATTCAATGATAATAGCCGACCTCCACCTGGGTTATGAACAGTATCTCACCAGTGAGGGAATCATGGTCCCGGGATTCCAGTTCAGAAAGATAGTTGAGAGGATAGAATCCATAAGGGACGCATCAGGTGCCTCGGGTATCATCATAAATGGTGACCTCAAGCATGAATTCGGGAGGGTGAGCCGTCAGGAGAACCGCGAAATCATGAGGATGATGGAGTACCTCCAGGAAAACTTCAGGGAGATAACACTGATCAAGGGAAATCATGACCCCATAATACCCCACATGTCCAGGATATCAGGTATTGCAATCCATGAAACCATGAAGGTGGACGATTTCCTCCTGACACACGGCCATGTAATACCCGGAAGACTTGACACTGAAAACATAATCATAGGACATGAACACCCATGCGTAGGTCTCAGAAGCGGTGAAAGGGTTGAAAAGATCAAATGCTTTCTCCTGGGGCCATTCAGGGATATGAATCTCGTTGTCATGCCATCCTTCAATTTCATAACCGAGGGTTCTGACATCCTCCATGAGGCTGTACTGTCACCCTTCCTCAGGGAGGCTGAGCTTGAGGAATTCCATGTCTATGGTGTTGAGGACTTTGAGGTTTTCGATTTTGGGACGGTGGGTGCCCTCATGGAGTTCACCTCATCCACGGGATTCAATGGTGGGTGGTGAGGCCCATGATAGTCAGGCAGAAGAATAAATACTCAAGCAGCAGGATACATTCTGTCCTCCATCCCTGGGTCAGCAAATGGTTCAGAAGGACCTTTGATGACTTCACCGAAGCCCAGAAATATGCAATAATGGATATACACATGGGAAGGAACGTCCTTGTATCGTCACCAACAGGTTCAGGTAAGACACTCACCGCATTTCTTTCAATAATCAGTGAACTCACCACACTTGCAGATAGGGGTGAACTGGAGGACAGTGTCTACTGCATATACATTTCACCCCTTAAGGCCCTTGATAATGACATAGAAAGGAACCTTGAGGAACCCCTCCAGGGTATAAGGGAAATTGCAGAAGAGGAGGGAAGGGAACTTGAGATAAGGAAGGCTGTGCGGACCGGTGACACCAGCAGCTACGAGCGCTCAAAGATGCTCAAAAAGCCCCCTCACATCCTTATAACAACACCTGAGACGCTCTCAATACTCCTTGTAGCCCCAAAGTTCCGTGAAAAGCTTTCAAGTGTGCGCTATGTTATCGTGGATGAAATACACTCCCTTGCAGATAATAAGAGGGGTGTTCACCTTTCACTGAGCCTTGAGAGACTGCATCATCTTGTCGGTGACTTCACAAGGATCGGTCTCTCAGCAACGGTGCATCCGCTTGAGCGTGTTGCAAGATTCCTTGTGGGTTACAGTTATGGTAATGAGAGGGACTGCATAATAGTGGACGTCAACTACCTGAAGGAACTTGACATTGAACTCATCTGCCCGGTTGATGACATCGTGGCCGCTGACCCTGAGGAGATCGGGAACGCCCTCTATGACATCCTACATGACCTCATAATGGAACACAGAACCACCCTTATCTTCACCAACACACGAAGCGGGACCGAAAGTGTGGTCTACAACCTCAAAAGTCGCTTCCCTGAGATTTACACCGATGAAAACATCATGGCACATCACTCATCACTTTCAAGGGAGATAAGGCTTGAAACAGAGGAGAAACTCAAGAGGGGTGAGCTGAAGGCGGTTGTATCATCAACGTCCCTTGAGCTTGGGATAGACATTGGATACATTGATCTTGTGGTTCTTCTGAGTTCACCCAAATCTGTTTCAAGGGCGCTTCAGAGGATAGGAAGAAGCGGCCATCAGCTTCATGAGAAATCAAAGGGACGGATAGTTGTCGTTGACAGGGACGACCTTGTTGAGTGTTCACTGATACTCAAGAATGCCGTTGAGGGTAAAATAGACTCCATAAGGATACCCGAGAACTGCCTGGATGTCCTGGCCCAGCACATATACGGGATGGCCATTGAAAATCCATGGGACATTGACCATGCCCTGGAGGTTATAAGGAACAGCTACTGCTACAGGGGCCTCAGGAGGGAGGATTACCTCTCTGTACTCAGCTACCTTGCAGGGGAGTATGCTGAGCTCGAGGAGAGGTACGTCTACGCCAAGATCTGGCTTGACCACGAGAAGAACATGTTCGGAAGGAGGGGTAAACTTGCGAGGATGCTCTACTCCACCAACATTGGGACAATACCCGATAGGAGCGCTGCGGTTGTTAAGTGCAACGGGAAGGTTGTGGGGAGGATAGAGGAGGACTTCATGGAGAAACTCAGGAAGGGTGACACCTTTGTTCTTGGTGGGAAGATCTACAGATTCAACTATGCAAGGGGTATGACCGTCAATGTCAGCCCAGCCTCAGGGCCCCCTAATATTCCCTCATGGTTCTCCGAACAGCTGCCCCTCTCCTTTGACCTTGCAGTTGACATACAGCGCTTCAGGGACATTATGGATGGTAAGTTCCAGTACGGGCGTTCAAAGGCGGAGATAACAGAGTTCATAATGGGATATCTCCACGTGGATGAGAGGGCCGCAGCTTCAATCTATGAGTATTTCCGTGAACAGTACCTCTACGCGGCAATACCCAGCATCAGGAGGATGCTTGTTGAGTACTACACAGGCTTCGGGGGCAGAAAATTCATCGTCTTCCACAGCCTCTTTGGAAGGAGAGTTAACGACGCCCTTTCAAGGGCTGTTGCCTATGTCATTGCAAGGCGTTACCGGCGGGATGTTATGATATCTGTCTCTGATAATGGATTCTATCTGAGTTCAGAGGGAAAAATGGGTGGGCTCGAGTCATTCATGGAACTTGAACCTGAAAACCTAAGGGAGATACTTAAAAAAGCCCTTGACCGGACAGAAACCCTTGCAAGCAGATTCAGGCACTGTGCTGGCCGTGCCCTCATGATACTCCGCAGGTACAGGGGGGAGGAAAAATCTGTTGGCAGGCAGCAGGTGAGGGGTAAGATACTCCTTAAATTTGTGAGTGAACTGGATGACAGGTTCCCCATACTCCAGGAGGCCCGCAGGGAGGTTATGGAGGATTACATGGATATAGAAAATGCAATCAGGGTTCTTGAATGGATCCGTGATGGTGAAATGGAGATCAGGCAGGTTGACACGAGTATACCCTCTCCATTTGCCTTTAACCTGGTTGCCCAGGGCTACCTGGATGTGCTCAAGTATGAGGACCGGATAGAATTCATCAGGAGAATGCATCAGGCAATACTTGATGAGATCAGGTGATCATTTAAGTTAAGAGGAAAGACCAGAAGCTGAGTGTCAGCTTTTATTCAGAACACGCACCATGTTACCCTGAACCCATACACCCACACGTCCCCTTCTACCAGGCTTTTATTCAGAACACGCACCATGTTACCCGCATGTTCATGTATCTGCTCTATCAGACTCCAGCGGCCTTCTTCATAACAGGCCTCGTGTTCCCCTCATCCTCAACCCCACAGCTCTTCTTCAGGACAAGCATCATGTTACCGCCCCTCCTGAACTCATAGTCCACCGTGACTGTGGATGCATCAAATTCACATCTTTTATCTTTCAGTATGCTCTCCGCATACTCTGAGAGTTTTCCGTTCTCCCTGACAATTGGGTATATCCTCACCTCTGAGCTTACGCGTATCATCTCGGAAATGGCCCTCTCATGAAATTCCCTGTCAAGGCGGTGATCATATATGAAGAGGAGATGTGATGAGAGAAGGAGATCAAATTCATCATCACAAAATGGTAAATCCCTCAGGTCCCCCTTCACGTAAAGTTCAGGGTGCTCTCTGTAGCTTTCCTCAAAGCACCTGCAGGCATCCAGACGTTTTTCAAGCATCTCCTCAGGTGAAGAGTAGAACCTCCATACGAAATGATTCCTGATCCTTTTAAGGGCATCTGTGAGGGCCATGAGGTGCTCCCTGCACATATTTCCAAGGGTATCTGCCTCCTCACCATACATGATGTCACAGGCCCTCACATCAAGGCCCTGCTCAGCCATGAATGGTGTGAATGAGCTGGCACCCCCCGGGCAGTCAAGTATTCGCAGCCCCTTAATTTCATTTATCCTGAGATCAAACATTTTCATGTATTCATGGCATGTGCGGGCGGTGAAGAGTGGGCCCTCTATAACTGGCATGATGTCACCTGTCTATAGTTGTGTTATATGTGATACTTTAGTCTGCACCCATGTAAAGAGGACATGCAGAGACCTCCATTACGATAGGTCGTATGTGACGCTTTAGCCTGCAAACCCACCCACTCGACCGAAATCTTTATATACTGGAATTCTAACATATAGGTTTGTGTGTCTCATACACACATCACCCCCTTAAATTATTGCTTTCAACTTCCGGGATATTTTGTTCTGTTGAAAGCAAAAAAAATCAGCTTCCAGAGATAAAAAATGAAAAAGCACCTCCCCGTTTTTTCACTCCTAACAACCCCCCTTTAAATCTCTGGAAGCTACCCCCCATACTGAAGCAAGCAGATGATTCTGATTTTTTAAGAGTTCCTATAGATATTCATGACCTAATGACCATTAAGCCCATATAACCGCTGAGTATCACAGGGAACATTATTTATGCGCTCATTCACATATCAGTAACCATGAAGGCACTTGTGGTATATTATTCAAGAACCGGGCGTACCAGGGAGGTAGCATCTCAGATTGCCAGGGAACTCAAATGTGACATTGAGGAGATAAGGGACACCCAGAAGCGAACAGGTATCATAGGGTTCTTAAAATCAGGTTACCAGGCTGCAAGGGGCAGGGACACTGTACTTGAACCCTATGAAAGGGACCCATCAGACTATGATCTTGTGATAGTGGGTACACCTGTATGGGCAGGTAATCCATCGGTACCAGTGGGAACCTACCTACGGGAAAATGCATCAAAGATAAAAAATGCTGCCTTCTTCTGTACATATGGTGGAAGCGGTGCAGAGGGAACATTCAGGCGGATGAGCGAGATCATAGGGAAGGAACCAATCCAGACAGTCGCCATAACCGAGAAAGAGATAAAGGAGAATGTCTGTGACTGCAAGATAGAACCCTTTGTAAGGGACGTTGAAGCAGCATTCCGAACTGAGGAATAGGCAGGATGTCCAGGCATCCTTTTTCAATAAATGCCGGCCAAATGCAGATAAAAAGCCTTCTGACCTCTCAATCCCCAGGTGAATCGATATCCTCATGATAGGGTTTTATATCAATGACAGGTGAACCATCCAGTGCATCAAGGCCCCTCACCCTGAGGAAAGTCCCTGACTCCAGCAGTTCAACCAGGCACAGCCCTATCGGATTGGGTCTTGCAGGGGCCCTTGTTGAAAAAACACCCCTTTTCTTATTTTTACCCCTCGGAACAACCTTAAGAACATCCCTTTCAGCCAGGTGCTGCCAGTAGAGAACAAAGAGGTGCCTGAAAAGTTCAACTCCCTCCAAGGCATCACGGTACTCAGGGAAGATATGGATCTCGCTCTCCTCCATGGAGAGTCTTCCCTGGTGCGGTGCCTCCCCCCTCCTGATGAAAGGGGATCTCACAAATCCAACAGGCCTTATTTTTATCTCCACAGATACCCTCCAAAAAAATTTCTGAAAATTAAACCTGAAATTCCGCTATAACGGTACATGGTGCGCTGTCAACACCCAAAATAGTCCATGGGACCACAAAAACCCTATCAATAAAGTCCGGGGCATTCATCAGTTTCATATCCTCAAGGATGAGAATTGGCTCCCCATACTCAGGCTCCTCAGTGAAGGCCATTATGTGGGCCATCTCACCCTCGGATGGGTGTTCTGGATTTGATATTGATATGCAGTCCACCCCTATGGCCCTGATGCCCCTGAAGTTCCTTCTTATGTTATCAATAAGTTGGGGGGTGATCCATGGGTTATCCCTGAGGTAGGTGTCCTCGCCCCTCACCGACTCGAAACCCGTCCTTATAAGGAGGAGGTCGCAGTCCCGAATCTCAATATCTCCACTTCCTATGGGGTCCCCTGGCCCCACATCAACATCCACAGTGCAGACGTCATTGAAGACAAGTTCATCAGTACCGTATTCACATATTCTCCTTCCGCCTTCAATGAAATGGGCGGGGGCATCAACATGGGTCCCGGCATGGTTGGCTGTGACGATGGTGTGGGTCTCATACCCATCCACAGCTATCCTGTTCCTGATTGATATCCTCACATCGTCAAGTGCCGGGTGAACCGGCGACCCATCTTCCAGTGGATGTGAAAGAAGTTCATACATGATATAACTCCCCTACTAGAGACATTTACTCCTGCAGCTTTCTATAAAATCAGCCACCCCCCTATCGGTGAGGTGGTAGCGTGCCATCTTACCATCCCTTTCATAGTCAACGATGCCCGTACTTCTCAGGATTCTGAGCTGATGCGAAACCGCTGACTGGGTCATCTCAAGGAGGGATGCCAGTTCACAGACACACAGGGAATCCACACTGAGTGCTTCGATTATTCTGAGCCTTGTGGGCTCGGATAATATTTTGAACAGGTCACAGAGTCTTTTTATTTCAGCATCATCAGGCATCGACTCCCTCACCCTGAGCACCCGGGCCTCATTGGCATCATCGATTTCACAGACATCCATCTTCATAGAATATATTATAGATGAAACTCCAGATAATAATAACGTCACCATGATGGTGAAGCAAGATTAAAGAGCGGGTAAAAAGCCATGGCAGTGGACTGGATAAGAATAAGGGATATCCTTGGGGCTGAACACACCTACACCACAGGGCCCCGTGGAAATGCAATTGACATACGGGTAAGTGAACGGAAGATAACCGTCACCTACCTCAGGAATGGCAACCCGGCCCAGAGGATTTTTCTGAAGTCAAACATTGTTTACTATGAGTACAGCTCTGAGCACCTCAGGAAAAAGTATAAGAGGCAGGTCTAAGATGAACACGATCATATTCGATATTGATAAAACACTGCTTGTGGGATCCCACTGTCACTTCTACTCCTTCAGGCAGGCTTTCATGGAACTTTTCAGTGTTGATGTTGAGATAGACATCGGTAGCATCCAGGGGATGACTGATAAGGAGATAATATTCCAGACAGCATGGAATTACGGCCTTGAGATCAGTGATATGGATTTCAAGAGGATAGTGGATAGGATATCATACAACTACCGCCTGAACCTTGAGAGGGATAATATAAGAACCCTGGATGGTGCGGAACTTATCCTTAAAAGGCTCAGTGAAGTCGGAACACCCCTCGGAGTTGTGACAGGGAATATTGAGCCCGTTGCATGGTTGAAGCTCAGGGAGGCCTCTTTTGATGGATACTTCAGCTTCGGAGGCTTTGGTGACGAGGGGTGCAGCAGGTCCTCGATACTGAGGCTCGCCCTTGAAAGGGCATCCTCCATTTACGGACAGATACGCCGGGAGAATGTTATAACCGTAGGGGACACCCCACGGGATATTGAAGCAGGAAAAGAACTTGGGGTGAGGACTGTGGGGGTTGCCACAGGGGACTTCACCGTCGATGAACTTGAGGCTGCAGGTGCCGACCACGTCCTTGAGGGTCTTGATGAAGTTGATGCCTTTCTTGAGATAACAGGCTACGGTGCTGCATTGAGCATTATGGGTGATTGAATGAAGGTTCTTGTAACCGGAGCCTCGGGTATGCTTGGAAGTGACCTTCTTGATGTCCTGAAAGAAAAACATGAGGTTTTAACCTCAGGAGACCTTGACATCCGGGACCTTGAGGGGGTAATGGAACTTGCCTGTGAAACACGCCCTGATACCATCATACATGCAGCTGCATTCACAGACGTTGACTGTGCCGAGTCAGAGCGAAAAACAGCCTATCAGGTGAATGTACTTGGAACAAGGAACGTTGCTGCTGCCGCATCACAGACAGACGCCAGTATGGTTTACATATCCACCGATTACGTCTTCAATGGCGAAAAGGGTGATGAATACTTTGAATTTGATGAACCGGATCCCCTGAACTTCTACGGTAAAACAAAGTACCTGGGCGAGGTTGCTGTGCGGGATCTGGCGGATAAATTCTACATAGTGAGGACCTCCTGGCTCTTTGGCAGGAACGGCAGGAACTTTGTAAGGACCATGGTTGAACTGGCAGAGAGGGGTCATGAGATAAGTGTTGTGGATGACCAGTATGGATCTCCAACATACACCCGTGACCTTGCAGTTGCAATCGGGAAGCTTATTGAAAGGCCCGCTTATGGTGTTTACCACCTAACAAATTCAGGCCACTGCTCCTGGTATGAATTTGCCAGGGAGATATTCCATGCACTGGAGATGGATGTTAAACTGAAACCTGTAAGGAGCCATGAATTCCCCAGACCCGCTCGCAGACCATCATTCTCTGTCCTCAAAAATTACAACTGGATCATGGAGGGCTTCAGACCCCTCAGAAGCTACAGGGAAGCCCTTAAGGATTACCTTGAAGAAATGAGATAAGGAGGTGGACTATGAAGGGTATAGTGCTGGCAGGGGGTTCAGGAACCCGCCTCTACCCCATAACAAGGGCTGTTTCAAAGCAGCTCCTGCCCATATATGATAAGCCCATGATATACTACCCGCTATCTGTGCTGATGCTCGCAGGTATAAGGGATATACTGTTGATATCAACACCAAGGGACCTTCCACTCTACAGGGACCTTCTGGGGGATGGTTCACAGTTCGGTGTCAGGTTCTCCTATGAGGTGCAGGAGGAACCCCGTGGTATTGCCGATGCATTCATTGTAGGAAAGGATTTCATTGGAGACTCCAGGGTAGCCCTTGTACTGGGTGATAACGTATTCTACGGGCACAGGTTCAGCGAAATACTTCAGAGGGCTGCTTCCATCAGGGAGGGTGCTGTTATATTCGGTTACTATGTGAAGGACCCCAGACCCTTCGGCGTTGTTGAATTCGACAGTGATGGCAGGGTTATATCAATAGAGGAAAAACCTGAAAGGCCCAGATCCAACTACGTGGTTCCTGGCCTCTACTTCTATGACAACCAGGTGGTTGAAATTGCCGAGAGAATAGAGCCATCAGAGAGGGGTGAACTTGAGATAACATCTGTCAATGAGGAGTACCTGAAGATGAAGAAGCTACGGGTGGAGCTCATGGGCCGTGGTATGGCATGGCTTGACACAGGAACCCATGATGGCCTTCTTGAGGCAAGCAGTTTCATTGAAACAATACAGAAGAGGCAGGGATTCTACATCGCATGCCTTGAGGAGATAGCCTATAACAATGGGTGGATCACACGGGACGATCTCCTTGAAATGGCAGGGAAACTTGAGAAGACAGAATATGGCAGATACCTAAAAGACCTGGCGGAGGAAAACTTCCATGGGTGACTTCAAATTCCAGGAAACCGGACTAGATGGTGCAGTCATCATAGAACCTGAGGTCTACCAGGATGAACGCGGATACTTCATGGAGACCTTCAACCAGACATTGTTCAGGGACAATGGCCTTGATATCAGTTTTGTCCAGGACAACGAATCCATGTCCAGGAGGGGCGTTCTCAGGGGTCTTCACTTCCAGATGAAAAAGCCCCAGGGAAAACTCATAAGGGTTGTGAAGGGTGAAATCTTTGATGTTGCGGTGGACCTCCGCAGAGACTCAGAGACCTACGGTAAATGGGTGGGTTTTCACCTTTCAGAGGAGAACAGAAGGGAATTCTTCATTCCTGAGGGATTTGCACATGGATTTCTGGCCCTCACAGATGAATGCATAGTCAACTACAAGTGCACCGAGATCTATTACCCTGAATATGACTCCGGCCTACCATGGGATGACCCTGACATCGGGATAGAGTGGCCCCTGGATCTGGTGGATGAACTCATAATTTCAGATAAGGACAGGAACTGGAGGCCCCTGAGGGAGAGGCCAGTTTACCTCTGAGGAGATTCGAATGGAAAGGATTCTTGTAACCGGTGGTGCCGGCTTCATAGGTAGCAACTTCATAAGATACATGCTTGAGAACCACAGCTATGAGATAATCAACCTTGACGCCCTTACCTACTGCGGGAACCTTGAAAACCTGCGTGATGTTGAGGACGACCCACGCTACAGCTTTGTGAAGGGAAGCATAACCGACAAAAAACTCGTGGATTGTATCATAAGGGACGTGGACGCTGTTATCAACTTTGCAGCCGAGTCGCATGTGGACCGCAGCATAGATGATCCAGAGATATTCATGAGAACCAACGTCCTGGGCACCCAGACGCTGCTTGAGGCTTCGAGGAGACACGGAGTTGAGAGGTTCATACAGATCTCAACGGATGAGGTCTATGGCTCCGCAGAGGAGGGTTATTTCACAGAGGATACTCCCCTTGCACCTAACAGCCCATACTCCGCCAGCAAGGCCTCTGCAGATCTCATAGTCAGGGCATACAACCGTACCTATGGTTTGCCGGTCAACATAACACGCTGCTCCAATAACTACGGCCCCTACCAGTTCCCTGAGAAGCTCATACCCCTCATGATAACCAATGCCCTTGAGGATAAACCCCTACCGGTATACGGTGACGGTATGAATGTTAGGGACTGGATACATGTGTATGATCACTGCAGGGCAGTTGACCTCGTTCTTCACATGGGACATTCCGGTGAGGTCTACAATATAGGCAGTAACAATGAAAAGAGGAATATCGAAATCGTTGAGCTCATAGTGGGGGAACTGGGAAAGGATGAGTCACTCATAAGGTTCGTTGAGGATCGCCCCGGCCATGACAGGAGATACGCTATCGATGCGGGCAAGATAATGAGGGAACTTGGATGGAAACCCCTTTACTCATTTGAGGATGGTATCAGGGACACCATAAGGTGGTACATTGACAACAGGGAATGGTGGGAAAATATAAAGAGCGGGGAGTACCTCAGCTACTATGAGAGGATATACAGGAGGAGACTGCAGGATCAGTGACCATTTTCATGATGAATGAGCTTTCTTATCTCTTCAAGGTTAAGCTCTATGAAACTTCTGCTTGATGACTCTGAAAGAATTTTCAGCTGCTTTTTACCTGTTTTCATGTAGGCGCCCTCCAGTATATCCTGAATATCAGAGATATCCATCTCAAGGACGGCCCTCACCTTCTCCCTCTCAGAGGGAGAGAGCTGTGAGTATCCATCGACTATCTGGGATCTGAATCTGGATACCAGATCTGTTCCTGCACGCGCCCAGCGCCTGAGGAGGAACGATGGAACCATGGTGAATATTTCCAGTGATTCAATAACATCTTCCTCGGTTATTCCCATGTTCATATCTGTGGCGATAGTTTTATATAACACTAACCCAAGAATGTTAGTAAGTAGGTACTTGCATGAGTGATGTCAATGGTCCCAACAGAGAGGAGGATAATCGACGCTGCCAGGAAACTATTCATAAAAAAGGGATACCGCGGTACAACTACCCGTGAAATCGCATCCATGGCAGGGGTGAATGAAGTAACCCTCTTCAGGAAATTTGGATCCAAAAAAAATCTCCTGAAAATGATAATGGAGGAGAGCAGAAAGAGTGTATCTGAAGTACTGGAAATCCTTGAAGGCGACGGGGATCCCAGGGAGGTGCTCCAGGAGGTCACAGAACGGCTGATGGAAGTCATGGTCGCAGAGAGGATTGACCTCCTCTTTGTAATGATGGTTGAGCGGGAACTTGAAGAACACGGTTTTGAAGAATGGGAATTTCCAGATTCCATAGCAAAGAGAATATACTCCTCAATTGAGGATTACATCAAGCGCAAGATCCTCGATGGTGCCATAAGAGAAGTGAATCCAGGAATCGTTGCAGAGATGATGGTCAGCTACATATCCCATGGAAGCCTCAGTTCACACTTCCGTGGACATGAGTCACCGGCAGCCGAAGAGTTCATTGATATCCTCTGGAATGGAATAGCTGGAGGTGAGCGGGGGGTGCTGCCATTATAGAAAACATCCAATGGGGGTGGTATTATTAATGATGGTTCCAGGGACCTCAAGGATCTCATAGCCACATTCAGGAGGGTTGCTGAAAACCCGGCTTCAAGGATCCTTTTAAAGCATATGATGGAGGAGTGCAGAAAGGATGGAATTCCAAGGATAGAGAGCGCCCTAAGACATTTCCTCCATGGAAAGGAATGCTGCTTCGGGTGCAGGTTGCTTTCAGGTATCCTGGGGCTCATAGTAAGCAGAGGTGCAGATGCCTTCGGTGTGGATGAGGATGATATAAGGAAACAGATGAGTGACCCCTACTGGTTCCGGGGCCTAGTCAGCGTCCTCATGGGAATCGGATTCTTCGGTGTTAACAGACCATTCATCCCGGGGGCTCCCTTCCAGGTGGTCTGGAACATTACACGAAGATGCAACCTGAAATGCAAGCACTGCTATGAATACGCTGGTCATGGATCAGGTGAAATGGGACCCGATGAAGGTCTCAGGGTTATAGAAACCCTTGGAGATGCTGGTGTAACATCCCTGGCCTTTTCAGGTGGAGAACCAAGTATTCACCCGGCGATAATCGATTACATATCCAGGTCCCATGAGAATGGGATGTACACTGCAATGGCAACCAACGGTTACATCTTCAGTGACAGGGAGGTCTGCAGGGAATTCATCGACGCAGGCCTCCAGTTTGTCCAGATAAGCATTGATTCCATAAGGCCAGAGGTCCATGACAGCTTCAGGGGCGTTGATGGCTCCTGGCAGAGGGCCTGTGAGGCTGTTAAAAATTTCTCAGAGCATGATATATTTGTGGAGGTTGCGACCACAGTAACCTCCGAGAACTGTATGCACATATCCAGTATGGCCGAGTTCTTCCAGGATCTCGGTGCAGACTGGTTCATGCTCTACAATTTCATCCCCGCCGGTAGAGGTGCTGAGAACCCTGAACTGGACATAAACCCCCGGAAAAGGTACCGGATACTCTGTAACGCCTACTACAGTAACCTCAGAGGAGAAATCCAGGTGCTCTCAACGGCTCCACAGTTCGCGGCTATTGCGACGGGCCTCAGTGATGACAGGAGGATGATACCCACCCACTTCTATAACCCTGAATACACCGAGGAAACAGTCCACCTTGCTGAATTCATCGGCGGATGTGGAGCTGGAAGGTTCTACCTGAGCATCGAACCGGATGGTGACATCTATCCCTGCGTGTTCTTCCCACACAGGGAGGAGCTGCGCCTGGGCAACATACTTGAAGATGACTTTCAGGAGCTCTGGAAGACAAACAAGATCTTAAAGACCCTCAGGGACAGGGACAAGCTCTTCGGTCACTGCGGATCATGCGAAAACAGATACATCTGTGGCGGCTGCCGGGCACGTGCCCTATCCTATCTTGGGGATGTCTGTTCACCGGATCCTGGCTGTGTGAACAACATGAGGGAATGGAATAAAATTACCGTGGAAAAACAGACTGGTGGTGTATAAGTGGACGTTGTTCTTATAAACCCTGAGGACCGGACAGCTGTTAAGAATAAGCTTGGCTTTGTTTTACCGCCCCTCAACCTGATGTACCTGGGGGCCGCCCTTGAAAGGGCCTCCTTCAGTGTCAAGATAATCGATGACGATCTGAAGCGGATGGGTGCAGAGAGGGTTGCCCAACTTGTTGAAAGAATCAACCCCCTCATCGTCGGGATAACCGCGACCACAGCAACCATAAAGACCTCCCTTGAGTACATAAAGGCCATAAAGAGGCTTCTTCCAGATGTCCTTACAGTTATAGGTGGCCCCCATCCCACATTTCTCCCTGAAGATACATTGAGGGATTGCAGTGCCCTTGATGTTGTTGTGATGGGTGAGGGTGAAGCCACCATAGTTGACCTTGCAGAGAATTATGAAAGGCGGGGAGCAGCCTCACTGGATGATATTGCAGGTATCACATACCGTGAAGGTGAAAGGATCAGGGTGAACATGGGTAGGGCCCTCATAGAGGACCTTGATGAGATTCCATTCCCTGCAAGGCACCTTGTACCCTTCAGGGACTATGAAACATCCAGTCAGGACGCCGGAGGGATGATAACAAGCCGGGGCTGTGTATATCCATGCAGGTACTGCTCATCATCCCTTATAATGGGTAAGAAGTTCAGGTTCAGGAGCCCTGAGAACGTTGTTGATGAGGTTGAAGAGCTGGTGGAGGTTTACGGTCTCCATGACATAGCCTTCCTTGATGACACCTTCATGCTCCACCGGCCAAGGGCCCGGAAGATCTCTGAGGAGATCCGCAGGAGGAACCTTGATGTGAGCTTTGTTACATCCTCAAGGGTGGACATGGTCCAGGAGTCCCTTCTCAGGGATCTCAGGGACGCGGGGATGAGTACAATATACTATGGAGTCGAATCAGGGTGTCAGCGTGTCCTTGATATGATGAAAAAGGGTATAACTGTGAAGCAGGCCGAGGATGCTGTGAGGGTCACCAAGAATGTTGGGGTGGACGTAATAACCTCCTTCATCCTGGGATATCCTGGTGAAAGGCCCTCAGAGATGGACAGGACCATAGACTTTTCAATAAAGCTTGACCCTGACTACAGCCAGTACTCAATACTGACCCCCTTCCCTGGAACCCCCATCTATAAGGAGCTTAAGGCCAGAGATCTCATTGAGGATGACTGGGAGAATTATACCGTTATAAAGCCTGTTATCAAATATGAGAAGCTTGGGTTGAGCCGTGAACTTATCCAGAAAAAACTTGTGAAGGCCTACCTCAGGTTCTATTCAAGGCCGCGTTATCTGCTGAAGCACAGTTACATGATAAGGGTGTTCTTTGAAACCCTCTACAGAACCTACATTGAACCCAGAATACCCTTCAGGAAGGACCGGTGGGTGGAAAAAAATGAATAGTGGGGTTATGGTGTTACCGGTATTCTGAATACCCCTACATCGATGCCCCCCAGACCCACACGATCTGTGATTTCAAGTTTTCCTGATCCCTGAAGTTGGAGGTAGGTTGTTGAATTCTTTATAACCTTGAAACCGGCCGGTTCAAATCCGATGCCTCCATAATCCACTGAACCCGTGATTCTGAGGATGTTCTCGGGTGAAACTGCCAGGGATATCCCCCCTATTGTGACTTCGGTGCTTATATTGCCAGTGGCCCTCACATTCTGGTCCATGTCTGCTATGTAGAAACCGCCTGTGTTAACATAGAAAGATGCGTTCCTGAAGGTCGAATTTCCAATTAACACCGTCCCTCCCCCCGCATACTGGATTGTTGAGTTGAAGTTTTCTATCCTTGAATCATTGGAAAGTACAATCCTGAATCCACCGGTTCTGGTCTTAAGTGTGATGTTATATATATACCTGTTTGATAGGAGTATCCTTGCACTGCCGGTGTCCAATGTAATGTTCAGGTTAAGGTTTTCACCATTCACAGTATGGTTAACAACGGGGCGTTGAGTACCTGAGCTCCTCTCGGTCTCAACAGTATAGATCCTGTCTGATGTGTTTGTAAATTCAAGTTCAACACCACTGGCGTTTGATTCGAGATTCACGTTCACGGATCTGACGCCTGATGCCTCAGCAGGGTTAAGTGTGAAGTTTTCAGCCACATCCTCCTCTCCACGAGGCAGTAGCGATGCTGCAGATGCAGTTATGAATGCCACCACAAGTATAACGAGCAGAACTGCGCCTGCAATGTCCATCCTGTCCATCATAGCACCCCCATGATCATTAAAAGAACCGTTATCAGCGTGGCGGGAATTGCAAATACCGATAGAAACGCCCTTCCATAGCCTATACCATGCTCCGCCTCAACCGCGGCCACACCGGTTATCAGCACCCATATGTACATAACCACAAGGAGTGCTGTGGATGTGAAGATGGTCCCCCAGAGTATCAGGGTCATGAAGGCAAATATTCCAACCACGAAGGGGGCTGCTGCAAAGCCCATCATCTTCAGAGTCCCTGCAAATGTTCCTCTTCCGCTGAAAACCTTCGATGCGATGACATGGGATATCAGTGCCCATATCACAAGTTTTATGAATGAAACAATCAGCAGTGCCACTGCAAACAGCACTGGAATTGCAATACTTGCTCCTGTTGCAGCCGAGACAACACCCCCCATCATGTAGCCCAGAAAGGCTGATAGGAAGACATAGAGGTATAGGCCCTGCCCTTCAAGACCCCTCTCCCTGACATTCCTGAAGGCCTCCTCGGGTGATGCAAGTACAAGTATCATGTCCCTTGAAAAGTTCATTATTCTGTTCAAAGCATTAACCTCCCATATTTGAATTTCATCATCTAATCACTTAAACTTACAGAATTTACATTCGATCCAGTAGCAGCCTCCATCACCCCCCTTAGCTTTCATTAAAATAAAAACTGACTATTCAGCCTCCCTTTCAATGAATTTCATGAGGTCCCTGATGCTTGACATGAACTGGGCCGGGAATACTATTGTTGAGTTTTTTTCTGTGGCTATCTCGGCGAGGACCTGGAGATTTCGCAGCTGGAGGGCTATCGGATGTTTCTGAATCACATCGGCAGCCTCCCCCAGTTTTGCTGCTGAGAGGTATTCTCCCTCTGCAGTAATTATTTTGGCACGTTTCTCCCTTTCAGCCTCTGCCTGTTTGGCCATGGCACGCTGCATGCCCTCTGGAAGTTTTATATCCTTTATTTCCACTGTTGTTACGTTTATACCCCATGGTTCGCTGTGTTCATCTATTATTTCCTTTATCTTCTCATTTATCCGGGACGTCTCTGAAAGAACCTCATCAAGGGCAAACTGGCCTATAACGTTCCTGACTGTGGTCTGGGATATCTGATTAACTGCACCATAATAGTCCTCAATTGCAACAACGGCCTTGAGGGGATCTGCCACCTTGAAGTAGGCGACTGCAGCCACATCTATTGAAACATTGTCCTGTGTTATTATCTTCTGGGAGGGTATGGGCATGGTAACTATTCGAAGGGAAACCTTCACCATGCGATCAATAAAGGGTATTATAATGCGAAGGCCGGGTTCCTTAACACCTATAACTCTTCCCAGTCTGAAAACAACGCCCCTCTCGTACTGTTTAACTATCCTCACGCTCAGAGAAAAAATAACGATTATCACAAGAGCCAGTAACCCCGCTATTAAAGGATCCATAAACACCTCCCCCAAGTCCTTACGGTTTATTTATTGGCCCCGATGTATATCTAGATTTTGGTATTATCCTTCGTAATAGGTCTGTATAACGCATATGCATGGAAAGAATGAATGCAAAGTATTTATCGACACCGACACAAGTATGTAATGGGATCCCCATGGACTACGAAAAGCTCCTGAAAGCCAAGGAACTAACCCTACTGGTCCTGATAATCCTTGACATAGTCCTGCTTACCTACATCTCATTCTATCCATCAAATCCCGGGACAGTGAATGCCATCAACCAGTTTGACCTTTTCCTCTGCATCATACTCTTCATTGAATTCTCCATAAACCTAAAAAGGGCCGATGACAGGAGGAGGTTCCTAAGGGAGAACTGGATGGATATAGTGGCCTTTCTCCCGGTGGATTTCTTCAGGGCCTTCAGATTCGTAAGGATAATAAGGGTTGTGAAGATCCTTGCCCTCTTCAGGAAGTACCTCAAGAAGTTCTTCACATTCCTTGTGGACACACACCTTGACCAGGCACTTGGGATACTCCTCTTTGCAATAGTGGGGGGCACTCTCTTCTTTTATATGATGGAATCTGGAGTCAACAGATCCCTTCACGGTCCGCTGGACTCACTCTGGTACAGCATCACAACCACAATCGTGGGGGAGGTTGTGATCCCCCCAACAACACTCTACGGTAAGGCCATAACCAGCATGCTCATGCTTGTGGGTGTCACCTTTGTGGGTTTCCTCACAGCCTCACTGGCCTCCTGGTTCGTTAAAAACCCTGAAGAAGAAAAGGAGGTCCATGAAAGGATCGAAAACATCGAGAGAAGTATAGAGGATCTTAAAAGGGAGGTCAGGGAAATCAGGGACCTGCTGCGGGAAAAATGATGTACCCCTATTGCTAAAGGGAGGTCAGGGAAATCAGGGACTTGCTACGGGAAAAATGATGTACCCCTATTGCTAAAGGGAGGTCAGGGAAATCAGGGACTTGCTACGGGAAAAATGATGTACCCCTATTGCTA
>NZ_JBNASF010000017.1:0-34283 GCF_049720995.1 Methanothermobacter sp.
TGTTTTTGCTAATCTATTTTCTGTCGAAGAATGTGTTTAGAGGCGAGGAAAATGGGTGATCAAAACACTTTTTGTTATAATGCTCCTAGGTGTACTTTTTCTTTCTCGGTTATATATTTGAGGAGCGTTAAACCCAACAACAAGCCAACACCAAAATAAAGAGGTTCAGGGCATTTTTGGCCTCCAAATAGCAGCCCCCCATCAGCCCAATCTTATCCCCCTCTTCCCAGATAACCTGAAAGTGGATCAACACCCACTGCACAGACCCAAAAGGGAATATCAGGTTCCCAAAAAAGCGACTATCAAAGTTTTCTTCTCAACCTCCACATATTTTATTTTCAAGCATGACAAAGTAAACTCACTATCCTCAAGAATCTTATGTAAACAAGAATCATTTTATGACAAATACAAAGTTACATAAGATACTCTTTATAGATGAAAATCCCGCGCCCGGAGCAGAGGACGCAGACTATACTATTGGACGGGTGGCGGGTATAACGGCCATATACTGACATGTGAGTTATGGAGTTGGTTTTTCAGGTGTATTTTATTTCGTTATATTCTTGTATAGAACATGTACAAGTTTTCTGCAGTATCAGAGAAGAACAGACAGATATCATAATAGGCTGCTAGATAAGATGGCGGTTCTAAGCGACCCAGACGATGAAATCATAGACATAATGATTCCAGTGATGATTTTCGCAGGAATACTTGCCTTCCTCACATACCTAAAAATGAGATGGATTTATCAGGCCTTATAGCCTATAGTGCCCGCAGCTGTATGGTTCGGCACAATAATCGCCATAACACTCATATGGATCAAAAAATAAATGAGGGGGATAAGATTGAACGGCATAACATATCCTCCTTCTCATACACGTCATCCATATGATACTACTGCAGGAACATGGTACACTTGAATATAGCGAATAAATGGAAATCTATTTTTTCAGAAGGACACTTAGATTGAAATGGGGAGGTCCTATGTACACTGAAAGTATGCAGAGGCATGTCCAGAGGATAGGGTACAATGTGAACCGATTCAGGGGTAACCTTCTCCTTCTGAAGGGCGGGAAGAATCCTGAGGAACTCAAAGAGGAATTTATGGATATCGAACGTTCCTTAAGTGAAATATTCAATGATATAAGGGTTGAAGTCCCGGATCCTGGACTGGAGGGTGCGCACAGCACGATCCTCAGGGCGGCGGGGATTTACAGGGATTCTCTGAGGGAGTTCATGAGGTTCTATGATGATGGTGATGATGACCACTTTGTCCATGCGGGTCTCATGATAAATGAGGCCAATGAGCTCCTCAACGAGGCAGCTTCAATGATGGGTGTCTAGCTAGGGTTTTTCTTCAGCTCTGTTTCTTTTATCTCTTCGGGGGTGGCCTTACTCAGGGGTGTCTAGCTAGGGTTTTTCTTCAGCTCTGTTTCTTTTATCTCTTCGGGGGTGGCCTTACTCAGGGGTGTCTAGCTAGGGTTTTTCTTCAGCTCCTGGCTATGAACCTCATGTATATGAACTCCACTAGCCTCCCGTAGATCCAGGGTACCAGGATGAACATGGTGATACCTATGGCACCTGTGAGTATTCCCAGCAGCCACTCGGGATACTGTTCCGGCCTCCAGGTTCCTATGATGTAGGTGAGGGTGTTCAGCATACCACCGGCAACGGCCATTATGAGTCCGGCCACCCAGTACCTTCCAAAGTCCTCAGCCATTAAATGCCTCCAAGCCTCTATATTTGAACCTCAGCGTATCTGGCTCCTTGGGATGAATTTAAGTGCCGCTGAGTTCATACAGTACCTCTTACCTGTTGGCAGGGGGCCGTCATCGAATACATGGCCAAGATGGGCGCCGCACCTCGCACAGAGGACCTCACAGCGCACCATTCCAAGGCTCCGGTCCTCCCTGAGTTCCACATTGTACTCTGATATGGTGTCATAGAAGCTTGGCCATCCTGTGCCTGAATCAAATTTGGTTTCTGAGTCAAAGAGGTCTGTGCCGCAGCATACGCAGCGGTATATACCGTCACCATGGAAGTCATGGTATTCGCCTGTGAATGGAGGTTCTGTGCCTCCGCACCTTGCAACACGGAAGGCCTCGGGTTCGAGTATCTCCCGCCACTCCTCAACGGTTAATTCGATCTTTTCAACCATCTCAACATTTCCACCTGCAGCGGAGAATATGGGTATTTTTTCACTCATGACTGGAAATATGTTCTTAAATGTATATTAGATTATATTATAATCATTCATCTTTTTAGAGGGATCTCAGATCCATGACTGCAGTGTTTCATGACCGTCCCATGATGGATGATAAGGGATCGTCTGCGTGTCATTTAAAAGACAATGGAACTCCCCATTCAGACATGATAGATGATAAAAAGATAGTATTTGTGGGAAACTCACCGGGATGGTGATAATGGAAAGAATAAGGGAGGATGTCTCAAATTTCAAATCTAATTCAGGCAAATTCAATGGTGCTTGGCGGCTTATCACTCACAGAAAGCGCCACATGTGTAACCTCAGGTATCTCGGAGGTTATACGCTTTGATATCCTCTTCACAAGGTCCCAGGGGAGTTCAGGGACACTTGCGGTCATTGCATCAAGGGATTCAACCATCCTGATGACCACGAGATAGCCGAAGTCCCTCACATCACCCTTAACACCGGTCACCATGGTGTCTGTGAGCACAGCAAAGTACTGCCAGAGGCTCTCATGGAGTCCGCTTTCAAGGACCTCCTCCTCCACGATGGCGTTGGCCCTCCTGCATATCCCTATTTTCTCCTTGGTTATCTCACCCACGATCCTCACCGCAAGTCCAGGACCAGGGAATGGCTGCCTCTGGATCATCTCACGGGGAAGGCCGAGTTCAAGGCCAATTTCCCGCACCTCATCCTTGTACAGTTCCCTTATTGGTTCCACTATCTCAAGCACCAGTCCATGGGGGAGTGCAACGTTGTGGTGGGATTTTATCTTACCCTCACTCTCGATCCAGTCGGGGGCTATGGTACCCTGCACCAGGTACCTCGCGCCTATCTCCTCTGCAACGCGTTCAAAGACCTCAATGAAGACCCTCCCGATTATCTTGCGTTTCTCCTCAGGGTCCGTCACACCCTCAAGTTCCCCCAGGAACTCGTCTGATGCATCAATGTATCGGAAGTTAAGCCTATCACTGAAGGTTTTCTTCACGTATTCTGCCTCGCCCTCCCTGAGGAGTCCATGGTCAACGAAGACCGCTGTCAGGTTATCACCTATGGCCTTACCTGCAAGTACAGAGGCCACTGAACTGTCAACTCCTCCTGAGAGTGCTATTATTGCCTTTTCATCACCCACGGTATTTCTTATCTCTTCCACAGCTTCCCGGATAAAATCAGATGGATTCAGCATTAATATCACCGGATAAAAATGATTGGTTTAATTATTTGTGTGGCTCCTATTTAATGTTAAGGTCAGCCTTTTCCATGAAATCTTTGCCTGATGTTGGGTGTCTCTTATGAAACCTTTATATTAGATGTTTCTGCGGACTTCATGGAAGTTTTCAGAGGTTTTTTTTGAAGGTGTTTCTATTGGAGGTTTTCACAGACCTCATGGAAGTTTTCGAAGACCCGGTGACCATCCTGTGTATGGTGTACCTCAGGGTGGAACTGTATACCGTAGACTGGCCTCTCATGGTGTTTCATGGCCTCCACCTCACATATGCTAGAGGTTGCAAGCACATCGAAGTCCTCGGGGAGCCTCTTAACCTCATCCTTGTGGGAGGCCCATACACTCATCCTGGGGCCGAGGCCCCTGAAGATGTCATCCTCGTCCAGTATCTCCAGTTCTATCTGGGCGTAGCTCTCTGCCTCGGCGGTTGCAACCTCCCCACCGTAGGCCATGGCTATGAGCTGGTGGCCCAGGCAGATACCCAGTATCGGAATATCGAGTTTCTGGATGTACTCAACACAGTTACCTGCCATCTCAAGTGATGGGCCGCCACCGAGTATGAGGCCATCTGGTTCCATTGAGATGATCTCATCCAGCGGTGTTGTGTTGGGCACGAGACTGGAGGGTATCTGGAGATACCGGAGTGTCCTGTGTATTCTGTGGTTGTACTGGCCGTGATTATTGATGATGAGTATCATAAACATTCTCCCTGTCTGATTCTGAAAATCTATTTATATTTCATTGGATAATTAAATATTATGGAGGCCATGGATATAATTTACATTCTGGTTGCACTTGTACTTGCGGTTGTGGCATTCTATGTTCTTATCTGGTTGCTGCCGGTTATAGTGGTTCTTATAATAGCCTATGTGATATACGTCTTCCTCAGGGATGGAAGATGACACTGGAGGGGTGCATATAGCGGTCCCTGATTTTCAGGATATAATGTTACCCATCCTGAGGCTGGCAGCTGAGGGAGAGCAGAGTTTAAATGGGTCCATAGAAAAACTTGCAGAGGAGTTCCAGTTATCCCAGGACGATTTAAACGAACTCATGCCGAGTGGCTCGCCAAAATTCAAAGGCAGGGTTTCATGGGCCAAGACATACCTCAAGAAGGCGGGTCTTCTTGAATCAAGGAAAAGGGGATTTTTTAATATCACAGAGCGCGGATTGGAGATTCTTAAGGGGGATCCGCATGCCATTGACGTTGATTTTCTGATGCAGTTCCCTGAATTTGCAGAGTTTTGTGGGGGATCAGGGAAACCAAGGAAGACCCGTAAAAAGCTTCAAAAAAGGACCAATTCGAGTAGGGAGAGGCTCACCCCTGAGGAGAGACTTGAAAGGGCCTATGATGAACTCAGGAAGGGCCTCGCAGCCGAAATCCTGGATATGGTCAGGAACAGCTCACCTGAATTCTTTGAACGACTTGTTGTGGATCTACTTGTGAGGATGGGTTATGGAGGATCCAGGGAGGATGCAGGGAGTGCCATTGGCAGGCAGGGGGACGGTGGAGTCGACGGAATAATAAAGGAGGACAGACTGGGACTTGAGGTTATCTACATACAGGCTAAAAGGTGGAACAGTTCAGTGTCCCGTCCCGAGATCCAGAAATTTGCGGGTGCACTGCAGGGTAAGAGGGCAGCGAAGGGCATATTCATAACCACATCGAATTTTACGGAAGGTGCAAGAGAATATGTTTCCAAAATTGATAGCAGGATAGTGCTTGTTGATGGCATGCAGATGGCGGACTATATGATTGAACATGGTGTGGGTGTAACTGAGGTGGCCTCCTATTCTGTTAAAAAGATTGATAATGATTATTTTTCTGAATGAGGAGAATCCCTTCAGAGTCTCTGTATTTCACTGTAGGCATAGGTTGCTGCAATTGCCCCCTCTGCACATGCTGTTACCCACTGGTTCAGGCCCCCGGTGATATCCCCCGCCGCGTATACAAGGGGGATGTTTGTCCTCTGCCTTTTATCTGTTATGATGTAGCCGCCATCATCCACCTCAACACCCAGTTCAACTGCGAGCTGATTGAGGGGCTCTTCACCTATGGATATGAATATCCCATCAACCTTCAGGGCCTCATCCTCACCTGTTACACGGTTGTGTATCATGACCTCCTCAACCCTATCATCACCCCTTATCTCGGTTACAACAGAGTTCCATATCACAGGGATGTCCATTTCCTTCAGCTTTTCCTGGAGGTACCTGTCGGCCCTCAGTTCATCCCTCCTGTGGACTATGCTGACGTCACACCCTATGTTTTTGAGGAACACTGCCTCCTGGGCTGCACTGTTTCCTCCACCAACCATGAGGACCTTCCTGCCCCTGTAGAGTGGGCCGTCACAGGTTGCACAGTAACACACACCCCTTCCAAGGAGGTCGTTCTCGCCTGGCACGCCCAGCTGCCTGTGCCTGCTCCCTGTTGCAAAGATCAGTGCGGAGGCCGTGTAGGTGTCCCTTGAGGTACTGACTGTGAACACGTCATCCTTCTCTATCTCCTTCACTTCCTCCATTTCCCTGAGCTCAGCCACCTTCGTGGCCTGTTTCTTCATTTTGGTGACAAGGCTCATCCCGGCTATCATTTCAAATCCAGGGTAATTCTCCATCATGGGGACCTCAAGGCCCAGTCCACCTGCAGGGCCCTTATCCAGCATGAGAACACGACTTCCCTGCCTTCCACCATAGATACCTGCTGTTAGTCCTGCGGGGCCAGCCCCTATAACTATTATGTCGTAATCAGTCATCATACCACCTTCAGGTTTTATCTTGGTTTTTGATTGAGATAAAGATTTAAGTAAATGACCTATCTGCATTAAAAAAATTAATGGTATACTGTGATTATGAGGTGTTTAAAGGGGACTAAGCGGGATCTAAGTTTGCATTGAAAAAGGTAATATATTTTTGTGAACTAAAATGTAAAATGAGGTTTCTAGAGTCTTTCCCGGATTTTTGAGTTCAGTATCCTGTTTACAATCTTACCATCGGCTCTACCACGCAGCCTACCCATGGCCTGACCCATCAGGGGTCCCATTGCACCCATACCCCTCTCCTGGATCATTTCATGGTTAAGCTCAATGATCTCATCTATCACAGCCTCAACCTCATCCTCTGTGAGGAGCAGGAGGTCCAGTTTCTCTGCAGCCTCACCTGCTGTTACACCATCATCGGCCATGCAGGCAACTATGTCCCTGAGGGCATCCTTTGACACCTTACCCTCCTCAAGGAGTCTTATGGCGTCTCTGAGTTCATCAATGCCAATAACGTCCATATCATGGCCCTCCCTTCCAAGCTCCCTGAGGGTGTAGGCGAGGAGTGATGCTATCACGGTCACATCAACCCTGAACTCTGCGAGGGCCTCGAATTCCTCAACAAGGTTTCTCTTAACAAGCTGGGATGCAAGGTCCCCACTGAGGCCATACTCCCCTATGAGCCTCTCCCTCTTCTCTGATGGAAGCTCAGGGAGGTTCTCCCGGATCCCGGCGATGAATTCCTCTTCTATGCTGAATAGCGGTATGTCTGTTTCAAGGTACATCCTGCTTGAGGTTGGGAGTGGCCTGAGGTACTGGGTGTTACCGTCGGGAAGGGCCTTCCGGGTCTCCTCCGGCACACCATCAATGGCCATCCTGGCGCGTTTCATGACCTCCCGGAGGGCATTCTCCGCTGTCTCCCTATCATGGGCCACCAGGACCACCGCATCATCCTCTGAGGCATCAACAGCATCCCTGAGTGCTTTAACCTCCTCAGGGGTTATGCCGTAGGCCGGGAGTTCATCGGTGTGGAATATCCCCTTAACGCCCCTCTTCTTTGCATAGTCAGCCATCTCTGTACCTAAACGTCTTCCGGGCTGTATTTCAGTTCCTATCAGTCCATGGAAGCCCATCAGTTTAACAGCGAGTACTGATTCTGCCGAGGATATTATCCTGGAGGCCGTATCCCTGAAGACCTCTGAGACATCAACCAGATCCCCATCAACCGAGGCTCCCCTCTTCCTGAGGATGTTTCTTATCTCAACCAGTTTCAGCTGCCTCATGACCTCCCTCTCAACTATCTCCGGGATGAGGTCAAGGTCCTGGACACCCTTCACCTCGACCCTGGCCCCCTCACGTATGGATATGTTGAGGTCCTGCCTTATGGTCCCGAGGCCCCTCTTAACACGGGTGCTCCTGAGCACCTGGCCTATCTGGTATGCGACATCCCTGAGCTGCTGGGGGTCACTGATGGATGGGTCTGTGGTTATCTCAACGAGGGGTATGCCCAGGCGGTCCAGTCTGAATACAACACCATCCTCTGTCTCCCTGATCCTCCTTGCGGCGTCCTCCTCAAGGCAGAGGTTCTCTATTTTAACAGTCCCCTGTGGTGTTTCAAGGTGGCCGTCGGTTGCAACAAGGCCCGTCCTCTGGAAGCCCCCGGTGTTGCTGCCATCGATGACCTGCTTCCTCATGGTGTGGAATTCATCCACAACCCTCATGTTGAGGAGGAGTGCGATTGTAACTGCAAGTTCAAGGGCCTCTCTGTTTAGGGGGTGGGGTGGCTCCTCATCTGCCTCAACCAGGCATGTTCCATCATCGTAGTTTTCGTAGTGGAAGTGGAGCTTCCTCATGGCCTCCTCAAAGGCTGCCCTGTCGAATTTCCCGAGTTCACTCTGGGTTGGCCTGAGGTTCCTCACTATGTCATGGTCAGGTTCTGAATCCATGAGTTCTGTTCTGCAAGGGCAGAAGAGTTTGCTCTCTGTATCAAGCTGCTGGTGTATCTCGAGGCCCATTTTGAGCCCTATTTCATCCCAGTTCATCTGATCAACCCCTGAAGTATGCTATGGATGTCTTCCTGTTAATTTCCCCTGCAATGTTATCCATCATCATTTCACGCACCCTTTCGGGTTCATCCGTCTGTCCCAGTGTCCAGCACATCTTTACGTAGGCAACCTCCGGCAGCATATCTGCGCAGGGTATGACGCCCGCCTGGAGGAGCCTCCTTCCTGTGCTGTAGACGTTCATGTTGACCCTTCCATTGAGGCACTGGGATGTCATGGCAACGGGGACCCCCATATCATGGGCCTCCCTGAGTACCGGTATCAGTGTGTCGGGGCAGTGTCCGAGGCCTGTGCCCTCCATGACCAGTCCCCTGTAGCCCCTCTCCAGGTGCCATTCTATGATATCAGGGGACATACCGGGGTAACTCTTTATGAGGGCAACCCTCTCCTCAACCCTTTCATGGAGTTCCAGTTCACCTGAACCCCTCTTCCTGTAATTATCATCAAGTATTTTGATGTCCCCTGGTGTTACCTCTGCAAGGGGAAGGGCGTTTATGCTCCTGAAGGTGTCCCTCCTTGAGGTGTGCATCTTCCTCACCTTCACTCCCCTGTGGAGGTGGCAGCTGAGGTCATCCATGGTTGCATGCATGCAGACCGTGACCTCCGCTATATCAGAGGTGGCGGCCCTCACCGAGCACTGTATGTTGAGGCTTGCATCCGATGATGGTCTGTCTGAACTCCTCTGGGCGCCTGTGAGGACCACAGGGACTGGAGTCTGGAGCATGAAGCTGAGGGCGGCGGATGTGTAGTGCATGGTGTCGGTTCCATGTGCAACAACAACACCATCTACACCGGCATCTATCTCCCTGTAAACGGCCCTTGCGGTTTCAACCCAGTATTCGGGTTTCATGTTCTCACTGAGGATGTTTAGGACAGCCTTACCCCTTATGTTTGCCATATCCAGAAGTTCGGGGTTTGCCCGGAGGAGGTCATCTGCGGTGAAGGCCGGGTGCACTGCACCTGTACGGTAGTCTATTATTGATGCAACGGTACCGCCCGTTGATATTATGGATACATCTGGTAGGCCGGGGTCCTCACTCACATCAACCGGGGGGAGCTCTATTTTTGGCTCTGAACCCCTCTCAATGAGCTCTATTTTTGCGTCGCTGATTTCAACTCCAATGTTGTATCCGTTTTTGAGTTTCAGGACGATGCGCCTGTCATCTGCATCATCTGCACGGTCCAGCACCATACCCTCATAGGTCACATCGGGTTTCTCCACCCTAACGGTGTCACCCACCTCTATTGAGGCTGATTCAAGGAATTTCCTGGCTGATCCACGGTATGACATTAAAATTCCCCCTCAAGGTTCTTCCTGGCCCAGTCTGCTCCTGCCTCGAGTATTTTAAGGTTGATATCTATTATCTTATCCTTACCAGAGAAGGTGAACCTTATGGCATCCCTGAAGGATTCCTCATCGAGGCCTGTGATTCCAAGGGCCATAATAACACCCAGCATGGCGGTGTTGGCGGCCCTTCCGGTGCCGTGTTCCTTTGCTATTTCAAGGGCCGGCACACCTATGGCCCTCACATTCTTTGTACCCCTGAAACCAGAGGTTGCGGTGTCATAGAGGATCATACCACCCTCCCTGACATCACCTGCAAATTCATCTATGGATGGCTGGTTGAAGGCCACTAGGATATCTGGCGTGTCAACTGCCGGTGAGCCCACCCTTTCACCTGATATGACAACTCCGCAGCTGGATGTACCGCCCCTCTGTTCGGGTCCATAGGCAGGGTACCATGATGTGTGTCTTCCCTCACTGCAGGCTGCCTGTGCCAGTGTCAGCCCCATGCTCAGGACTCCCTGACCACCGAAACCCGCGATCTTAACCCTCACCTCAGGGAATTCCGGGTCATCAACAGGGTCCGGCACAGAGTCCTCCCTTATCTGGAATATGCGGTCCAGGCTCTCCCTTGAGAAATCGCTCTCTGATCTTATGAGGGGTTCTGTCTCGGATGAGCGGTCCCTGAAGTTCTTCACGGGAAATTCCCTCTCCATTTCCTCCTTGAGGAACCTCTCAGCACCCTCGGCGTCCTGCCTGAGGTTTGTGGGGCATGGGGATAGCACCTCAACGAATGCATAGCCCTTACCATCCCTCTGGATTTCAAGGGCTCTTTTAACAGCCCTTTTAGCTTTCCTTATGCTCTTGGGGTCTGCAAGGGAGACCCTCTCTATGAAAACCGGGGCCTGGAGGTTGTCGAGGAGTTCACACATGTGGAGGGGATAACCTGCGTATCGTGGATCCCTGCCCCCTGGACAGGTAACTGTAACCTCACCTATGAGGGTTGTTGGTGCCATCTGACCTCCTGTCATACCGTATACGGTGTTGTTGACAAAGAAGACCGCCATTTTCTCGCCACGGTTTGCGGCCTGTATGGTTTCATTGAGGCCGATGGAAGCGAGGTCCCCGTCGCCCTGGTAGAGTATGACCACGGCATCATCCTCTGCACGTGATATCCCTGTCCCCACTGCAGGGGCTCTCCCATGGGCCACCTGCACGTTTCCGCAGTCAAAGTAGTAGTATGCGAATACCGCACAGCCAACCGGGCTTATCATGACTGAACGCTCCTGTATACCCAGTTCATCAATGGCCTCGCCTATGAGCTTGTGGAGTATTCCATGGCCGCAGCCTGCACAGTAGTGTGTGGCTGTGGGGGCGCTTCCACCCTTCCTCTCGAATACATCGTGGAGTGAATCTGGTTTTCTGATCACCTTTTTAGTCATTGGATTCCCCCGCGAGTTCTCTGATCTTCTTGAGGATGTCCCTCAGTTCTATGAGGTTTCCACCCATTCTGTTTACGAGTTCAACATCCCTGCAGCCGGAGGCCATCCTTATATCTTCCCTCATCTGGCCACTGCTCATCTCAACCGATATGAAGGTGCAGCCACGCTCTGCAAGCTCCCCGATTATCCTGGAGGGGAAGGGGAAGAGTGTTATGGGCCTCAGAAGACCCACCTTTATACCATCTGCACGTGCTGTGTCAACCGCGCTCTTTGCGACCCTGCTGCTTATACCATACGCCACGAGTACAATGTCAGCGTCCTCAACCATGTATTCCTCGTATCTCACCTCATTCTCCTCAACCGCTGCATACTTCTCCTGGAGGGAGAAGTTGAACTCCTCGAGTTCATCGAAGTCAAGGAATATGGAGGTTACGAGGTTTTTCATGGTTTCCCTGCTGCCGCAGACGGCCCATGATGTGTCTGGCCTGTGCTCCACGGCCCTTTCAGGAAAACGAAGGGGCTCTGCCATCTGCCCCAGGACGGCATCTGCAAGTATTATAACAGGGTTCCTGTATCTGTCTGCCAGTTCAAAGGCCTCCATTGTGAGGTCGCACATCTCCTGTACACTGTTGGGTGCAAGGACGATGTTTCTGTAGTTTCCATGTCCACCACCCTTCACAAGCTGGTTGTAGTCTGCCTGCTCCGGCCCGATGTTCCCGAGTCCAGGACCGGCCCTCATGACATCCACGATGACCGCAGGGAGCTCTGCGCCTGCAAGGAAGGATATTCCCTCCTGTTTCAGGCTTATACCCGGACCTGAGGATGCTGTCATTACCCTGTGGCCGGCTGCGGCTGCACCGTACACCATGTTTATGGCTGCCTCTTCTGATTCCGCCTGCACAAACTTCCTCCCGACCATGGGGAAGTACCTTGAGGCCTCGTGGAGTATCTCGCTTGCGGGTGTTATGGGGTAGCCGAAGTAGCAGTCGCAGCCCGCATACATGGCCCCTATTATCACGGCGGTGTTACCCTTAACCATCTGTGTCGCCATCTTCACACCTCTCTATGTGGACCTCTATTGCGTTGATTTCGGGGCAGGTATAGTAGCAGTTCCCGCAGCCGTTGCATCCCTCGCCGCGGTACTCGACGTAGTGGTAGCCCCTCTCGTTGATCCTGCTGCTCATGTAAAGCACTTTTCTGGGGCATGCGATTATGCACCGCTCGCATGCCTTGCATTCGACCCTGTTTATTACCGGATAGGCCTTCTTCATTGGTTTTCACCGTCTCCTTCAAGGTCATGCTGTCTGATCTCAACACGCCTTATCTTACCGCTTATGGTCTTTGGCAGTTCATCAACAAATTCAACTATCCTGGGGTACTTGTAGGGTGCTGTCACCCTTTTCACGTGGTCCTGTATCTCCTTCTTCAGTTCCTCTGATGGTTCATATCCCCTTGCAAGCACCACGGTTGCCTTGACAACCTGTCCCCTTATTGGGTCGGGGTATCCTGTAACTGCACATTCAAGGACCGATGGGTGGGATATGATGGCGCTTTCAACCTCAAAGGGTCCTATACGGTAACCTGAACTCTTTATTATGTCGTCGGTTCTCCCGACAAACCACATGTATCCATCCTCATCCATCCAGGCTGTGTCCCCTGTGTGGTAGTAACCGTCGTGCCATACCTCTGATGTCTTATCGGGGTTTCTGTAGTAGCCGTTGAAGAGCCCTATCGGTTTACCATCCTCTGTTTTAATAACTATCTCACCCTCTTCACCGACATCCACAGGTTCGCCGTTCCTGTCCACAAGTTCAACCAGGTAGCCCGGTGATGGTTTGCCCATTGAGCCCGGCTTTGGTTCCATCCAGGGGAAGTTTGCTATGCACACAACGCACTCTGTCTGGCCGAAGCCCTCCATGAGCTCCAGGCCTGTGTGTTCCCTGAACCTCTCAAAGACCTCAGGGTTGAGGGGTTCTCCTGCTGTTACCGCATATTCTATGCCTGAGAGGTCGTAGCGTGAGAGATCCTCCTTTATGAGGAACCTGTATATGGTTGGGGGGGCGCAGAAGGTTGTTATATCATATTTTTCAAGCTTCTCAAGCATCCTTTCGGGGTCAAAGCGGTCGTAGTCGTAGACAAAGACGGCGCTTCCAGCTATCCACTGCCCGTAGATCTGCCCCCACATGGCCTTGGCCCAGCCTGTGTCTGCGACCGTGTAGTGGAGACCGTCCTCCCTGACGTTCTGCCAGTACTTTGCTGTTATTATATGGCCGAGGGGGTAGGTGTGGTCGTGTTCGATCATCTTGGGCATTCCTGTTGTACCTGATGAGAAGTACACAAGCAGTGTATCCTCTCCGCCAGGACGGTCTTCAGGGGCCTTGAAGTCTTCCTGGATGTTACTGAGTTCCTCCCTTAGGTTTATCCATCCTTCCCTTTCCATGTCACTGACGATGACCCTTTTAACGTCTGCCCCCATTTCATCAATGGCACTGTCAAATACATCAGGCACACCGTCCTCTGCTATGCAGACAACCATCCTTATATCGGCTTCCCTTATACGGTAGATGATGTCCTTCTCCTTGAGCATGTGCGTGGCTGGTATTGCAATGGCGCCTATCTTGTGGAGTCCCAGGAGGGAGTACCAGAAGTCGTACCTTGCCTTGAGGGTCAGCATGACGGTGTCACCCTTCCCTATACCCTCCCTGGTGAAGAAAATGGCCGCCCTGTCTGAGAGTTCCCTGAGCTCACCGAAGGTTATCCTCCTTTCATCTCCACTGTCGTTGCACCAGACGATGGCTGTCTTGCCGGGTTCAATCTCTGCGTAGCGGTCAACAACGTCGTATGCAAAGTTGAAGTTTTCAGGTATCTTTATCTGGAAATTATCACGGAAATCCTCGTATGAGTCAAATTCAACACGGTTAACGAATTCATGTATGAGAGCAGTCATTGGCACACCTCTACATTATTATTGCAAGGAACCTGGCTCTTTTGCCATCAAGGGCCTCCATTGCATGTTCATATGATGAATCGAAGAATATGGAGTCCCCCTCATTCAGTATTATCTCATTGTCATGTATGTAGAACCTTATGCGCCCCTCCAGGACGTAGTTGAATTCCTGGCCGGGGTGGCTGTTGGTCTTTGGTTTTTCGTCACGGGGCTCCACTGTAACTATGAATGGTTCGGCCTTCTTGTGTATGAACTTCTCTGCCAGGTTTTCGTAGCGGTACTGTTTTCTCCTCTCAACCTCCACCCCCTTACCCTTACGGGTGACGGTGAAGATGTGCATCCTTGTCTCCTCACCTGTGAGCAGAAGTCCCATGTCAACGCCCATCTTATGGGCTATCTCAAAGAGTATGCTTGCCGGGATGTCCTCCTCTCCGGTCTCATAGCGGCGGTAGGTTTCCACGTCAATGTTCAGGTAACTGGCCATTTCATCTTCTGTGATTTCTGAGAGTTCCCTCAGTTCCCTTACACGGGAACCAATCTCCTTACTTTTCTCTTTCATGGTTACACCTCATCAGTGCCAGAAAAAAATAATAATGATTATTAATGATAAATGTCTTCTGCCTTAAATACATTTCTCCTCCTTTAATGATTTAAGTTACACATAATAAATATATTGAAAGGAGGTCTTTTCATGGAGATGAAGAAGGTCAGAATAGAGCCCAAGGAGGACCTGAACCTGATACTCGGGCAGAGCCACTTCATAAAGACCGTTGAGGACATCTATGAGGCCGTGGTCAACACGGTTCCCCAGGCAAAATTTGGGGTGGCGTTTGCAGAGGCATCGGGAGACTGCCTTGTGAGGCATGCTGGAAATGATGAGGAACTTGAGGAGCTTGCAGCAGAGACCATGCTTGAAATTGGAGCCGGACACTCGTTCATAGTGTTCCTCAGGGACGCATTCCCAATAAACGTACTGCAGCGGATAAAGGACGTCCCGGAGGTTGTTAACATTTACTGCGCCACCGCGAACCCTGTTGAGGTCATCATTGCCGAGACAGATCAGGGAAGGGGTATACTGGGGGTCATAGATGGCAGCAGCCCTGATGGTATAGAGGACGAGGAGGCTATTGCAGAGAGAAAGAGATTCCTCCGCCTTATCGGATACAAGTTTTAGTGGACTCACAAGGAAGGGCCAAAAATATATTAAACAGTACGCCCAGTAATAATACGGGGGTTGTTTAAATGTCAGATACAGTGGTTTTTGTTAAGGAGAGCGGAAACAAAAATAAGGGGGAAAATGTCCTGGAAATAAACCAGAACAGGGTCCGGATGAAGGAAAAACAGAAAGGTACACTCTCAATAACCTTTGAAAGTCCGGATAAGAGGGATATAGAAGCTGCAATGGCCTTTTTTGAATCAATGACCGACATGGAACCTCTCACAATGAATATCGCAGATACCGGTGAGGTTAAGGCCTACTTCAAGGGCACAGCACCCTTCAGTCAGACTGAAGAGGAGGGAATGACGGTTTACACCTACGGTGTGACCATCCAGGAACTGCAGGAGTAAATCCATTTTTTAAATTTTTATTGATCCCTGGGGTTATGTCCTTTTCTCAGAGATTTCTTGTGGATCTTAGATTTTTATTGATCCTTGGGGTATGTCCATTTCTCAAAGATCTTGTAGATCCTGCTGGGGTCACTGAAAACCTCTGTTTTATCCATCCTTGATATCCTCTTCACGTGTTCGACATCCTCCCTGGTTATTTTGAGTTCAAGTTTCTTACCGTTGGGAAGTGTCGTGATAACCTTCCCTTCGCTGTAATCCGATGGCATGATGTAGACAGGTACAGATGCCTTCTGGGCCATTATAACAGCATTTGTAACCAGGGTATCCCCTATCCTCAGGGATATCTTGGCTGTGCTGTTGGAGGTGCAGGGAGCCACAAGTATGAAGTCATACTTACCAAGCTGGACCTGACCGGCAAGGAATGGGGAATTGGCATTTATCTCAACCCATTTCCTGTCAAAGCTTGTCTCGAGGTCCCTGTAGAGGCCATAGTACTTGACAACCTGGTCACCTGCCTTGGATATGAAGACGTCGATTTTGATACGGTCCCCATAGATCTTTTTAATATCCTTCATTATTTCGTAGGTTTCAGTCAGTTTCTCCCCGGCCCCGGTTATACACCAGGCAACAGTCAGTTTTTCAGTCATGTGTCATAATATGTTGGAACTTATTAATCAAATTTGGGTTGAGGATGATACGATCGTGAATGGTGTCCGGGATATGTTGAGGAGTTGTGATCTGGTTTAAGTCGGGTTTAAGGATGATATTATCGTGAATGGTATCGGAAAACTTCAGGGGGGATTTGAGGCTATCGGTGATTTCATGATCTGGCATCACAACCCGGGCAACCCTGAAGCGGATTCAGAGATCCTGAAGATGATGTCATGACCATCGAACTCTAAAAAAATAAATTGGCGGAATCCTAAAATGGCTTGCTGGAAGAGGGTACCGGAATTATTTCTCAGTACCCCTGTGTGGTGTCCGGCTAAGATGATCTTCCTATAATCTGCACCACTTCAGAGCCGATGACACTCCCTTGCCATGCTTACCCTAATCCATGATTACACCATCAAGTATCCTTATGGTTCTTGAGGCCATCCCGGCCACATGGGGCTCATGGGTGACAACAACAAGGGTAACCCCCTCGTCCTCCTGGAGCTTCTGAAGCATCTGGAGTATATTTCTGCTTGTCTTTGAGTCAAGAGCCCCTGTGGGTTCATCTGCAAGGATTATTGACGGGTTATTGGCCAGGGCCCTGGCAATTGCAACCCTCTGGCGTTCACCACCAGAGAGTTCTGTGGGCCTCCGGTCAGCCTTATCCCCGAGGCCCACCTGTTCAAGGAGCTCCATTGCACGCTCCTCCATGTTAACGTGCTTCACGGCAAACATGGGTATCTCAACGTTCTCAAGGGCGGTGAGGCTGGGTATGAGGTTATGTAGCTGGAACACGAAGCCTATCTCCTCGGCCCTTAAACGGCTCAGGTCCCTCTCATCTGAGAGATCCCTTCCAGCAACCCTGATGGTGCCTGAATCAGGGACATCCAGGGCACCTATCATGTTAAGGAGGGTGGATTTACCTGAACCTGATGGCCCCATGATGGAGATGAACTCACCCATCTCAACTTCAAGGTCAACACCATTAAGGGCCCTTATCTTACCCCCGTCAAAGCTCTTCTTAAGGTTTCTAACCTCTATGGCCTTCATGGAACCACCTACTCGTACCTCAGTGCTTCGGTGGGGGCGAGCCTTGATGCCCGGTAGGCCGGGTAGAGTCCACCGAGAACACCCACGACAAGGGCGACTGCAAAGGCCCTCATGAAGATCTCAGGGCTGTATACTGGTTCTATGAATCCCCTCATTCCAAGCTCAAGGAGCACCTGTATGGCTGCAACACCAAGCACCGAACCCACAATACCGGCGATCACAGTCAGCACCACCGATTCACCGAGTATCATAACTAGAATCCTGCGGTCCCTCCACCCGACGGCCTTCAGAACTCCAATCTCCCTTGTCCTCTCAAATACAGACATTATCATGGTGTTTATAACTCCAATTCCACCTATTATTATGGCGAGGAGTGATATGGCCCAGGTTGCGGTGTCGATGGTCTGCAGGCCCTGGTCAACGCTCTGGAGGTCCTCAAGTGAGGCTATGGTTGTGAGGTCACTGTAACGTCTCTCGATGCGTTCTGTGACGTCCTCCACCCTTGAATTCCGGGTCATCTTAACGTAGATCATGGTGACCTTACCCTCCTTCTCCTCTATTTCCTGGAGTTTTTTGAGTGAAATAAAGGCTCCTCCGTCCTCCTGCATGTCACCTGATTCAAATATCCCCACGATACGGTACTCACGGTTCTTTATCTTTATCGTATCACCAACACCCTTGCCATGGTTCTCTGAGGCGACCTTACCTATTATGACCTCATCTGCATCTGGATCCCTGAGGGTTCTGCCATCGATTATTTTTATCTGACTCATGTTTATCCTGGCAGGGTCTATACCTATCAGTACAAAGTAGGGGTTGTCATCAAGGGGCTGTACAGCCATGAGTATTCCGACGGCGTCCTCAACCCCGCTCACATTCCGCACCTTATCCACGTATTCCTCATCTATCTTGCTGAGGAACATATCTGAGACATTGGACTCCACAATCGTGAAGTCGGCGCCACCCGCCTTGAGGGTGTTCTCTGTTGATGCCTTCAGACCCCCGGTTATCACGCCGAGGGTTACAATGGTTGCGATTCCAATCGCGATACCTGTAATTGCAAGGAGACTCCTTGCACGGTTTCTGAACGGATTCTTCAGAACAAGCGTTATGAACCTCATGGGTATGTATATGAATCCGAACCTTAATAATGTTGACTGATTCCATTAAAAAAATAAAATTTGTGGGGTTTCAGGACATTTGTAACTGCTTTAAGGGCTTAAATGGGGTAAATATTGAAAATTGGTTTCAGGACATTTTCCCTGCCCTTAGAACCTCAAATGCGTCCAGGTCAACATTGCCGATGGTGCTGTAACAGTCGGCTTCAGGCATCTTCTCAAGCTCTTCCATGCTTATGTACTTCATTTTATCAAGGCCACGGACAAAGTACCTGAACTGGGATCCAAGCCTCTCCCTCAGTCTGTAACCCCTTCCGATGTTTATGAAGTACCTTCTTTTCACCTCATATTCCCCGGTGAGTTCATGGATTCTGCTAAGAAGCCTCCTTGTGGGATGCCTGTAGGTGCCGTTCTCCATCGCTATTACAATGTCCACGGGGACACCGAGTTCATCTGCAAGTTCCCTCTGGGTTTTACCCTCACTGATCCTGTAACCCAGCACAAGAAATTTCAGTTCATCTTCGCCAGTCACAATTCCACCTCCAGTGAATTCACTATGAGACCCAAAGTATAAATACTTTTTCATAAAAAATTATTATTAAAATTCCGATTATATGAATAAATGTAATAATAAAATTGAAAGTTCATATTATGGATGATTATATCCATGAATGTGACAATAGATAAACATGAATGACACCGGCTGACAGCAAATAATATAAACATGGAATGGATTATTAACTGGTGGTGGGAGATCATGGGACCTGAGTCATGGGTGATAATAGCTGCCATATGCCTCATAGGTGAAATGCTGACAGCAGGATTCTTTCTTCTCTGGTTCGCCTTCGGGGCACTGGCAGCAGCGGCACTTGGATACCTTGGATTCGATACAACGGTACAGTTTGTTACATTCGTTGTTGTTTCAGTCATTCTCCTCGCTGTTTCAAGGCCATTCGCCGCACGCATAACAGGAGAACCAGCAAAAAAGGCTGTTGCAGATAGACTCATAGGAAAAGAGGGTGTTGTGATAGAAGCAATCACATCACAGAGCTCTGGTCTTGTTAGGATAGACGGCGAAACATGGAGGGCAAGGTCAGACGCGGATCTTAAAGAGGGTGAAATGGTGAAGGTGAAGGCAATTGAGGGAGTTAAACTCGTAGTTGAAAAAATGGAGGAATGAAAATGCTGCTTGAAATAATAATTGTACTTGTACTCCTTGTACTGGCATTCAAGAGCCTGAAAATACTCAGACCCTACGAGAAGGGTGTTGTTGAAAGACTCGGTAAATATCAGAGGACAGTGGAAAGCGGTCTCGTGGTCATAATCCCCTTCATAGAGGCCATAAAGAAGGTTGACATGAGGGAACAGGTGGTTGATGTACCACCACAGGAGGTCATAACCAAGGATAACACAGTCGTTGTTGTGGACTGTGTCATATTCTATGAGGTGGTTGACCCATTCAATGCAGTCTACAACGTGGTTGACTTCTACCAGGCAATAACCAAACTGGCCCAGACGAACCTCAGGAACATAATAGGGGACCTTGAACTGGACCAGACCCTCACATCAAGGGAGATGATAAACACCCAGCTCCGCGAGGTCCTCGATGAGGCCACAGACAAGTGGGGTACCCGGGTTGTCCGTGTTGAGATACAGCGCATAGAACCACCTGGAGACATAGTTGAGGCCATGTCAAAGCAGATGAAGGCCGAACGTATGAAGAGGGCGGCCATCCTTGAGGCAGAGGGTTACAAGCAGTCAGAGATAAAGAGGGCTGAGGGTGATAAACAGGCAGCCATCCTCGAAGCGGAGGGTAAGGCTGAGGCCATAAAGAAGGTTGCAGACGCCAACAAGTACCAGGAGATAGCCATAGCAGAGGGTCAGGCCAAGGCCATACTCTCGGTTTTCAGGGCAATGCATGAGGGAGACCCGACAAATGATATAATAGCACTCAGGTACCTTGAGGCCCTTGAGAAGGTTGCAGATGGAAGGGCAACAAAGATACTTCTCCCTGTGGAGGCCACAGGTATTCTGGGTTCAATTGCAGGGATCTCAGAGATGCTCTCTGACCCATCAAGGGCATCTGAAAAAATATCAAAAAAATCTGAGCCGTCAGAAGCAGATAAAAAATCCGCATCCTCAGAATTCCCGGAAAAACAGTGAATAAACACCTTTTATTTTTTCAAGTGATGTTAGTTATAAATATCACGGTGAACATAGTAAAATACTGGAGGTGTAAGGTATGAAAGAGGATGTTTTCTATGGAAAGGGCATGGTTCATGTGAAGGAGGACTATCCCGACATCTATGAGGCAGTTGTTAGACTCAACGAGGCCGCCTACACAGGAAAGGTTCTTGACTACAAGACACAGAAACTCATAGCCCTAGGAATAACAGCTGCAAACTCAGATGACCGTGCGGTTAAAAAGCAGATACAGAGTGCCATAAATGAATTTGGTGTTACAAGGGATGAGATTGTTGACGTTCTCCGTGTTGTTCTCCTCACATCAGGTAACCCACCCTTTGTAAAGGCGATGAAGATTCTTTATGAGGTCCTTGGGGACTGATTAAATTACCCTTTTTATTTCAAATTGGAAGAGTGGTTAATGACACTGAAATCGAGCATAAAATTTATTCATGGAACCAACAGTAAACTTTTTAAGTGACCACATCAAACTCAGTAGTACATAAACCGCTATTTTTAAGGGATACGATCCCATGGATGTGGCGTAAAGCCGAACAGAATAGAGGTGTAAACAATGTACAGTTATGTTAAAGAAGCTTGGAAGAATCCAAAGGACTCCTATGTAAGGGAGCTCATGTGGGAAAGGGCCCCAAAATGGAGAAGGGACCCTGTAATTAAGAGGATTGAAAGGCCAACAAGAATAGACCGTGCAAGATCACTTGGTTACAGGGCAAAACCAGGATACATAATCGTGAGGACACGTGTAAGGCGCGGTAGCCAGAGAAAAACCAGGTTCAAGGCAGGTAGAAGACCCAAGAGAATGGGTGTTAAGAAGATCACAACTGCAAAGAGCATAAAGAGGATCGCAGAGGAAAGGGTTGCAAGGAAATACCCCAACATGGAGGTCCTCAACTCCTACTGGGTCTGGGAGGATGGAAAATACAAGTTCTATGAGGTCATCCTTGTCGACCCAAACCACCCGGCAATAAAGAATGACCCCAAAATAAACTGGATCTGTGAAAAACAGCACAGGGGACGGGTTTTCAGGGGCCTCACAAGTGAAGGTAAGAAGAACAGGGGCCTGAGAAACAGGGGTAAAGGGGCTGAAAAGGTAAGGTAGAGCCCCACTCAATTATTTTTTAGAGGAAAATGATACACAACATCTCCTACCGCCTCATGGTTTACGGTACAGAGGACGAGGAAAAGGTCCTTGAAGCCCTCAGAAACATAATACCGGGTGCAGCACCTGAAAGGGAAATGGCAGAGGGCTACCATGGAAACCCCATCACAGTTTTAAGGGGCAGGGTGGACCACAGAAGGGCTCTCAGAGAATTCATGGAGAGATTCATTGAGGTCTTCAGGGGTAGAATGGATGAACTTGAGGATAGGTTCGATGAAAACGGTAACCTGTTCATTCGCCTGGATAAACAGGAGGCCCTTGAGGGGATCTGGAAACCTGTGAGGCACGGTGATGCAATACACCTCAAGATCAAGGTGGAGGCCTACCCTGCAAGGAGAGATGTTGCAGCTGAGAATATAAGGAAGATGCTCCAATAGGTGGGTCATCCGGCTGAAATTCTGACTTCCACCAGGATGCTATAAATTATAAATTGTTCCAGCAGGGTTCGGATGAAATTCTTTGACTTCCGTGAGGGTGCTCGGATGGGTGGGTCTTCCCTGATGAAATTCGCTGACTTCCACGAGGATGCTCAGATAACTGGGTCATCCAGGCAGATGAAATTCTTTGACTTCCACCTCCAGGCAGGTGACCATGATTCCAGTCTGAGACTTCTTGCTGAGGCTTCCCGCCTCGGGTACCATGGGGCTGTCCTGGTCTTCCCTGATGAGACCTACAGCCGCATCCAGCCAGAGATAGAGGTCCTGAGGGATGACCCTGAAATAATGGGACTTGAGGTGGCCTCTGGTGTTATGATAGAGGCTTCGAACCCGAGGGATATGAGGCGCAAGGTCAACCGCTTCAGGAGGAAGGTCGACCTTGTGTACGTTTCAGGGGGTAACCTGAAGGTGAACCGTGCAGCCTGTGAGAACCCCAGGGTGGATGTCCTCTCCGCACCCTACTCATCAAGGAGGGATGCTGGCATGAACCACGTCCTTGCAAGGGAGGCTGCAAGGAACAGGGTTGCAGTTGAACTTGTCACCACTGACATCATGGGCTCATGGCTCAAGGTGAGGGCAAGGGTTCTTGAGTACTTCAGGGACATCCTTAAACTCCACAGAAAATTCGATTTTCCACTCTTACTCTCAAGCAGGGCATCATCAATATATGACCTCCGCACACCCCGTGATCTCATGAACCTTGCAGGGTGCTTTGGCATGAGCACCCGTGAGGCAGGCAGGGCACTCTCATCAACACCATCCTCCATAATCGAATACTCACGTAAACGCCCCTTCATGATTGCAGATGGTGTGATGCTTGTGGATGATGAAGAACAGGACTGAACCCCGGTGAAGACATGAGGATGAAGATACTTCCCCCCACCCTCAGGAACCCAAAGAGGTACATCGCCTTTGAACTGATATCCGAGAGGGAGCTCTCAAGGGATGAAATCGTATCCCTTATTTGGGACAGCTGCCTCAAACTCCACGGCGAATGTGAAACATCAAATTTCCGCTTATGGCTCATGAAACTCTGGCGATGTGATTTCCCGGAGGCAGTAAGGATGAGGGGTGTGCTTCAGTGCCAGCGGGGTTACGAGGGAAAGGTTATGTCTGCCCTCACTGCGGCACATCACCACAGCGGGTCAAGGGTGGTATTCCATATACTGGGACTCTCCGGGACGGTGCGCTCTGCAACACAAAAGTTTATTAAACCTTCCAAGAAAGATAAATACTGACTGATTTGTATCACAGGTCTCATTGATTACCAGATTTATCCATCAATAAAGAGAGGTTAGAAAAATGCAACCACTTCAAAGTGCAGGATACGATAGGGCCATTACGGTATTCAGCCCGGATGGCAGGCTATTCCAGGTGGAGTATGCAAGGGAAGCAGTTAAGAGAGGAACCACTTCTCTTGGAGTAAAATCAAAGGAAGGAATAGTTCTTGTGGTGGACAAAAGGCCCACGAGCAAACTGGTTGAGCCGAAATCCATAGAAAAGATATTCCAGATAGATGAACACATAGGGGCCGCAACATCTGGGCTGGTGGCAGATGCAAGGGCAATAATTGAAAAGGCAAGACTCGAGGCCCAGATAAACAGGATAACCTACAATGAACCCATAAGGGTTGAAAGCCTTGCCAAGAAGATATGCGACATGAAACAGATGTACACCCAGCATGGAGGTGTCAGGCCCTTCGGAACAGCCCTCATAATAGGTGGTGTAAACGGAAAGGGCTGCAGACTCTTTGAAACAGACCCCAGCGGGGCCCTCATAGAGTACAAGGCCACAGCCATAGGGGCCGGCAGGCCAGCGGCCATGGAGGAATTTGAGAAGAAATACACCGATGACATGAACCTGAACCAGGCAATAGAACTGGCCCTTGATGCGGTCTATGAGGCAACAGAGGGCAAAACAACACCTGAAAGCGTTGAGATAGCTGTTATAGAAGCCGCGGATAAGAAATACAGAAGGCTTCCTGATGATGAGATCAGGGACCACGTTGAGGAACTCCTGATCAGGAAGGAAAAGGAGGAAGAGGAGTAAAAAATGGTCAGCCTTGAAGATGCGGTTATCGCCCGGCTCGAATCCCATGGCGAGCGATTTGAAATCCTGGTGGACCCTGACCTGGCAGCTGAATTCCGGAGAGAAAATTCAGACGTCAACGTGGAGGATGTGCTGGCGGTCCAGGAGGTCTTCAGGGACGCCAGAAAGGGTGATAAGGCATCTGAGGAGGCCATGAGGAAGGTCTTTGAAACAGCGGATCCTCTTGAGGTAACACCCATAATACTTCAGAGGGGGACAATACAGCTCACTGCAGAACAAAGAAGACAGATGATAGAGGATAAACGCAGAAAAATCATCAGTAAGATTGCACGTGAAGCTATAAACCCCCAGAATGGACTTCCTCACCCTCCAAAGAGGATTGAAAAGGCCATGGAGGAAGCAAGGGTTCACGTTGATCCATTCAAAACGGTTGATGAGCAGGTCAACATTGTCCTGAAGGCCATAAGGACCAAGATCCCCATAAAATTCGAGAAGGTCACCGTTGCCATAAAGATACCCGGCGAAAGGGCCGGCCCAGCCTACGGTGTGATATCAAATTTCGGGAAAATAAAGAATGAGGAATGGCAGAGTGACGGTTCATGGATAGCGGTGGTTGAGATACCGGGGGGTCTTCAGGACAGTTTCTACCAGAAAATCAATGAACTCACCGGCGGTAACGTTGAGACCAGGATTATCAAGTAAACCCTCATCTCCTTTTTCGCCTTCAAAAAACAGGGAGGCATAATGTGTTACTCGTAAATGAAAAGGACCTGGTTGTTCCAGGTCAGGTTCTGGCAGAAAATGATTACTACCCCGGCAGGGGGACCTTCAAAGAGGGTAAAAAAATATGTTCATCATTTGTTGGACTTGTTTCTGTCAGGAATAAGAAGATAAATGTGATACCACTTCAGAGCAAATACATCCCCAAGAGGGGGGATGTGGTGATCGGCGAAATCACAGATATAAGGTTCTCAATGTGGGGCCTGGATATAAACTCCCCCTACAGCGGGCTCCTGCCAGCATCAGAGGTTTTCGGCAAGGAGAAAAGGGAACTTGAGAACGTCTTTGAAATAGGCGACGTACTCCTTTTAAGGGTGGTTGATGTTGACGAGGTCCGGAAGGTTAAGCTGGGCCTTAAGGGTCGCGGGCTTGGAAAGTTCAGGGACGGAATTCTGGTATACATAACACCCACAAAGGTTCCAAGGCTCATAGGCAAGAGGGGATCCATGATAAACATGGTCAAGGAGAAGACCCACTGCGATATCGTTGTGGGTCAGAATGGAGTTGTCTGGATAAAGGGAGAACCCGACATGGAGAGGATAGCCGAGAGGGTTATCCTGATGATAGACCGTGAGGCCCACACATCAGGACTCACAGATCGTGTCAGGGAACTTCTGGATAGACTCACCGGCGCTGAACCCACCACCCTGGATGAGGATGATGGGTCTGAAGTGGTTGAACCGGAGGCTCCAGTTGAGAATGCCGTGGAGATGGAAGAAGAAACAGAAAACCCTGATGAAATAGAAGAGGATGAAGTGGAATCATCCGGGGGCGAAGAATCAGGGAATGAAGAAGTTAAGGATGAAAATAATTCCGAGGAACAGAGGTGATTGTTATTATCACACAGGATCAGTTGAAAACCTCTCAAAGTGTCAGGGAGGATGGAAGGGCATTTGATGAACTCAGACCCCTGAAAATTGAGGCTGGAATACTTGAAAGGGCTGACGGTTCATCCTACCTTGAATTTGGAGGTAACAAGATACTTGTAGCTGTTTACGGGCCAAGGGAGGCACAGATAAGAAAACTGCAGCGACCTGACCGGGCAGTTATAAGGTGCAGGTACAACATGGCACCATTCTCTGTTGAGGAGAGGAAAAGGCCCGGTCCCGACAGGCGCTCTGTTGAGATTTCAAAGATAACCGCGGAGGCCCTGAGGCCTGCACTGATACTTGAAAAGTTTCCAAGGTCAGTCATAGATGTCTTCATAGAGGTTCTTGAGGCAGAGGGAGGTACAAGGTGCGCGGGCATCACAGCGGCATCAGTGGCCCTTGCAGATGCAGGAATACCCATGAGGGACATGGTTGTGGCCTGTGCCGCAGGTAAGGTCAATGATCAGGTTGTCCTTGACCTCTCTGAGGAGGAGGACAAGGCTGGACAGGCAGATGTACCTGTTGCAATCCTCCCAAGGACACGTGAGATCACACTTCTCCAGAGCGATGGAAGCCTGTCAGAGGATGAATTTGAAAGGGCCCTTGACCTTGCAGTGGATGGTTGCCTCAGAATACATGAGGTTCAGAAAGAGGCCCTCAGAAAGAGGTATGGTGAATAAAATGGATATAATACCTGAAATTACAAGAAAAAGTATAACGGACCTTATAAATAACAAGGAGAGAATCGATGGAAGGTCACTCCATGAGTTCAGGGACATATCCATTGAAACAGGGGTGATATCCAAGGCTGAGGGTTCCTCAAGGGTTAAACTCGGCAACACACAGATAATAGTCGGTGTCAAGCCACAGATAGGCGAACCTTTTTCTGACACCCCTGAGATGGGGGTTATACTCACAAACTCCGAACTTCTACCGATGGCATCACCAACCTTTGAGCCAGGACCCCCCGATGAGCGTTCGGTTGAACTCTCAAGGGTTGTTGACCGCTGCATAAGGGAGAGTCAGATGATAGACCTTGAAAAACTCTGCATAATAGAGGGCAGCAAGGTCTGGATGCTCTTCCTGGACCTGCACATAATCGACTACGACGGCAACCTATTTGATGCCGCGGTACTTGCAACTGTGGCAGCGCTCCTCGATACAGTGATCCCTGCCACGGAGGTTGAGGATGGTGAGGTACTGGTTGACAGGGAAAACATGCAGCCACTTCCCATCAACAGAAAGGCCCTCATGTGCACCTTTGCAAAGATTGGTGATGAGATAATCCTGGACCCCTCCCTTGAGGAGGAGGACATACTCACCGCCAGGCTGTCCATAGGGGTGACAGAGGATGGCTCAATATGCGCCATGCAGAAGGGTGGTGAGGGGGCCCTCACAAGGGATGATGTCCTGAGGGCGGTTTCCATTGCAAGGGAGAAGGTGCCCCAGCTCATTGAGTACCTTGATGAGTCAATGGCACCGTGAATCGCTTGGAGGAATCAGAGACCACCCATTCCGGTGCTGTGTTCTCATGAGTATACCTGAGAGGAATCAGAGACCACAATGATTCGGTGCTACCCAAATCTTAAATACTCGCCTTACAATATCTATAACATCATATTTACTGGAGTGATAAAATGGCAAGAACAAAGAAAGTTGGTATTACAGGACGTTTCGGTCCACGTTACGGTCGTAAAGCTAAAAGAGCTGTTAAGAAGATTGAAGAAGAGATGAAAAGGAAGCACGTATGCCCCAGCTGTGACAGACCCGGTGTTAAAAGGGAGAGCAGGGGCATATGGAAGTGCAGAAAGTGTGGCGCTGTATTCACAGGCGGCGCATACCTGCCTGTGACCCCTATGGGTAAAACAGCAGCCCGTAACATCAAGAGGATAGTTGGAGGTAAGTAGATTGTACCGCTGCGCCCAGTGCGGAACCCTGATCGACCCCAAAAAGTACATGGAGAATAAGTGCCCCAGGTGCAGGTACAGGATCCTCTTCAAGGAGGTGCCTCCTGTTAAGAGGACCATAAGGGCACGGTAGGATGCTTCTCACAACATCCAGGAAGCCTTCCCGGCGAACAAGATCGTTTTCCCAGAGGCTCTCCAGGATAATGGGCTGGAGGTATGTTAACAGGGGCAAGATGAGTATCAGGGACGTGCTCATCGAGGCAGCCGGACCTGTGGCTGTCGTATCTGAAAGACACGGAAACCCCTCAAGGATAACTTTCCTTGGTGATAGGGGAGACGAGATGGGTTACATCCTCTTCAACCCATCATTTGAAATCAGGGGATCAGAGAGGGATTCCCCCGTTGCAGGGATAAGATCATGCCCCACTGAACTTCAGGGTATCTGCAGGCTCATGGGTCTTGAGGTCAACCCCTGGGCATCCGGCAGTGTCTGGGACCTCAGGAAGGGTGATGATTACCCGTGGGTCATGGAGCTTATTGATGCCAGGGGCGAACCTGCAGGGTTCAAACTGCTGATAAGGGACCTTAAGGCCGGTGATTGATGTGGGTCTTAAGAGACTTCAGGGATTCATTGATATATCCACAGGAAACCCTGAATCCGCTTCAGTGGTTTACAGGGCAGTTAAGCCGGAGTTCATGGATTCCCCATCCGGGAGGTCTTCAGTTTCATTGGATCTTGAGGATGACAGGATAACAATAAGTATCAGTGCCCGGGACCCGGCATCATTCAGGGCAGCCCTCAATTCATCGCTCCGCTGGGTGAGGCTCTCAATGGATATGATGGAGCTCATTCATCCCAAAAGGATTCATGATAATTAATGAAGGTGATAGTATGGAACTTCCACAGAATGTACAGCACCAGCTGGCCCAGTTCCAGCAGCTGCAGCAGCAGGCACAGGCAATATCTGTGCAGAAACAGACGGTTGAAATGCAGATTAATGAAACACAGAAGGCTCTTGATGAACTCTCAAAGGCTGCAGACGACGCTGAGGTATTTAAGAGTTCAGGGAACATCCTTATAAGGGTGGATAAGGGTGAAATCACAGCTGAACTTGAGGAGAAACTTGAAACTCTCCAGTTAAGGGAGAAAACCATCCAGAGACAGGAAGAACGTGTTATGAAAAAGCTGCAGGAGATGCAGGTTAACATCCAGGAAGCCATGAAGGGCGCCGGGATCAATCCAGGGATGGGTAACTAATTGAGCCTTAAAAAACTCAGTGACGGGGATCTGGATGAGATATCCAGTTTCCTGTATAACACCATTTCTGATTTTATACTTGAGAGGGTCTCAGCAAAGGAGATAGTTGATATCGAGATAACGGTGAGTGTTGAATATACCGGCAGGCTGGATGTTGATATAACCGCCGAGCTTCATCTCGATGAACTCTCAGAGGCGGACCCCCGAATTGTTGACCTGGCAGTGGATGCTGCCTACGAGGCACTGGAGTCATTCCTTGAGGAGTACAGGGAATGATAACCCGGAGCCAATGCCTTTCATGATTAATTCAGGTTGATTGATTAATACTAAAATCAGGATCATTTAAATATAAGTAATAATTTTTTTTCAAAAAGTATTTATACATCCTCTGCCAACCATCATATGAGCATGAATTCCTCCTAGCTTACCAGAGTAAGCCAGCTCAACAGGGCATCCAGCTACAATCCTTTCGCTCAAAAAAATGTCATCTGATGCCCTGTTCCTCCTCTTTTTCTAATCTCCCCTCTTTCACCATTTTTAATCAAAGTAAGATTTTAATTCCCTGAGATCCACTCCAGGCATCAGTATTGGGGTACTCTGTGGGTTTTAAGGGTTTCTGCATCTTGATCATGGTGGGTCTGTCTGGACTTCCAGTGGGTTTAAGGGGTTTTTCCATGTGGACTGTATTGAGTTCGTTCCCGGTGTCAAGGGTCACCCTGTAACCCATCGAGAGCCAGAATTCAAGCGCACCCCTCACATGTTTGTGCGTATGGAGGTACATCCTCCTGTATCCTATCCTGGCTGCATGTATCTCTGCGATACCGGTAAGGAGTGATGCAACTCCCCTTCTCCTGTAGTCCTCATGCACAAAGACCCTCCACAGACCCGCTGTTGTCTCTGGATCATAATTGAGACCCTCAAATTCACGGTCATAGGCACGGAGTCCAAGGGTCCCTATTATCTTTCCACCCACTGAGGCAAAGATGAAGGTGTTCCCGGGTGGATTGAGATAGTGTTCCCTGAATTCCATGATATCACGGTGGTATTCGGGTATGTAGCCGTAGCCAAATTCCCGCCTGATCATATCAAACAGGAATCTCCTTATGGATTCAATTTCACTTTCTGTCTGGGGAATGGTAACCAGAATAATATCAACCACCATTCAGTATTACTTTTTAAAGGTATATATGATTCATAGTAATACATGATTCCATGTATATATTATATATGCTGTGAAGTCTTATAAAGACTGCTGTTTAATTATATTACCATTGGGGGAACCCCGCATGAGCTGTTACATTTATTGGAATAAGATAAAGAGGATCGCATCCAGCCTTGAGGGAATGGAACACCACTTCGACAGGATGGACACATCCATGGTCATACCCCTCCTGGATGAGATCGAGGAGATAGCCCATGATTCGTCCATAGACTTTGAATCGGCCAGGCACATACTTGACGATGCTGAGATGAACCATGCGCTCAGTATCATAAGAACTTTCTATGTTAACCTTGGCATGAGACTTGAAATGGAGAAGGCGGCGGAGGTTGGAGATTCAGATTCGCCATGGGAGACCCTGGAATCCTTCTACTTCTACCCGAGGTACCTCAAGCTCATCAAAAATGAGGCGGCCCTTGGAAGATTCAGGAGGGGGGAGCGCGCTGTATTCATTGGAGGAGGCCCACTACCACTTACAGGGATACTCCTTGCGCATATCTATGGTATGAGGGTCCATGTTGTTGAGATTGAACCTGAAATAGCTGATATATCCCTTGGGGTTATAGAGAGGCTTGAACCTGGAGATGTGGATGTGATCACAGGGGATGAGACCGCACTGGCGGATCTCGACTTTGACGTTGTTATGGTGGCTGCCCTTGCAGAGCCCAAGAAGAGGGTTTTCAGGAATATACACAGGTATGTGAACCCTGATACAAGGGTTATATACAGGACGTACACGGGAATGAGGGCAATTCTCTATGCCCCTGTGACTGATGAGGATGTGGCAGGATTCAGAAGGGCGGGGATTGTGCTGCCTTCTGGTAAGGTTAACAATACCTCAGTGCTTGTTTTTAAGTGCCCTTGAAGTCTCTGTCCCGATCAAATCAGAAATACATGAAATTTTTTAAGGATCACCTTATCTTTTATTACCATTTCGGCAGTCCCGGCCAGATAATTATTATGAATATTAAAATGGAAAATATTAAATAGGGATGGTTTGCAATTTAAAATATAACACCATTATGGTGTTTGATAATAAATTTCCCTCCAGCAATCAGTTCATGGGACCTTCCCATGAATCCTCTTCTTTTTTAACTGAAATTGAGTATTACATTTTGTCCTTTATAAGCCCCTGAAGTATTAACAAAAACATTATATATGTTATTACTTCAACTATCAGTCGGTACATTATTAAACATTACAGAACTTAAAGGAGGTGAAAAGGTTATGAGAAGACAGTATTTCATGGTTTTCATGGTTCTTCTCGTTGCTGTAGCACTGACAGGTTCAGTGAGCGCAGTGGACACAGAATGTGATGTGGGGGTTGATGTAAAGTACGAATTTGCAGACGACAACTCCCGCATCAACCCTGACATAAACTACATCAGCGATGACAGCGGATCAAAGATCAACTTCACGAAAACATTTGATCCCGCTGCAAACATGACAAAGATCATCTTCAATCACCAGAACGTCACAAACACAACAAAATTCAGGATAAAGGTCACAGCACCGGGTTACAGGGACCTTGTACATGAATTCACCCTATCAACAAACCCTCTGAATCCGCTGGATACCAGATACTACGCACTGCTTTCACTCAAAATGAACGCCACAGATGCCTACAAACTGGGAAGGGATATCACCAGGAAGGCTGACCAGATCCTGAACTTCTCGAAGGGGAACGTGCTCGTCATAACAACTGCTGGTATTGTTAAGTACAGGAACGATACCACGGAGGATGTGATTGAGGGAATACTCAACCAGGCAGGTGGCCGTGTAACCTATGGTAAGGGTAACCTGCTTGTAATAAGGAAGTCACCTGTTGACCCCCTGGACACATTCTTCATACTGCAGAGGGGCAGCACACTGGAGGGTGTTTACTTCAAGAATGCAAGCACATCACCGGTTGTAATCAAAACAGTCAATGGAAAACCAGTTTACACTGTTGACCTTCTGAAGAACATGACCGAGGCAAACTGGAACCTTCTTGTAAGCAAATATGGAAACTACGCGTTCCCGGTTGCAAGCCTTGCAAACGCATGGATGCAGGGCGCACCATCCGATCTTCTGAGAGCTGCTGCATTCCATGGTCACATGTGCCTCGGTACCATCAGCGGTTATGCAATGAGCCTGACGCTCCTCAAGTACTACCCACCGGTTATGGACTTCACCAACCCTGGATCACCGGGTGAGATAACCAGCTACGTGACAGTGGGTGTTCCAGGTGACTCAGATGACGATGCGCTGCTGATGTTCCTTGACACCACACCCGGTAAGGGAGGATCCTACAGCGGATTCAACACCACAGCCACCGGTGCTGACACAAATTTCGTTGGCTTCATAAGGTGGAACCCCAACACCCTCAAGGGTGACCTCATAGTGATGAAGTTCGACAAGGAGGCACTCAGGAGGCAGTTCCAGCAGCAGACAGGAAAGAACACAGAGCTTGAATTCAATGCATGGCTCATAGCTAAACTGAAACAAGATCCAACATCACTTGTTACAATCGTCAGGGAACTTAAGGACCTCAATGTTACACACTATTACTATCTGCTGGGTACAGAAAACCCTGTGAACGCCACGGATAAGGTAACCAACATAACATACCAGATACCTGCCCAGATTGCCCATGGCCTTGACATGGCATACATAGACAGTCTTGGACTCTCCAATGCAACCCGTGAAAACAACCCCTTAGCGTGGGGTAACCTCACATACAACCAGATAAAACAGATAGGAATTGACGCTGCCAACCTTGCAAAACAGTTATTCCTCACAGAGAAGGGTATAAACCTTGAAAAGGACGACAGGGACCTTGTGGTGCTTACATCAGCCGGTTACTCAAGGGTTAACGGTCAGGATATGAGTGCCGCATGGGATGGAGTATTCGATGTTCTTGGTTCAAGGCTCAGCAGGGCAACACTTCTCCCGGTCCACAGGCCGCTCTGGAAACCCCTCTGGTTCACATTCGTCCTCAGGGGCTATGACGGAGTGAGAATGGATGCGGTATATATCTACTATGACCCCACAACCGGTCAGCTCGTTGCAAGCAATGCATCAGACGGTAAATTCGTGAATGACATAGGTCCAAGGACCCTCAATAGCACACAGCTCAGCAGCAAGGTCTCAAAGGTCTTTGCAAAGGATGGCTGGTTCAACATACAGAGCATAGCAAACGCATGGAGGAACGACCCACCATACGACCAGGTGCTGACATTCCTATTCCATGACCATGCATGTCCAGGTGTATCACCGGGCTACCTGATAACAGAGTACATATTCAGGAACTACCCCCTCAGAGAGGATGAGAACTACATATACCTTGGTAACACCATCTACTGCAAGGACGACGCCATAGTCTACCGACTTGGAGTCTCACCAGGACAGGGAACCTACTTCAACCTGCGCGTACCCGGAACAGAGAACGACCCTGAAGAAGCCGATGCCTTTGGAGGTAACATTGAGGGAATCCTCGTTATATGGGACAGCAAGAACAGGGTTGGCAGGGCAGTGGTCCTGGACTTCAAATGGCCGACCTTCGATGTGAGCGACTGCACAACCAGCGATGCAAAGAGGGAAAAACAGATAGCAGGTTTCATAAGCCTCTACAAGGGTGAAACACCAAGTTATATGATTTCAGGACCTGTTGTAACCTATGACGCTGAGAGGTACATCACTGAGAGTGAACTTCAGATGATCCTTTCAGGTGCCGGCGGTCAGAACCCCATAGCATATGTGAAGGGGATACCTGCAAACAGGACCCTTGCAGACCTCATTCCAGTGAACAATGGCGGAAGCCAGAACGGAAACCAGGGTGGTGTGCCTGGCATTCCCGGTGGCTCCACGGGTGGTTCAACCGGTGGTTTACCCTCAGGTTCCCATGGTACCGCAGGTCATGCAGGTTACACACCAAGTGTGGAGTACAGTGCTTCACCGGCTGATGTGAGTGCAGCATCAGAGGTTTCAGAGGAACCTGCGACAGCTGAGGGTAAGAAGGCCTATGAGGTTACCAATGCAACCTCAACTTCTGGCAGTGATGGGTCATGGTACGTCTATGGTATCGTGGGTGTCCTTGTGGCCGC
>NZ_JBNASF010000018.1:0-32556 GCF_049720995.1 Methanothermobacter sp.
GCTTCTCAACAAACTCTACAGTTCATGATCCCTGATGGTAGGGATCTGACTCTCTCAGGATTCTATGCTTCTCAACAAACTCTACAGTTCATGATCTCAGGACGGCAGATGCTCTGTCGGCTCATGGAATAAATTGCTCCTCAAAAAACTCTGCAATTCGTAGGGGGCCTTCAATCTCTATTGACTGGACTCTACGGGTCCTCATGGATAACCTTGTACCTGACCAGTTCTAAAGTTTCTGATTATAAAACCTGATCACCTAGTTCTAAAAATTTCAAATTCTTAGAATGGGTCCAGAGGGAGTATGAATGCAAGGAGAACCCCAAGGGCCCCGAAGAATACTCCGATTGACCACACTATCATCACAACCCTCTTCTCGGTCATGGGCCTTCTCAGTATCCACCTTATGAGGGAGTTGAATCCCTCAGGGGGGGCTATGAGTTTACCGTCCTCTGAGATTTCTGTGGGCCTGTGCCTGTGCCTCTCGACGACACCTGCACTGTAGAACTTCAGGAGGCCGTCTATGATGTTGGGGAGGAGGACGATAAGGGCTATTATCTTGATCCTCCCTATGAATGCAACAGAGGCTATGCAGGCCCCTATTATGAGGGTCCCCACGTCCCCAGGGAATACCCTTGAAGGGTACCTGTTGTAGATCAGGAATGCCAGGAGGGCCCCGAGCATTGCCATGGTTATTATGGAGACATTGTATTTGCCCATTATTATACAGGAGGCTGTGAGGGCCGTCATTGCAATGGATCCAAGGCCGGATTCGATACCATTCAGGCCGGCCAGCATGTTTGTGAGGTTTGATGCTATTGAGACCGCAATGGGCATCATGATCATGTAGAGTATTCCAACATTGGGGGGAGCCACCCATATTATGGGAAGGCCTGCAAGGAACAGAAGGAAGAGCTTTTCACGTGAGGACAGCCTCACAAGATCATCAACCATCCCCACTATACCCACAAGGAGTATCACAAGGAGCGTCACCATGAGTTCATAATGGAGTCGGGGGAAGAAGTACATCCCGAGGAACATCCCTATCGTAAAACCAAAGAGTATCCCGATACCACCCATCTCCGCGACGATGGGCTTTGAGATTTTATGTATGTCGTTTCCAACAACGTTGGCATCCTTTAGCTTGCTTATGAGCCTTGGCATAACGGTATACGTTGATGTGAATGAGATGATACAGCAGATTATTGATACTGTAAGTACAGATGAATATTCAAGTGTAAAGTTAACCATGAAATCACCGGATTTACCTATAGTTATTAACTGCACACATTCATTTATAAATTTTCAGCTAATCAGCCATTCTTAACTATATAGTATACTGTTCTGAGGGGTATCCCGAGCTCCTCAGAAATCTTCCTGGCCGGAACACCCTTCCTTGCCATTTCACGAACCCTGAAGCGTGTATTCTTATCATACTTCCTCTTCGCACCCCGCTTCAGTTTCATATCGCCCTTAAGGTAGTAGACAGTTTTCAGAGGTATATCTGCGATACCTGAAATCTGTTTGGGGGTCTTACCCTCCCTTAGAAGTTTCTGCACCATTTTAACGTCCTTTTCTGTGTACTTCCTGGGTCTTCCGATTCTCTTAACAGGTTCAACCTCCACTCCAAGTTCCTCAAGGGCCTTCAGATACCTCTTTGATGTACGGTGATAGAGACTTATGGGGCATGTAATCTTCTTGAGGTCAGGGTTCTTCTCAAGAATCTCAATTATCCTCCTTGAAGTAAGAGGCTGATTCAAATGGACTTTCTCTGCCATAAAACCACTCAATCACCTTTTATGAGGTTAAGAAACATTTTAGCCCTGTCGGTAGATGGCCTACCCAGGCTTTCAATGTTCCTCTCCTCCTCGGCCACGTCCTCCACCCTCACATGGAAGAGTTCAGCGCATGTCTCAGTATCAATAGCTGCCTCCATGTGAAGTACAGCGGCACCGAATGCAAGGGGGTCCGGTTTCATGTGCAGACCCTTCATTTTCTCCTCAATCTCAAATTTCCTCAGCAGAACCTCCCCCAGGTTCTCAATGTAGACCATTCCACAGTTCCAGTACCCTCTGAGGAGTTCAAGGGCCTCCTCACTGAACTCATCAAAGGTCCTCACCTGTGTCCTGTCGAGTACGGGCCTCAGATTGGGGAAGGGACCCGAGTACTTGGAGCGGCGATCCAGGGATGTTCCTAGGTAGTAGAAGGCAACATCCCATAGAATGAGATTCACAGGAACATCCCTGAAGATCTCCCTCTTGAGTTCCTCCATTGTCTCCAGGTCCTCCCTTAGAGCGGGGTTCAGGTTACCGTTCTCATCACCAAGACCGGCTTCATGGATCAGGCTGTGCATCCTCTGCAATCTGACCTCCATGAGTTCATCCTCTGAAATCCTGAGGTCAGGGGAATATGTTCTGGCATCAAAGACTATCTCCCGGTACCTTTTCACTGCATCGTAATCCTGGAGGTTATCCCTGTAGACCGCATCCCGTATCTCATCTATTATCTTCTGGGATAGGCCAGTATATGCAAGTGCAAGGGCGGTCCTCGTGTACCTGTCATTCACGATGCTGGATTTTTTCCTGTGGAACTGTATCAGCTCCACCCTCACATTCGGCCCGTACTTCTGCCTCAGCATCTTCTCGTAGTCATCGTCCTCACTGTCAAGGGTTATGCGCCTTCTGATCCACCTCCCATCCTCAAGGACCCTTATAACCAGGGTGGCTGATCTTACAGCCCCCTTCTTTTCGTTTTTAAGGAGTCTCATTATCTTCTTAAGGGCCTTCCTGGCCCAGAGGCTCAGCTCAGACATCTTCACCATGTAATCCCCGGAGAGGGGGAGGTGTGGTATTATCTCCGGTCTGCAGATTGCCCTGTCATTGAACCTGACTTCCAGGTTATCTGATCCACAGGGACATTCAACAACCCCTGAGGGGTCATGAAGCTCCAGTTCCCCCAGCCGCAGGTTTCTTGAACATTCCCTGCATGTGAGGAGAGTGCACTCCTCAATGTTGCCAATGGCTATCCTGTGGGATGAGATTGCAGAGTTAACCCTGTCAAGAAGGTTCTTCTTTACAGATGCCTTCATACGGAAGTACTGGGCATGCCTCTTTATGTCATGGATGTCCTCGGTGATTTCAGGTGACTGGTGGGTGCTGTACCCGGATATTGACCTGAAGGGGTACTTGAAGCCCCTCAGCTCCATGGCCTCCTTCAGATCCTGAAGCTCCTCAAGGTTTCCCCTGAGGTATATGTAAAGGTTAAGGAGTGCCTCTGGCGACTTAAGATCATCCTTGGAGATCCATCTATCCTTTATGTTCTCCAGGAACCTTTCTGACCTTGCAATTAGACCTGATTCATTCATATTATTCTCCAGCCGGGTACAGCATATCGAATTAATCAGAATATACCAAATCTACATTATCCGTTCACCGATACCTGCATCACCGGGGTCCAGTATGTTCAGTGATTCACCGGTTGCAAGGACCATACCCTCGGATTTAACACCAAAGAGTTTGGCGGGTTTAAGGTTGGCAAGGACGGTAACCTTCCTCTCAAGGAGATCCCCGGGGCTGTACCTCTCTGCAAGGCCAGCAACCACCTGCATTTCCCTTTCACCCACGTCTATCATGAGTTTGAGGAGTTTATCTGACCCCTCTATTCTCTCAGCTGATCTTATGATACCCACCCTGATGTCCAGGGCTGCGAAGTCATTAATTGTCACGGTTTCAGACACAGTATCCTCCTCCTTGATGAGTTTTGATTTCTCATTCTCAATTGTTTCATCAGGTATCTTTGAGAAGAGGGGTCTGGCCTTCTCTATGACCATCCCCTGTTCAAGTTCATGGAAGCCCCACTTTTCATCCTCCAGATTCATGATGGAGAGCACCCTCTCTGCTGAGGATGGCATGAAGGGCATTAAGAGTTTCCCGAGGTTGGCCGCAAGGAGGTTGCAGAGGTAGAGGCATGTTGAGGCCCTCTCAGGTGACTCCTTAATGGCCTTCCATGGTTCCTGATCGTTGAAGTACTTGTTACCCTTCTTTGCAAGTTTAATCACTGACATCAGGGCATCCCTGAACTGGAAATTCTCCAGGAGCTCACCCACCGTATCGGGAGCGCTTCTTATGGAGTTAAGGAACTCCTCGTCCTCTGCTGTGAATTCTGATGGTTCAGGCACCCTTCCATCAAAGAACCTCCCTGTGAAGGAGAAGGTACGGTGGAGGAAGTTTCCAAGGACATCTGCAAGTTCATCATTGACCCTCCTCTGGAAGTCGTCCCATGAGAAATCGGTGTCCCTGGTCAGCGGGGCGTTGACTGTCAGGTAGTACCTCAGAAGGTCCCTGGGGAATATTTCAAGGAAATCTGATGTCCATACAACCCAGTTCTTACTTGTGGACATCTTCTTCCCCTCAAGTGAGAGGTACTCCCCGGCTATTATGTTCTCAGGGGTTCTGCATCCGTAGGCCATGAGCAGGGCAGGCCAGAATATGGAGTGATGGTATATTATGTCCTTCCCTATGAAGTGAACTGCGCCTGCGTCCCAGTAGTCCCTCCAGGGCTTTCCGGTTCTTCTGCTCCAGGCTGCAGCAGATGATATGTATCCAAGGAAGGCCTCACCCCAGACGTAGATTATTTTACCATCATTTCCCTCAAGGGGTACAGGGACCCCCCATTCCATGTCCCTTGTGAGTATCCAGTCCCTGAGACCCTCCCTGAGCCACTGGAGGGCGTAGTTCTTAACATTTGAGGGCATATCTGATTCCTCAATCCATTCCCTCAGTTCATCCTGGAACTGGCTGAGGCGGAAGAAGTAGTGCCTTGAATCCCTCACCACGGGCTCCGACCCGCACACCATGCACACGGGATTCTCAAGCTGGAGAGGTTCAAGGTGCCTTCCGCAGCCCTCACAGTGGTCTCCACGGGCACCCTCGCCTCCGCAGTGGGGGCAGGTCCCTTCAACGTACCTATCGGGGAGGAAGCGCTGACAGCTGTTGCAGTAGAGCTGCTTTATGTCCTTCTCGTATATGTAGCCCTTTTCATAGAGTTTCAGGAAGAAGTTCTGGGCTATCTCATAGTGCAGATCATCGGTTGTCCTTGTGAAACTGTCAAAGGATATGTCGCATTCCTCAAGGTCACGTTTTATCATCTCATGGTACCGTGTGGCGACCTCAAGGGGCTCTCTACCCTCACTCTCTGCCTTGACGGCTATTGGTGTCCCGTGTTCATCTGTGGCGCAGACAAAGAGGACATCGTCACCCCGCAGCCTCCTGTACCTTGCATATATATCTGCGGGTATGTAGGTTGACCTCAGATGACCGAGATGTGTGGGCCCATTGGCATAGGGAAGTGCGCAGGTGATAAATACTTTGCTCAACTCAAACTCCTCCTTGAATCATGAAGCGGATTAGAATAAGATGGGTAATATTCATAGGATACAGTTTAGATTTACGGTTTACCTCTATATAAATTTATGTGAGGGAATTCAAAACCATCTCCATTTTCATGGAACCAGTTCAGAGGCCCTCCAGAGCATTAAATGTCCCCATGTACCTTTTTTCATGGCTCCTGGACAGAATCCCTGCCGAAATTCTATATCAGGTTAACTTTGAAGCATGGACCCATATCTTTATGGGTCACCTCAGTAAAAGGTTTAAACATGGTGTCTTCACTTTTCATAAATCCCTTCTCAGAGGATGCCAGGGAGATTGTAAGAAACTATGGATCCCCTGACACGATATTTGAGGTCAGCAGTGCACTCCTCGACACAGTTAAACGTACAAGGGGTCAGAACATTGATGACAACTCACTCCTCCCTGGGAGCATCGGTGAACTTGCCATCAAGAGGCTTGAATGGTACCTCAGGAGGCAGAGGAAGGGTTTCGATCATGGGGACTACGCATACCTCATGAACCCCGGGATAGAGGAGTACGATGTAATTGCATTCTATGTCCTTGCACAGGCTGCAGGAGCAGGTTTCAGAATGGGTTCAAGGGAGGTGAGACTGGTTGTTGAATCTACAGGGGCCCTTGTTGAGGACCGTTTCAGGGTCCTTGGAAGTGAAAGGGATGAAATAATCGAGGAAGTCCTCATTGAACTCGGATTCGAAGGAACCTGCTGGATGGAACTCTCAGAACTCATCGGCTCAGGTAAGCTGAGGCTCACAGACCTCATACTCCACAGGGGGAGGGTGGTGATTGATGAGGATGAATTCCTCATGACCTTCCAGGATCTGATAAGCGACAGGGACCCCAGGAGTCTCTACGAGGCACTTGTGGGTCTGGAACTCAAGGAAACAATGATATCCCGCATAATAATGCAGAAGACAGAGGAATACATCGCAAGGGTCGCTGAGATGAGTTCCACAGTGGAACCCCACCCGATCCTTCTTGAAACAGCAGCAAGGATAGAGGAGGCTGTTAATGAGGTCACATCCTTCAGCGGGGGGCCTGTTAAATCTGCAGGGCCAGGTAAACTCGTTCCAGATGCATTCCCCCCATGCATAAGGGGCACACTGGATGGTGTGAAGTCCGGCAACAGGAACGATGCCATCGTCCTCCTGCTCACATCATTCATATCCTATGCAAGGCTATACCCATCGGTCTTCAGGGACCGGACACCCCTTAAGGTTTCAGACCTTGACCCGGAACTCAGGGTGATCAGGGATGAGATACTCCCCATAATATATGAGGCAGCAGAGAGGTGCGAACCACCCCTCTTTGAGGACGACCCCCAGGAGAAGCTGAACATAACCGCAAAGCTGGGGTTCGGGGTCCATGATGAACCTGAACCCGAACATGAGGGTGAGAGTAAATGGTACACCCCCATGAGCTGTGAGAAGATCAGAATACACCTTCCTGATCTCTGCAGACCCGATGAGCTCTGCAGGAGCATCACCAACCCCCTCACCTACTACAACAGGAAAAGGTGGGAGATCCACAAGGGGAAGTCAGAACAGGATGGGGGGGACTGATAGGATATTTGAGGCCGCAACACCCCTTGAGAGGAAGAGATACTACCGTGAAGAGTGGGATGTGAGGAAACTCCCTGATTTCATAGCCAGGAACATCCATATGAGGGAGTTCGGATTTGACCACACAGGCAGGGGTCCCAGCGACAGGTACAGGGTATTCGATGATGAGAAACGCCTTTCAAGGTTCATGAGGGCCAGGTTTCCATTTGCAGCCTACTCCTCCGTTGCATTCTACAGGGAGCCGGGTAAGAGGGGGGGCTGGCAGCGATCTGAACTCATCTTTGACGTGGATGCCAAGGATCTTCCTGTGAGGTCCTGTGACTGTGAGGGGGTCTGTGAGAGGTGCCTTGATGAGGCAAGGGAACTGGTCCTCATGATGGTTGACACCATCAGGGGTGACCTGGGACTGGGGGATGTGCATGTGGTATACTCGGGGAGGGGCTACCATATAAGGGTCCTTGACCCGGCGGTCATGGAGCTTGGATCAGAGGTGAGGGCTGAGATACTGAGGTACACCGCAGGTGCACGCCAGCCCAGGAGGAAATTCATACACGGCGGTGAAACCTATGAGATGGAACACTTTTCCATCCCCCTCGGGTACCATCGGGTCTTCACAGAGAGGGCGAAGCACGTGTTCCTCCACATGAGGGGTGATGAGAGGATAGAGAATGTCACAGCAAGGACGGTCCGCGATGTTGTGAAGAACAGGGAACTCCTCCTTGAGGACAGGTGGGGGGAGTTCAAGAGGAGGATAGGCCCCAGGGTCTACCCGAGGCTGGTTGCCGGGGTTGCAGGGATAAACATGAAGATGGTGGACGCCAAGGTCACAATTGACCTCAAGAGGATACTGAGACTCCCCACATCCCTCCACTCAAAGGTCAGCATGATTTGCATGGAGGTTAAGAACCCTGAGACGTTTGATCCCCTTAAGAGTGCAGTCCCAAAATTTGTTTATGAAAGGGAATCCTGATACATGTCGGTTATCTTCCACTAGCCTGAGGTCCTGTCATGCTGAAGATAGTTATCTTCAAGGGTCTTTTATGGATCTCAGGATACTATCTTCTAATGGCCTTCCATGGATTCAGGAAGGCGTCAAGGAACATCAAAAATTCAGGGTCCAGTGATTCAATGATATCCTCAATGGAATAAACACTGAAACCATTTATTAGCTCTTTGCGGATGTGTTTTCCCATCCTGAGCCTTTCAGGTTTTGATAGGAGGTTTTTAATGTAATCAACCGCGTTTCCATCCTTCCTGGGGGATTCCACCACTAGCCTTGAGCCCTCAACCCATGCCCTCTCATGCCTTTCTGTGAACCTGTCACTGTGCCACCTGGACCATACAGGGGGTCCGTATCGCTTCCTGTAGGATGGGAGCATCCAGACCTCCATTTCAATCAACATGAGAGCGGTACGGGATTCGTCACTCCAGTAGTCGGCCCCAAGAACAGAGAAACCCTCATCCTTCAGGTTCCTAACTATGGAATCAAGGGTCTTCCTGAGCTGGGGGTAGAGGGCATCCGCAGGGACATCAGGCACCCCGGTGGATACCAGGATGATCTTTGAGCCCCTTTTTTCAATGATTTCAAGTATTTCACCGGGATCTGATGTGTGGTGTGGTTTTTGGAAGTATTCTGGCTTTGGTTCCCTCAGGAAATTCCTGGCCGCAGTTACAAACTCAGCCATCCTCTGCAGTGTGAGTGCCGCTGCAACGTTCCTCTTACTATCCACAGGGTCGACCACCACAAGGGGCTCCTGAAAGTCCTCACCGGTACCATGACCCTCAATGTCTATGATGTACCCGGGCCTCCAGCTGAGGGCACCTTTAAGCACTCCCTCGAAGTCCCCGTAGTGGAGAACAAGGAGCTCTGCAAGGTAACCTGCAAACCCTCCAACCCTGAATTCGGATCCATAGGTCCCTGTTGACTTCATGAACTGTTTGAGGAGAAGAACCTCGTCCATCTGCTCCTCCTTCAGGTTCCTCTGGATGTACTCTGTGTGGAGTATTGTTCTGTCAACGGCGGATCTGAGTTCTGAGGCATTGGATATCCGGTAGCAGGGGACGAAGTCCACCTCGTAACCGTCTATGTATCCTGTAACGTAGGGGTGTGACGCATACCTCTCCTCGGCCTTACCCTGGAACCTCTCTATGCACATGTATCCAAGTTTCAGGCCCTTCTCCTTCAGATCATCCTGTGGGGTGTCCAGGGGGAAGTGGATGAATATATCGATGTCGGCGCCTCCTGAGAGCCAGGTCCCCTTGGCAACTGAACCCACAAGGAAGGCCTCAGCGTCGATCCCCCTGCCTGCTGCAAGTCCATTTATACATTCAACAAGCCTCTCTGATAATTCCATGACCCGCTGGTATTCTTCTCTCCCGGGTCTTATACTTTCGAGTATCCCGCTGTAGTCCATGTTTATCCACCACATTACCCAGTTTTACACTCTCGGTGCACACTGTGCTCCATGATTGTCAATCACATAATAAAATTAATCAGATTCTGAAGACCTCAAGGTCACTGTAGACGGGTCCCTGTGGTGTGAGTTCACTCCTCTTAAGTGAGACACTGTCAACCCTCAGGGCGCCGGCATCCACATTCTCCAGCTCCCCTATCAGGGCTGCAAGTTTCTCACGGTTCCTCGGACCCCTGACCCGCCCAATGGTGAGGTGTGGCACGTACTCCCTTTCCTTCCGGAATCCTATCCTGGCGAATTCCATGTCCAGGGTCCTCTGCAGCTCTGAGAATACCCCCGGGTTTTCAACACCAAGCCACACCACCCTTATGTAGCGTGGGCTGGGAAAGACACCAGCACCCATCACGTGAAGTTCGAATGGTTCATAATCCTTCAGGGTTTCCTCAACTATCCCCCTTATCCTCCTCAGTTTGCCCTCACCAACATCACCGAAGAATTTCAGGGTGAAGTGGAGGTTCTCAGGTTCAACGAATTTTATCTGGGCGTCAGCGCCCCTCAGGATATCCTGTATCTCACATACCCTTTTCCGTAGTTCATCGTCAACGTCAACCGCAATGAACGCCCTGACCTTCATTTTCTGATCCTCCATGAATCACATCTCAAGTTTTTTCAGCCTTTCAAGGCTTCTGACCGGTGTTTCAATGGTGTTGAGTATGTGGAGGTCCACCCTGCCTAGAAGTTCACTGAAGAACCTCCTCCGTAGCCCCATCTTTCTCTCATCCCTTACAAGCTGGTGGGGGTTGCAGAAGTCATTTTCCAGCAGATACCTCAGACCCTCCTCTGGATCAAGCCTCCTCATGGGGGGGTTATCAGGGTTCCTTTCAAGGAGAACAACCCTTTTCAGCGTGGTGGACTCCCTTATCCGCCCTCCGAAGAGCATCCCAACATCTGCAACCCCCCTGGACCTGGCATCAAGTTTCACAGAGTCCCTGAGGGATGAGTACTCCCTCCATACCATCCCTATATCGTCCCGGATGTAGGAGTTCTTCTCGGATGCATACACGAGGACCCCATTCTCAAGGAGGCGGGTGAAGAACCAGTCATCTGAGACGTAACTGCAGGCCCCATCAAGGAGGAGGCCATAGGTGAGGGTTGTCTTCCCTGTACCCGGCGGCCCTATGATAGCAAGTCCCGCCCCTTGCCGGTCGATGGCTGAACCATGGACCGAGTAGCGGCGGTGCTCTGAATGATACTCCTCAAAGAAGTCGGCAACCGCTGCAAGAGCTATGCTCTTAACCCAGCCATAGTAGTCACAGTTTCTGATTATGACCGTCTTTGAATTTGCCTCGTAGAGAACCTCAAGGTCACCACCATCTGACACAGCGAATACCTTTGCGTGGGGCCTCACATCTTCGCTCATGAATCTGAAGTTATCCTCCCACTCCTCCTTGAATGATACATCATCTGTGAGGAGCTTGACGCAGGCCCCATGGAGACTGGCCTTTCTCTCAAATAGTCTGAGTCTGGAGAGTTCAGCCAGGATTTCATCCTTTTCCCTCGGCGTTATGAGCCTCACACTGTACATACTATCCCATCCGTGAAGGTGATGAGCTTCTGATGCCGATTCAGGCCCCACTGTGTATACGGTATCCGGCTGGGGCTCATTTCTCGATTATGGTCTCTGTTATGGCCATGCCGAAGTGCCTTGCAGAGTCCTCAAAATAGACAAGGACCTTGTCACCCTCACTGAGCTCGCTGACAGATACAGGTTCGCCCCTATCATTCACGAGCCTTATTGTCTCGGCGTTCTGAAGGAGTGTCCTAACCTTCACGCCCTCGTACTCTGCCTCAACAAGCATCAGGGGCCTCTTCTCGATCTTAACCCTGCCAACAACCGCGGTCCTTGACCTCCCGCTCCGGTCAACGATGAGGACCTCATCACCGGTTTCAAGTTCAGAGAGGTACTTTGTCCTGCCACCGGGTATCATGACGTAGGCCTGTACAGGCCCGGCATTCACGCGGAAGGGCCTTGAAGCCACGTATTCACTTTCAAGGGACTCACTGTGCACCAGAAAGAGACCCTGTGAGTAGCTGCCCACCAGCATACCCTCACCAACATCCATCATTGAGCAGGTGTCCACGCAGACCCTGTCACCGGAGCCCAGGGGCTCAACCCTGGTTACAGTGGCGGGCCTGAGTTCATAGGTTTCACTCTCAATCTCCTCAAGTAGCTCTGCTATTGCCTTTATCTGTGAGATGTCCACGGGTTCTATGAGGACACCGTCGGTTCCGTGTTCAAGGGTCTCGAGGGCAACCCTTGCCTCATGGGTATCTGCCACCGCGGCGACCAGTTTAACATCCTCTTCCTGGAGATCCGCTATTATGTTCTCAAGCGGGATGATCTTCCAGTCCTCACCAGCGAGTATGAGGTAATCCACGATGCGACCCAGTTTCCTTGCGAGTTCCTCGTGGGCCTTGCTCCTTATCTCAACGTAGGCTGCAACCTCCTTACCCCCGGATTTCAGTTCCTCTGCCATTTCAAGGTCCCTTGAGTAATCAAGGGTCTCCGGGAGTTCCAGGGTTCCGTCGCCCTCTCCATCCCTTCCAATGAGTACTATGTCCGCATCGTCCTCGGGGGATATCAGGGTGAGGCTTCCAAGTTTCTTTATCCTCTCGGCATCGGAGGTGTCCACTATGTGGTCTATCCCTGATTCAAGGGCTGCTGTTATGAAGGTCTTCTTCTCGTCCCAGTAGGTGTCAGGGGCCATCAGCCATGCGAATTTCATCTCAGTCGCCACCCCTGAGTATCCTGACGGCATCCTCAACTTCAAGGCCGTCATGGACGATGCCTGCAATGGCCCTGGTCATATCTGCCGGGGAATCTGCCTGGAAGATGTTTCTTCCAATGGCCACACCAGCACCGCCTGCATCAACGGAGTCCCTGACCATCTGGAGGAGCTCCTCCTCTGTTTCAATCTTAGGACCCCCCGCTATCACCACAGGGACAGGGCAGCCCTTCACAACCTCCCTGAAGGTGTCAGGGTCACCGGTATAGTTGGTCTTTATTATATCTGCGCCCAGCTCTGCACCTGCACGTGCTGCAAGTTTAACAACCTCAGGGTCGTGCTCGTCCTTTATCCTGTCACCCCTGGGGTACATCATGGCTATGAGCGGCATGCCCCAGTCGTCACAGATCTCGGCCACGGTACCGAGCTTTATGAGCATTTCGGGTTCCCTCTCGGATCCCACGTTCACGTGGACGGATACGGCATCGGCCCCCAGCTTGAGGGCCTTCTCAACCGATGTGACAAGTACCTTATGGTTAGGGTCAGGTCCGAGTCCCGTACTTGCCGAGAGGTGTATTATGAGGCCTATGTCCCTCCCGTACCCCCTGTGTCCGCTCCTCACCATTCCCTTGTGCATGAGGACGGCGTTGGCTCCTCCGCTTGCCACCTCATCAATGGTCCCTGCCATGTCTATTATCCCCTTAACGGGTCCAATTGAGACCCCATGGTCAAGGGGTACTATGACGGTCCTGTCTGTCTTCCTGTTGATTATCCTCTCAATTCTAATCCTTTTGCCTATCATGGGCACCCTCCTTGTAGATTTTACTGGACCAGAGTTTAAATTCCCTGAGCCTTGGTGGGATTCCAGCGTCCCCACTTGACTCAAGCCATCCATACCCTGAGGTGAATGACTCTTCGGTGATGGATGAGCATACAAAGTCCAGGAGTCCACGGTTCCTTATGATTGAGACCCCTGGTTTGAGTGTGGATGACCATATGAAGTAAACCTTGAAGGTTGTATCAGGGTGGTATCCTCCTCCAAGGTCAACGCTGAGCACATCGCAGGATTCAATCCTGCTGCAGACCTCTTCAAGGGTTTCATGGAGGCGAACGTCACCTGATATGAATTCAACGTTATCCCTCTCCATGCTCAGGGCCTCCATAACATCAACAGCTTCGGGGCTGTTATCAACCGCCAGCACCCTGCCATCCGGCACAAGGTCAGATATTATGCGTGTTGAGTTTCCTATGTGGCACCCCAGTTCAACAACTGTATCCCCGGGCCTCAGGACCTCCCTTAGGACGTCCCGGTAGATGTTTATATCGTATACCAGTCTTATCATGGACTCACCTGACCATCCCCTTCACATCGTTCATCCGGGGATTTCCTGATGCAGAGATGGTAACAGTGATTAATATAATCTTTTAATTTAAAGTATTTTCCCCTTAAATCCACAGATATGTTCATTATCACCCATAGAACCCCCCAGATGGTCGCCTACCGGTCAACTCCAGCATCACAGAAACCTTGCACCTGAAAAGTCAATTCCATACACATCATCGCCTCCGGCATCAGGGTCTGCTGACAGGGCGAATACGGTGTTGCCGAGCATCGCCATGGATGCCCCCAGCGTTCCCTCGGAGAGGGCCTCCATGGGTTCTCTGAGTTCAGGGGTTATGAGTGAGGTTCCTCTGGCAAACTCACGGGAGAGTTCCATGAACATCCGGGGTGTCGGCTTCCTGAGGAGCCTCCTGATCATCCCTGCACCCATCCGGTTTATCGCACCGACCTTTGATTCATCACCGATGACAGATGCCGTTTCAAGCTCCCCCAGGGTCTCGGTTAAAACATAGAGGCCCCTGTCAGTGATCCTGTCTGTCCTACCATATCCAGGTGGGCCCTCTCTGGTTCTTATGACTATCCCACCTGTCATCTCGGCTATCAGGTCACCCAGCCCTGTTCCAAGTTCCACCTCGGCCCTGTGGGCCACTGATCCTGCGCTGTTGACTGTGACTGGGAGTTCAAGTTCCCTTACAACTGCAAGGACGCTTCCCAGGGCGCAGGCTGCGGATGCCCCGAAACCACACCCTATGGGGACATCAACCCTGTGGTGTATGCTCACACCCTCCCTGAATCCTGTGATTTCCCTGAGTATTTCAAGGGAGCTCAGACTGACTGATTTTCCATGTTCTCTCTTTCCGTTGACCCTCACGACCGTTTTCTCTTCGGACCTCCTGACCTTTATGGAGGTTTCAACTCCACGGTCAAGGACGACTCCTGCACCCCTGGAACCCGTTCTAAGGGGGTCTTCCGCCCTTACAACCTCAAAGAATCCGGTTATATGTGCTGGGACAAAGACGGTGGGCTTCATTTAAATACTTCCCTGAACATACTCTAACTGTTCACTGTATATCGTAAGATGAATATAATGATTTTTAAGGGGGACCTGCCATCAGAAAGAGGATTGATCTTCACACCCACAGCCTCCTGAGTGACGGTGAGCTCCTGCCATCGGAACTTGCAAGGAGGGCATGTGTCCTGGGACATGAGGCCATAGCCATCACAGACCACATCGACGCCTCGAATATAAACACCATAACGAACCTCATTGACGCCGTTGAGGATATAGCTGATAACTGGGATATCAGGGTCATACCGGGGGCTGAGATAACACATGCACCTGTTGAGATAATTGAGAAGCTTGCAGTGAGGGCGAGGAGGCTGGGAGCCGAGATCATCGTTGTCCACGGTGAGACCATTGTGGAGCCTGTGATTCCTGGAACAAATCATGCAGCTGTCAGCTGTCCTGAGGTGGATATACTGGCCCATCCAGGGCTGATAAGCGTTGAGGATGTCGAACTGGCACGTGAAAATGACGTTACCCTTGAGATAAGTGCAAGGAAGGGGCACTGCCTCGGAAACGGTCATGTGGCGGCGGTTGCAGGGGAGGTTGGTGTGCCCCTTGTTATTGACACTGATACCCATGCACCGGGGGATCTCCTGGACTATGAGATGGCGAAGAGGGTTGGTCTGGGCGCTGGTCTCAGCGAATCCCGGGTTGAGGAGGCCCTTGTGAAGAATCCCCGGCACGTGCTTAAAAGGAATGGTATAAACTGAAACATGTAACTGAAGTATGGCCGTGGAATAATGGCCATCCAATGATTATACAGGTCCCCTGACCTTTTTATTTTCGTCAGAGGTCTGTATTATTTTTTTCAGGCATCATTTATATGATCCCGTCAGTATCAGCGCTCTTCTTTCATGTTATCCGCGCTGCTGTCATGGTATGCTCATTTATATTGTTTTTTGTCGTATCTCTGCTTACCCGGACATGGAGCCAGGGACATACAGGGAGAACGTTATCATAAACAGGGAGAACCTGGTCCTCATAAAGGAACCGGGAACGGCCGGTGAGGCCATGATAATGGCACATGACCAGAACATACCTGCAGTTACAGTTACAGCAACAGGCATCAGAATAGTGGGATTTCACATCAGCGGCGCAAAAAATGCTCAGGGTATAAAAATCCTGGCTGGAGGTTGCACAGTAACAAATAACATGATAACAGGCAATGGAGATGGAATCTACATTGAAAACTCCAGCAATAACATTATAAGCCATAATGGAATCAGCGGGAACACTGGGCATGGGGTTATGATTTACCTTTCAGATAATTCAAGCGTCACAGGGAACAGTATCAGCAATAACCAGGGATGCGGCATCTACCTTCTAAACGTATCCAACAGTATTATCGAAGGAAACAGCATGGGAGCCGGTGGCTCCGATTCAATCTTTCTCTGGACCACAAATAGCACAATGATAAGAGGAAACACTCTGAATGTTGGTGATAATGAAAATGGTATTTCCCTTGATAAATCCTATGGCAACAGCGTGGCTGGGAACGTTATAGATGGTGGTAAAATAGCGGTATACCTCTCTGGATCCTATGGCAACAACATAACAGAAAACACTGTTAACGGTGGTCTCTGCGGAATTCTTCTCGATGGTGCAGAAATGTCATGGAATAACAGAATAAGTAAGAATATAATCAGAAACAGTCAGAGTGCTGGAATCACAGTCTACGGATCAAACAATACCATCACAGAAAACACCATTCTCAGTCCCTTCAACGGAATCTGGCTTGGTGATGAAAAGATCAAGGGCACCTGGAACAATGTAGTCAGCGGGAACACAATAAAGAACAGTGTAATGGACTCAATCACAGTTCTTGATTCAGATAATGTTATCAGCAGGAACACCATAGAAAAGAGTGAAGGAGATGGAATTGAGGTTTCCAGTTCAAATAATCTTATCAGTGAAAACACCATAATCGCGAGCGAATTAAACGGGATCCTGGTTGCTGGTACTGGCAATACAGTCACAGGCAATTTTATCAGTGGCAGTGGAAATGATGGTATATGGGTCATTGAAACCGCCATTATAACTGGAAATACCATAACTGCCAATGGGGGCAGGGGAATTGATCTCTACAGCTCAAACAGATCCACTGTCAGGGATAACATTATCTCCAGGAATAGAGTCGGAATTTACCTTGAGATTTACTCAAATAACAATGTGGTCTACAACAACATTTTAACGGCTAACAGGATTCAGGCGCAGAATTATGGTAAGGGTAACATCTTCAATCTCCCTGTACCCTCAGGTGGAAACTACTGGAGTGACTATAAGGGCTCAGATAAAAATGGAGATGGCTTCGGGGATACACCCTACATCTTCAAGGGTGGAAGGGACAATCTGCCGGTGACAATGCAGGTGAGATCCATTGATCCCAGGGGGGGATCTTCAAATGTTCCGTTGAACAAGACAATCACAATAACCCTCAACTGGAACATCACACCGGGGCCAGGCTACAGCAGCATATCGGTTAAAACATTAAAAGGAACAGTGAAGTCAATAACCAAGAGGATTGATGGTAAAAAACTGATAATAAGCCCGGCTGGCAGCTGGGATACAGGCACCATATATATCATCACGGTACCATCAGACGCCCTCAGAAACAGCATCGGAGCACCCCTACAGACCACATTCAAATCCAGATTCACAACGCTGCAGGTACCAGTTAATGTGTCTGATATAGTGGCGGCTGCAGGGACAGTTAAATCATACTATGATCGATATGGCAGGCTCCCAAGGGAGGTTACAGTTTCCAGCAGGAATTATACCATGGCCCAGTTCCTCTACATGATTACAGGTGCAACTGTAAACATAAACAGGAACATTTTAAGCCCCATACTCCCCATGGACGCCGGAAATCCACCATGGCCCGCTGGGGTCTACAGGCATGGTATAGTGAAGAGGAGCAGTTATGTGAAAACTGCAAACAGCATTATGAAGTTCATGAAGATCAGGGGCCGGGCACCAAATTATGCCATCACAGCACGTGGCAGGATACCATTCCAGAAACTTGTCTACATCTACAGCAGTATCCTGAAATACTACGGATCAGAAAAGAGACTTCCATCCAGTATACATGTCTAGGAGAAGATGGGCACTAAAACCCTACTTTTATTTTTTTTTAAGAGACGTTGTCAATGCCCTATTTATTTTTTACCGTTTTCAAAACGCATGATCCTTCCAGTTATCTCCCCGTTTCAATCTAACCTAATTTTTCTGAACTGTGGATAAACCGGCTGAGATAATTAAAAAAGAGGTAATTGATGGTTATCTTCTTCCAGTCCTGAATTTCAGGGTCCATCTGTTCTGGGGGGCATCCAGGAGTGCACCGGCCGGTATCGTGATGGTGTACCAGCTGCTTCGTGATAACCTGTAGACGGGCTTCACATAAATGGTGTTGCCGGAAACCCATTTTCTGATCCTCACAGATTTACCCCATCTGTTCCTGAGGGTTACGCTGCTCCAGTACCTTCCAGGCAGGATGCTCTCTGAAAAGGTGACCCTTATCACAGGCATCCTTGAGGTCACGGCTCCAGCAGTGGGGCTGCTTGACGTGACATTTACAGGCCTTGGAATATAAATTTTGAGACTGTCAAGGGCGGATATAATCGTACCAGCGTCTTTGAGCTTCTTTGTCTGGCTGTCATACCTGTAGGTCTCGTATATTATTGTACTGTATCCCTGTGAGGCTATGGGTCCTGTCACGTACTCTGGGCTGGTGGCCTTTGGGGGTGTGTAGATCCTGAGGAAGTCTGTCTTCGATGTTATCTGGCCTGCGTAGTTCATGGTGGCACGGTTCTGTGAGATCACATAAAGGAAACGGGAGTATGCATATCCACTTTCATGGTGGTGGTTCTCATGGCAGTCTATGACGAGCATGGGTTTCTCATTCTTTATATCAGGCACTATGAAGTCCCTTGCAAGGAGCTGTCCATTCATTCGACTCCTTGAATAATCCTCTAAGTCTCTGGTTACGTGGACACTGTAGAGGACATACCTCCTTGTGAGGTTCGATGTCCTGATCTTCTCCCTCACTGCGCTGTGTATACCTGACTCCTGGGGATGGACGCCTATGATGACTGCAATGGTTTCGTTTGAGTTGAGGTTCCCGTAGTAATCCTTTTCAACATACCCGTAAGTCCTGTTTCCAAGATGCACGGCCTGTGAGGATCCCATGAGGCCAAAGACCATTACAATAATTAAAAGTTTCCATATATGCTTCACATTATCATTCCTCGATCCACTAATAAAATAACCAGGAGGATTCTATCTTATTAGAGAGTCGGCTGCAAGTATCAGTTTCTTTGAGTCAATCATCTTTTGATCCACTGTCAAATTTGTATGTCTCGTATATGATGGTGTCATATCCCTGGGAGGCTATTGGAACGGTGACGTATTTTGGACTGGTGGATACAGGCGGACGGTAAACTCTGAGGAAGGGCATCCTTTCTATGAAACGCTTAACATATCTCATGGTTGATTGCTTCTTTGATATTGGATAAAGGAATCTTGAATACCTGTAACCCACCTTACCATTCAGGTTTTCATGGCAGTCTATGACGAGCATGGGTTTCTCATTCTTTATATCAGGCACTATGAATTTCCTTGCAAGAAGCTGTCCATTCATTCGCCCTTTGGAAAAACTCATTGCATTACGTGTGACATGTACCTGTAGAGAACATATTTCTTCTGGAGGCTTGTGTTTTCCAGCTGATAATTTACAGCTTTATGTATGCCTGATTCCCTTGGATGAACTCCTGTTATTATTGCTATGGTCTCGTTGGAACTCTGATTACCGTAATAAATCTTTTCAACATAACCGTAACTGTTATTACCAATCCTGACCGCTGATGCGGAGCCAACAAGAGCTGCTGTAATTAGAAGAATTAAAAACATGGTTTCAATTCTCACGGATATCCCCCTGTACATTGAATATTAATACTTAATAAAAATATTATATATAATTTTCACATGTTCCATGCCATCCGATAAAGATATATATCCCTCATATAAAATAACCATTTGTAACTAATGTCTTGATGGAGGATAAAGCCAAAATGAGAAAACTCAGCACATGGAAACTGAAGCTCAGGATGTTCCTGGCAACAGCACTTTTATTTGGGATAATATATGCCATACTCATAGCAATAGGGGCCCTCATGGGATTCGGCGGGCCACTGTTCTATGCCCTGCTTGGTTTGGGCATAGTGTTCCTTCAGTACCTCCTCTCCCCCAAAATAGTGGAACTCACAATGAACGTCCACTATGTCAGTGAGGCAGAGGCGCCAAGGCTTCACGCCATGGTGGATGAACTTGCAAGGAATGCCGGAATACCCAAACCAAGGGTTGGAATTGCAGAGATTGCAGTTCCCAACGCCTTTGCATTTGGAAGAACAAAATCAGACGGGAGGGTATGTGTAACAAGGGGTATACTGAATCTCCTTGATGAGGAGGAACTCCGGGCCGTCCTTGGACACGAGATATCCCACATAAGGCACAGTGACATGATAGTCATGACCCTTGTGAGCGCTGTTCCACTCATCTGCTACTACATATTCTGGAGCACCGTATACAGCAGGGACGACGATGCAACCCTCATTGGGATCGCAGCGCTCATAGCATACTTCCTTGGTCAGCTGGTAGTCCTCTTCATATCAAGGACAAGGGAGTACTATGCGGACCATGGCAGCGTGGAGATCGGTGGTCAGCCACACAAACTTGCAAGTGCACTCTACAAACTGGTTTATGGCTCCGCTGCATTTGACAGGGATGATCTCAAGCAGGTTGAGGGTGTTAAGGCCTTCTTCCTCAACGATGTATCCGATGCCAGAAATGAGATAAATGATCTGAGGAAGATTGACATTGACATGGACGGCACCATTAGCATGGCTGAGCTTCAGAGAGTGAAGTACACTGGAGTAAAGGTTGGCGTGGGTGCAAGGATACTTGAACTTCTCTCAACCCATCCAAACATGCTCAGGAGGATTGAGAGGCTCTCTGAATTCACCTGATTAATTTTTTATCCCTGATTCAACCTTTTTCTGCAAATGACTGTTAACACACTGCTTTAAGCATGATTGTTAACAGACTAATTTAAGTTGATGGCAAGTTAATTAAATTTTAGAGTGTTTGATCATCTCAGGATTTACCAGAAAATAGTCCTGGATTCTGCAGCCATGAATGTGGCCATAGGACACTCGTGTTGACCTTGATAACCCTCAACCTGCGGCCATCATGGTAGTTTATGCACCTGCAATAGCGTCATTTCTTCTTAGAAAGCAAATTGCAGTATGATTGGAAGAAGGGATCTTTCACAGGACTTATGATCTATGCATCGGTACCATAATCGCGGCCCTCAGCGTCAATGCAGCCATGCTCCTCCCTGGATGGTCTGCCACAGTATCAGCTGGGGGTGATCCTGTCTGGATCGGGTACAGTGCTTCTCCTTTCACAGAGCACAGACCTTACCATGTCGGCTGTGCCCTCTGATATGGGAAATGATGCCTCTGCTGCTGAACTGCTGCAAGAATCTGGAGTATTCAGTTATATGGATAGGATGCACAGCGGAAGACATGATATAAGGCTTAAAACAGGGAATTAAAGGGAAATCGTGAATGCAGCAATGAGGCAGACATTCAGAACACCTGCACTGATACTCATGGCAGGTTTATTCATCAGCATCATCTTTACAGGCAGAAGACCTAAAAAAGGTTATGAATGAGGTTGTGGGCTTCAGTACTCCTTCACAACACCCACAATGGCCGACCTCGGAACCCAGGTGTTGAGGGGGGTCCTGATGATCACAGATGTCTGTGTGTAGATGCGCTCAACCCTCTTGTTGTCACTCATGAGGTACACCCTGCTGGGCTCTATCTTACCGACCCTCTTTACGATGAGGCCATAATCGGGGTGCTTGGCTATAACTATATCCCCCACCCTGTATTTGTCTGTCTTGAGCACTATGAGTTCCTGCCCATCCCTGAGTGTCGGGTACATGGAGTCACCGCTCACAACGGCTGGCATGGGGAGCTGGTCAACACCGAACTGTGACTCAATGGTAACATCAACCTTACTGTAGCCGTAGCTCCTTGCTATCTCTGTTACATTGGCCTTTATTGTTTCAACTGTACTGTCAGGGTCGTTGATGACGTCCGCCATGTATTCACCGATCTCCTGCTCCATCTCAGGGGGGGTCTTCTGGAAGAATATGGTGTCTGCCTCAACCGTGATGTTAACCCCGTCAGTCTTTATTTTGATATCAACTGAATGGGCGTTTTCAGTATAGTAAAATGCGCCTGCAAAGGCAATGAAAAGCACTGCAAGGATAATCAGAACCTTCTTCATCTTCAATCCTCCGGCATGAGTTCATCAATCATTGTCCTGGTGATACGGACGTCCATCTGTCCGGGTGCTGTTGAACGGTCCGCTGATGCAAAGGTTACTGGGGCACCGAAGAGTGCGGCTGCAACCCTCGTGTATTTCCCGGTTTCCCCCATTGATATTGCTATTGTGTTATCCTCCACTGAGAGCAGCTGGAGAACCACGAGGGTGTCTGCCATGTTTCGGGGCATAACCGCCACCTTTGCAATGTCCCCGAATTCCTTCTCCATCCGGACTATCCTCAGGAGGGCCTCCAGAGAGGGGGTTTCGTTGAAGTTATGGTAGGATATGATGCTCCCAGCGGCAGCTGCCGTGACCCTCTCTATGTATTCCGGGTCGGTGCTGAGTTCAACATCAACATAGCGGGCAACCTCAGCAGCGGACCTAAGGAGTTCTATCCTTTCAGATTCCGTGCCACTGAAGTTTCCCCCCTCCCTGGGGGACCTGTTTGTTGCTATTACAGGAAAGTCAATATCCTCTATGACACCTTTCACCTCAACCCCGGACGCCACTTTGAGGGCGTCTATTCTGAGCTCCAGGATATCGGCTCCTGCCTCAATGGCCCTTTCTGCGGATTCGATGATAGCTTCATATGTCCTCTCAAAGATGGGGACACAGATCATGGTTTCCATTTAATTATTTCTCCTTAACTTTGTGGAGTCTTGAGAACCAATAATTTACACCAGCATCTATATGTTATTTCTGGTAATTAAATTTTGCATGGGCTGGCAGCTGCCGGGCCCCCTACTCCCATCATATGCGAGGGTACCGTGTAAACCCAAACTCCAGGTTTCTGCTGTAACCTATTTATTCCCTCACCTCAAAGTAGGTATCAGGTGATTGATTTGAGGATAACTTCCATAGGTGCAGATATATCAGATAATGATACGAGCTGCAGCAGGGAACTTATAAATGCACTGGAGGCATCTATACCAGGCCTCCTTGATGCAGGTGCAGAGAGCGCAGCACTCACAAACATAACAGGTGACGATGTGGTTATAAGTGCATTTGTAGAGGATGAGATGCTGGAGGACGTGAACAGGGCGATAGTTGAGATACTCAGGGACTCATCAGAAAGCCTCGGCGACCTTGAGGGGATATCAGATGAACCTGACGGTGCAGGTGAGGGTATATCCTATGCAGAGGCACTTGTGAGGCAGGATCGTTACCCTGATGCGGTTATACTTGCATTTGACACCTATGGTGGTGAGGAATTCGTGGCTGATGTTGCAAATTCAGCCATAAAGGCTGCTGGTGGAATGGATGGCGTTACAGATGTGAGCCAGGAGATCAGGCCAGGGGTCCGCAGGATTCCAGGTGTGGGTTATGTTTCGGATAAGACCGATGACCCGGTTGTCGTGGCGACGATAGAGGATATGGAGAGTGTCGGGGTCGTGGCAGGTGCCATGCTTGGGGCAGCCCTTGGACACAAGAACGTGTACCTTGTAAGGAGGGGCTCACCCTCACATGTGATACCGGGAAGTGTAATAGTCTCTGCCACGGCATTCCTCAACGGAAACCTCATCGACCTTTCGGTGCCATTTGAGGAGAGAACCAGGATACTCATGGTCTGAACCTCTGCCGGGAGGGACCGATGGTCAGGACTTGATGTATTATCCGATCCAGCGGTGGGTTAACTGATTCATTATCACCAAGTATTTTAGATTTCACCAACATAGTATTGAGGGGATTTATCATGATACTGCTTGATGAGGATACCAGATGCCTGGTTCAGGGCATAACAGGTAAACAGGGATCATTCCATACAGAACAGATGCTTGAATACGGGACAGAGATAGTGGCCGGTGTGACACCGGGTAAGGGTGGCCAGGAGTTCCTTGGCATCGGCGTCTACAACTCTGTTGAGGAGGTCAGGGAGGAGATGGACGTCAACGCATCCATAATCTTCGTACCGGCACCATTTGCCAAGGACGCTGCCTTTGAATCCATAAGGCACCTTGACCTTGTTGTTATTATAACAGAGCACATACCGGTCCATGACTCAATGCAGATAATGGAATACGCTGATAGGATGGGTAAAACCGTTATAGGGCCCAACACCCCTGGCATAATAACTCCCGGTGTTGGTAAACTGGGTATAATGCCCACAAATATCTTCACTGAGGGTAACATAGGCATAGTCTCAAGGAGCGGGACACTGACCTATGAATTCGCCGCCCAGCTCACAGAGGCGGGCTTCGGCCAGAGCACCTGTGTGGGGATAGGGGGAGACCCGGTTACGGGCCTTGGATTTGTGGATGTCCTTGAGAGGTTTGAGGAAGACCCCCAGACCGACGCCGTTGTCCTCATAGGTGAAATAGGGGGAGACGCAGAGGAGAGGGCCGCAGAGTACATAGGTGACCACATGTCAAAGCCAGTATTTGCCTTCATCTCGGGTTCAACTGCACCTCCAGGTAAGAGGATGGGTCATGCAGGGGCCATCATAGAGGGCGGCGCAGGGACAGCCCAGAGTAAAAGGGAGGCCCTTGAAGCCGCGGGTGCTGTGGTTGTTGACAGGCCATCAGCCATAGTCAGGGAACTTAAGCGTATGAATGGGGTGCTCTGATGTCACTCATGGATGACCTCCTTGAGGGTAAAATAAAGCTCTATGAAATCGAAAGGCACGTAGCCGTTGAGGAGGCTGTCAGGATAAGAAGGGAGTTCATCGAGATGGTCTCAGGGGTCAGACTTGAGCATGTATCCCACTATACAATTGACATGGATAGGGCGTCAAGAAGGAACATTGAAAACCCCATAGGCGCCGTGCAGATTCCCCTGGGGGTCGCAGGGCCACTGAAGATCCGGGGTGAACATGCAGACGGCGATTACTATGTACCCCTTGCAACCTCAGAGGGTGCCCTGGTTGCCTCAGTCAACAGGGGGTGCTCGGTGATCACAGGGGCCGGGGGCGCAGATGTCAGGATAACAGGCGACTCTATGACAAGGGCCCCTGTAATAAGGACAGAATCCGCTGTTGAAGCTTTAAAGCTAAGAAAATGGATACAGGAGAACATCGATGCCCTCAGGGAGGAGGCGGAGTCAACAACGAGGCACGGAAAACTCATAAAGATAGACCCCATCATCGTGGCGGGACCCTACGTTTACCCCAGGTTCGTCTACACAACAGGGGATAGCATGGGGATGAACATGGTCACCATCGCCACAGAAAAGGCCCTTGAGCTTCTCACAGAGGAGACAGGCGCCCATGTGGTTGCCCTGAGTGGAAATCTCTGCACCGATAAGAAACCCGCATCCATAAACCTGGTTGAGGGGAGGGGTAAGAGCATCAGTGCGGAGGTCACAGTGCCCGGGGAGATGGTTGAGAGGGTCCTCAAGACAACACCAGGGGCTGTTGTTGAGGTTAACACCGCAAAGAACCTCCTGGGATCGGCCCTTGCAGGTAGCATGGGATTCAATGCCCACTACGCCAACATAATAGGTGCCATATTCCTTGCAACAGGACAGGATGAGGCCCATATTGTTGAGGGTAGCCTCGGGGTTACCGTTGCAGAGGAAAAAAACGGTGACCTGTACTTCTCCATCAACCTCCCTGATGTGCCCCTTGCAACGGTTGGGGGTGGCACGGGACTTGAGACAGCAGCTGAGTGCCTTGATATTATGGGTGTCCGGGGTTCTGGAGGGGTCCATGCGTTTGCAGAGATCGTAGGGGCAGCTGTCCTTGCAGGTGAACTCTCCCTGATGGGTGCCCTTGCAGCGGGCCACCTTGCACGTGCACACAGTGAACTGGGGAGGGGTTAGCCCCCATTGACTGAAATGGTAATGGATGATCAGAGATGGATATACGTGAATTTCTTCATGAGTACATCAACATGAGCCGCTATGTGGCTCTGGGGACACTTGACGGTATACTCGCTGTGATGGGTGTTACACTCACCGCCAGTGGAGTTGCAGGTGCCGGTGGGCTGAGTGTGGACAACCACCTCATAGCCCTAACAGGCCTCAGCGGGGGCGTGGCCCTTGCAATGTCCAATGCCTTCGGATCCTTCATAGGTGAAAGGGCAGAAGAAACAAGGACAATGCGTGAACTTGAGAGGAAGATGATGATGGATGAGGGTAAGCTGGATGACACCATCATCCACCAGCAGGCAAGGCGCCGCGTTTACATGAGCATGTTCACACACGGATTCTCAAGCTTCCTTGGATCCTTTGTACCTGTACTCCCATTTCTTGTGATAGCTGACAGGATGACAGCAACCCTTGTGACTGTTGTAATGTGCCTCGCGGCCCTCCTGGTCCTTGGCGTGTACCTCGGGAGGGTTTCAAGGGAGAACATCTACAGGACTAGCCTTGAGGTTGTTGTGATAGGGATTCTGATAGGCCTTGTAAGCATCTTCCTCGGGGGATCCCACTGAAAAAAAGATTTTTTGATATATTGGAGTTTTTCAGGAAAAATAACAGATTTTTTTCTTAGAATGTTTTATCAGAAAAGGGCCGGCTGATCCTTCCTGGAAACTTCGTGGAATGGTTATTCAGAAAATAAAAATTAACCGAGGATCAGAACCAGGGTCTTCAATTCATAAACCGTAGACCCTTTCAACGTTCTCCTGGTGTATCCTGTAGGCGTCCTCCTCACTGAAGATCCCCTTATTCAGGAATTCAGCTGTCCTCCTGGGGACGGTCCTGGGCCCGAGGACCGCGCCGGGTCTATTCCTGTCATCCAGGTAGTCGGTCTCCATGAGGAAGCCTGAACCCTTCCTGATACCCTCCCTTATGACATCCCCCGATGCAATGAGGGATGGTGTGAGTCCATGGTTCTCATCACTTCCTGTCAGGGGACCCGAGAAGTGCTTTATAACCATGTGCTTCTTTATACCCGCCTCAGAGGCCATCCCTGCGAATTCCCTGAACTCTTCCGGTCCAGAGGTCTCGGTGTGAAGCTGCAGGGGACATGAGGCCTCGGCTGCAAGTTCCATGGCATAAACCATCAGCCTGTTGTGGATGGCCAGCTCCTCAGGGGGGACAGGGTAGTGGGGTCTTCCGACCTCACCTATTGCAACGGCCCTTCCCTCAAGGACCAGTGACTGGGCATATTCCAGGCCCTCCCTTATCATCTCCTCGGCCCTCTCAGGGTCGCGGCCGGCCTCAAGGAGCCTTGATAGCTCTGCAGGGTGGAGTCCAACCACAGCATATGCTTCAACCTCTGTCTCCTGGTTGATGATGTCAGCGTACTTAAGCACAGCATCCATGGTTTTACGGTAGTCTGTCCCGGCGTTTAGGGTCCAGGATGGCTTGTTGGGGATCATCATCCTCCTCCCACCGGACCTCTGAAATTTAAGGGCCACGGCTTTCGGCCCCTCTCCGTTGATGGGGTCAACGTGTATGTGGTTATCGGTGATGGGTATGTCCAATCTATCACCGCTCCGGTGTTTTCTCGGGCACCTGGTTCATGCAGCCCCGTGGTCTTCTCATTTCACCTTCAAGTCCCATCTTCTCGAGGACTGCCCTGAAGTCGACCTTTGTCTTAAAGCACCCGTCCCTGAGTAGGGGGACACCCTGTGGTGTGAACCTTGAGAGCTTCATCATGGCCAGGTTGAGGTCCTGGTAGCAGGCCACCCCGAGGACCGCCTTGAATCTCCGCTCCTCCATTATCTTCTTTATGAAGGTTGATCCAGGTATCACGAAGACCGTGTACCCTATGCTCTCGGCCCGCTCCTTGATCTTACCTATTATGCAGCGGTTGCATCCCGTGCAGACGAGTCCTGTCCTGTCGAGCCTTGCCTCACATCTGGGGTTCCTGAGGCAGTGGGGCAGTACGAGTGCCTTCTCATGGGGGTCTATTGACCGGAACCTCTTCTCGTTGATCTTGTTCCTCACCTCAACCCCTATCTGGTCCACTATGCGACTGTTGAGTCCCAGTGTCTCTGAGAACTTCTTGAATGGACCGTAGAATATGTCCACTGTGATGAGAAGAAGTCTGGGGAATATCAAGCGGTCCTCATTGAGAAGTAGCCTTCCAAGGAAGAGGCTTGAGGCAAGCATCACAATGAGACCCAGACCCGCGATGAATACCAGCTGCCCGAATATCTGATAGAATTCGTTGATCATAATCATTCACGTTTATGGTTTATGTGGGAGTACCTAAAAATAGTTTCCCCCACCTCACCACTCAAGATTCTCCGTCCAGACCCTGATACCCGGTGGCGTGTTTGAGAGTTTAACCAGACCGTTCTCTGACACTATTTCCATCCCTGAGAGTTCACTGACCGAGCAGAGCAGGTGGTGGTCCGGGTGTGTGCCGGGGGTTATATCGCAGCTCAGTCTTATGGTATCTGAGACTGAGACCACCATCTTCAGCCTCCGGGACCCTGGATGGTTCTGGGGGAGAACAACCAGAGGGTTTTCAATCTCAAGGAGGAGGTAGGCGAGGGCCATTATACCCCTCCTTACCATTTCCCCTGAGCTGAATGCGGATACGACTATGAGGTCGTCGGGTTCAAGGAAGAGGGCGACCTCGTCATCCAGGGTGTTCATGAAGATGGTTCTCCTCCTGCCGGAGGGTATTATGCCAAGTGTGCCTGAATCAGACTCAACAAAGAGTATCCTGTCATCCCTCAGATTGAATTCCAGACCACTCACCCTCTAGTCTTCACATTCAACGTTATCTGACTGGCATGATGGGCAGATTATCCGCCTTCCAACACCCCTGAACTCGTTTCCACAGTCAAGGCACCTACATTTACGGGTCTTCATCTTCTTGATGTCTATATCAGCCATTGGACCTCCAACAGTGCACATATCTATCACCAGTTTAATTTGTCTTCAGCATCCCTTATCTACTTTATCCAGGGGATTCCTACACCGGACACCTATTTTAATACCATTATCTAGCTTATCCAGATTGATTCCTACATCAAAACCCCATTTTAATACCATTCCAGGTAAAAACTTATTATTGAGAATAAAGATAGAATTATATGGTTATAAAGACCAGGTGAGTTAATGAAGAACCTTATTTTTCCATTCACAGCTATAGTTGGACAGGAGAGGGTGAAAAAGGCCCTCATACTCAATGCAATAAACCCCCGGATAGGCGGTGTCCTCATAAAGGGTGATAAGGGTACAGGCAAGACAACCGCCGTGAGGGCCCTGGCAGACCTTCTTCCATCCCTGCGGACAGTTAAGGGCTGCCCCTTCAACTGCGACCCTGATGAACCTGAAGAGGCATGTGAGGCGTGCCGTTCAGGTGACCTGGAGGTGGAGTACCGGAAGATGCGGGTGGTTGAACTCCCCCTGGGTGCAACAGAGGACAGGGTGGTTGGATCCCTTGACATAGGAAAGGCTCTCACAGAGGGTATAAAGGCCCTTGAGCCGGGTATACTTGCAGAGGCCAACAGGAACATACTCTACGTTGACGAGATAAACCTGCTGGACGACCACCTGGTGGATGTCCTGCTTGATGCGGCGGCCTACGGTGTAAACACAGTTGAGAGGGAGGGGATATCCCTTCAGCACCCATCAAGGTTCATCCTGGTCGGAACCATGAACCCTGCTGAGGGTGAACTCCGGCCCCAGCTTTCAGACAGGATAGGCATACACATAAATGTTGGCACGGTCACCGACATCAGGCAGAGGATCCTTATAATGAAGCGGAGGGATGAATTCGAGGATGACCCTGAGGGATTCATTGAGAGGTTCGCTGATAGTCAGCTGGAACTCAGGGAGAGGATAGTGGAGGCCAGGAAGCTCCTTCCAGCTGTCACAATTGACGATGACCTCCTTGAGCTGATAGCAAGGGTCTGTGTCGATGCAGGGGTCGATGGGCACCGATCCGATATTGCAATCGTGAGGACCTCAAAGGCAATAGCGGCCTTCAACGGCAGGAGGAGGGTCCATGAGGAGGACGTGGAGGAGGCCATAATACTCGTTCTGGGTGAAAGGATACCTGGAAGGACCTATAACCGTGAGAACACCAGGAGGGAGATGCAGAGGGCCCGTGAGGAGATGGAGCGTGAAAGAGAGTCAGAGGAGTCCGAACCGGGAAGCAACAACTCAGGCAGTGACTCAGGTGAGGGTGCAGAGGATGAAACCCCCTCAGAGGGATCACATGGGGATGGTAGCATTGGAGATTCAGGGGCCTCACCAGCGGCATCATCCATGGGGGCCCTTGCCGCTGATGTGGAGGGCAGGGAACCTGAAGCTGAGGACATGGAAGTTGATATAAAGAAGCTCCTCAGGATCCGGGGCAAGAAGAAGGAGCGCCTCTACGGTTCAAGGGTTGAGTCAAAGACCACGAAGGGAAGGTACGTGAAGAGCAGGTTCCCCAGGGGCTCAGGTGATGTTGCCGTTGACGCCACGCTGAGGGCCGCAGCCTCAAGGGGGGAGCTTAAGATAGAACCCGGCGATATAAGGGAGAAGATACGCAAGCACGGTGCAAGGGCATCGATCGTTCTGGTGGTGGATATAAGCGGATCCATGTTCTCTGAGAAGAAGGCTGCCAGGGTCAAGGGCCTCATAGAGAGGTTCATAGAGGACGCCCAGAGGCATAGGGACAGGATAAGTGTCGTGGGGTTCCGGGGAAGGGATGCAAAGGTTATAATACCCTCAACAGCCAGGGCATCATCATTCAGGGATACGGTTGACAGCATAAAGGTTGGTGGCACAACACCAATGGCACAGGGCATAAAGAGGGGTCTTGAGATACTCAGGGAGGAGAAGAAACACAGCGAGTACGTCCCCTTCATGGTTATCCTCAGTGACGGGATGCCAAATGTTGGGGTTGAGAGGAACCCCAAGAGGGAGGCGGTTGAGGCAGCAGCCAGGCTCAGGGAGGAGGATATACCCTCCGCTGTCATAAACTTCGAGCAGGGCTCAAGGGGTGGAAGGGACCTCAACATGGAGATAGCCCTGGCATCAGGTGGCAGCTACTATGACCTCCATGACCTCGAGGACCCATCCATCGCTGTTCCAGGGATAATGAAGCATGAGAGGGAGATGTTCTAGCAGAGGTCACTCCGGGATCCCACTGAGGGGCATGAGAGGGAGATGTTCTGGCAGAGGTCACTCCGGGATCCCACCCATCCAAATTATTTATACGTGGACATTCCAATATCACCGTGATGAGAATCGTGGTATACCATGCAGAGGAGTGTGACAGGAAGAAGTGCACCAGCCTCAAACTCGGCAGGAAGGGAAAATTTAAAATAGTAAATAGTCTCAATCAGTTACCCAGAGGTGCACTTGTCCTCAACCCTTTTTCTGAGAAGGCAGTCTCACCTGAGGACCGTGACATGGTCATGAGGAGGGGCATCGTTGCCCTGGACTGCTCATGGAAAAAGGTCAGAAAGTCATCGGTCATATTCCAGACCGCAGGGAACCACAGGTCGCTGCCGTTCCTGGTGGCCGCAAACCCCACCAACTATGGAAAGCCCTGCATACTATCAACTGCGGAGGCCGTGGCGGCAACCCTTTATATAGTTGGACTGAAAGATATAGCGTCTGACATCATGTCCTACTTCAAGTGGGGTCCACACTTCCTGGACCTCAACCGTGAACTTCTTGAAGCTTACTCCCGGGCTAGGGATAGCCTTGAGGTTGTTGAGATTCAGAACAAATACATAGGAGGCTAATTATGGCAAGATTTGAGGAAGCAGAAAACAGACTATTCAATATCAAGATCTGCCTTAAATGTAACGCCAGGAACCCACCAACTGCAAAGACATGCAGGAAGTGCGGTTACAAGGGATTAAGGTACAAGGCAAAGGAACCAAGGGGTTAAACAGCCCCGCTCCCCCATTTATTACTTTTCTGAGTGTTCAAAATGAAGGTTGAAGATTATTTCCATGATATTCTTGGGGAGAGGAAGATACACCTTACCCTCATCGACCCTGAGGAGCAGACCCCTGAAGAGGCCGTTGAAATCGCAGAGGCCGCAATAAGGGGTGGTACCGATGGTATAATGCTCGGGGGGTCAACCACCGATTCCAGTGAACTCGATGCCACAGCAGGGGCTCTGAGGGAGAACATAGATGTCCCGATAATACTTTTTCCTGGTAACACCACAGGTGTCAGCCGCCATGCAGATGCGATATTCTTCATGAGTCTCCTCAACTCAAACAACCCCTACTGGATAATAGGTGCCCAGGCACTCGGTGCACCAGCCGTTAAGAAGATGGGGATAGAGGCCCTGCCAATGGGTTACCTTGTGGTTGAACCAGGGGGTACAGTGGGCTGGGTCGGAGACACCAAGCCTGTCCCGAGAAACAAGCCGGACATTGCGGCGGCATATGCCATGGCCGCAGAGTTCCTGGGTATGAGGCTCTTCTACCTTGAGGCGGGTTCAGGGGCACCACAGCATGTGCCTGAGGAGATGATATCCATTGTTAAGAGATGCACAGATCAGATACTCATAGTGGGCGGGGGTATAAGGACAGGTGCGGATGCCGCACGGGTTGCAGGTGCAGGTGCAGATGTAATAGTCACGGGTACGGTTGTTGAGAACAGTTCAAACGTTGAGGACAAGATCCGGGAGATCGTTGAGGGTATGGGGTCCCTCTGATTTTAAGTATTTTTGATCAGATATTCGTAATCTAAAAGTTCCAGTATTTCTTTTTCGTCTGGGTGTTCTTGTT
>NZ_JBNASF010000019.1:0-30642 GCF_049720995.1 Methanothermobacter sp.
TTCATGGGCTATCTCATTCCTTACTCTCACTTTCAGGTTCCCCTAATGAGGAGAATCTTCATGGGCTATCTCATTCCTTACTCTCACTTTCAGGTTCCCTCTTATCTGAAATCTCCCGTATTATATCTGTAACGGTGGATCCAAGTTCCTGTATTATCCTCCCGGTGCTTCCTGATCTGAGGTCAATCACCCTCACACCCTCCGGGCCCTCAACACCCTTAAGAACTATCATGGCCACTGGCTCAGCTCCGGCAGCAGCGCCTGCACCACTTCCAGAGCCTCCCTCAGACTCTGAGGAGGTTCCCTCACCCATACCAGCGCCGAAACCGACACCCATCTTCATGAGTGGTATCAGAACCTTATCCTCTGTCTCTATGGCCTCACCCACAAGGTTCTTCACATCCAGGAGCTTGCGAAGCTCCTCAACTGTTGTTTTAATTGGTTCCTCAATTTTCATTTTAAATCACATTACACTGTATGTATGTTCAGCCATATCCTTACCCCGATCAAAACACTTATATGTACCTGGTTTACAATCTGTTAATCTGGAGGCGGTAAGTTGGATATGAAAATCTATGCTCTAATTCTGGTGCTTCTCATTGCAGGTGTCTCAGCAGGTTTTTACCTTTTCACCCAAACAGGGAGCACATATAACAGGGAAGTTAAAAATTTAAGTGAAAAAAACGATACAGCCGGTTCGGCCAGGATCATTGCAACCCAGACAGGCCCCGAGTCTGCAAAGCCAGGGTCAGATATCACCCTTAAATGCAGGATAAGGAATGATGGTACAGGGCCAGCAAGGAACGTTAAGGTCACATCACAGGACTTTGAAAGGTCCTTTGATGTTATAGGTGCGGGGGAAGAGGTGGAATTCCAGGTACAGATCCACATACCCACTGAGGAAGAGGTTAAGATTGACTTCGGGGAAGACGCCAAACTATCAAACCCGTTCTTCATAGGTGGTTTCAGCGTAACCTACACTGATTCAAGTGGAAAGCACAGTTTAAATTCCAATTCTCTGGAGATACCCCTCCAGATCTAATTTATTTTATTCAGCGTCCCCTTCAATGCAGAGGATCCAGGTCACACCTCCCAGACCCAATTCATTTTATAATCATTTCCGGTTATAAAATCCAGATCCACAATCTATTTCATTAAAAAGAAAAAACAGGCCTTATTCTAAAATTAAAAGGAAAGAATCAATCAGGTTTCTTGACAGGGAGCTGAACCTCTGTGAGAAGTTCCGATTCATCCACCTCCAGTGGACTGTTGAGGTAGACCTCAGTTATGGGACCCACAATTTCATAGCCATTTTCAGTGGCATAATCGATTAAAGAATGGATTGCGGGACCCACCTCAGTGTATGGCCCCTCATGAAGCGTTGCAAGGACCCTCTGAGCAGGTAAATTCTTTATCTTGATTTTTTCAGACGGCTCCGCCTCACCTGCAATGGATACCCCTATCTCATAGACAAGGTCATCCTCACTGACATCCTCTGGACTGTTATAATAGGTCCCGTATACACGTCCCGTCATCTGCAGCCCATTCCCTATGACCCACTCTGCAACCTCAGCTATGTACCTGGGTATAAGGTCATAGCTACCTGAACACTCTCTGTAGGCAACCCGAACCCCTTCAACCATCTTCTCAGTTATCTCCATAAAACACCTCCCCTCAAGTTTATGTTATGCGTCAAATGATAAAAGTTTATCTAAAATGTGTTACTAAGGTTCACATCCGGACAAGCACCACGCCCCCAACCACCATGAGCAACCCGATGGCCTTTGCCGCCGTTAACCTCTCACCCAGCAGAAAGGCCGCAACAATGAGGGTGAATATGGGGAAGGCTGCGACCACTGGTACAACTATGGATGCCTCCCCTGATTTGAGTGCATAGTAATAAAACAGCTGCCCCAGGAGGGCTGCTGATATACCATCCAGTGCCAGGAAGAACCATCCCCCTGGACTCACATCTGAGAGAGCATCCAGACCCCCACTGAACATGACCCATCCAAGCATGACAGCGGTTATGACGGAACTTCTTATTGTGAGCGCAATTCCAGGGTTGACACCCTCAAGTCCTATCTTGCTGAAAATAGGGGCCAGACCAAACATCAATGCCGCAAGGAGCGCGAAGACCAGGTAGTTCAAGACATCACCTCTGAGGATATGTATCATAACTATGTGATCTCAGATAAAAAAATCTTCAGCAGGAGAGTGAGATAAGAGCATCAATGTTTATCTGTTTCCCTGACAAATAAAGAGATAGATCAGTTTGTGGTGTAACAATGATACTCATAGTCGGCGGAGCAGGTTATATCGGTTCACACGTCAATAAGTTCCTCTCAGAGAGGGGATATGAAACCCTCATCCTTGATAACCTCACAAAGGGACACAGGGAATCTGTAAGGTGGGGTGAATTCATTGAGGGGGACCTCGGTGACAGGAGACTCCTTGAGAGGATCTTCACCGGCCACGATGTTGAAGCAGTTATGCACTTTGCGGCGTTCACAGATGTTGGTGAATCTGTCCAGAAACCAGGGGACTACTACAGGAACAACGTGATGAACACCATGAATCTCCTTGATTCCATGCGAGAGAACGGGGTCAGCAGGTTCATATTCTCATCAACATGTGCCGTCTATGGCAACCCATCCCAAATCCCTATAACCGAGGAACACCCCCTAAACCCAATAAGCCCCTACGGAAGGTCCAAACTCATGGTTGAGGAGATACTGAGGGACTACACTGATGCATATGGCCTTAACTATGTATCACTCCGGTACTTCAACGCAGCAGGGGCTGACCCTGAAGGAGAGATCGGGGAACTCCACGAACCTGAAACCCACCTAATACCCATAGTACTGGACGCCGCTATGGGTCTTAGGGACTCTGTAAGGATCTTCGGTACATACTACCCCACCCCCGACGGGACATGCATAAGGGACTACATACACGTCATGGACCTTGCAGATGCCCACTGGAGAGCCCTTGAATACCTTGAAGGTGAAAGAAGTGGCGTGTTCAACCTTGGAAACGGTAACGGCTTCTCTGTGAGGGAAGTCATAGAAACCTGCAGAGAGGTTACAGGTGCCAGTATAAAGACTGTGGAGGACGAAAGAAGGCCCGGAGACCCCCCTGAACTTGTAGGAAGTTCACAAAGGGCCCGTAAACTCCTCGGATGGAGTCCTGTTTTCACTGAACTTGAGGAGATCATCAAAACCGCATGGAAATGGCATAGAACTGCAAAAAATGATTCAAATTCCCTCAAATGGTGATGGAGATGAAAATTACAGTAACAGGGGATGTGACAGTTGACTGGATCCAGTGGCCTGTCAGACAGGACGCTGGGGCTTCAATGTTCAACTGGAAAACCCACCTGGGTTTCAAAAGACGGGCGCTTGAGGGTGGTGCCCTCCTCACCGCAAGGATGCTCAAGAGTCTTATGGATGTCAACCACCCATCACTATCGTGCAGACCTGAAAAAACGGATCCTTCAGAGTTCATACACTCATTTGCAGAGTTAAAACCCTCAGGTGACGGCTACCACGTGAAGAGATTCATGGGCTACACAGGACCGGATGATGGTCTCCCATCGATGCCATTCAGATTCAGGGACAGGGATGCAGATATTGTCGTCATTGATGATGCAGGAAATGGTTTCAGGGAAATGAAGGAAAAATGGCCCTCAGCCATAATTGATGGTGACCCAACCACAGTACTCAAGATGTCATCCCCCCTCTTCAGTGGTAGACTCTGGGAGCACCTCCTTGAAAGGCAGCGCGAAAACCTCATCCTCATAATAACCATGGAGGACCTGAGGGAGTACGGTGCCAATATAAGCAGAAGACTCTCATGGGAGAGGACAGCAGAGGACTTCATGTGGCAGATGAGGAACAACCCGACACTTAAGGACATACAGGACCTCAGGATGATCGTTCGTGTGGGCCTCGAGGGCGCCATATACTATGCCGGAGGTGATGCCAGGTTATTCTACCACCCCCATATATTCGAGGGTAACCTCATGGAGAGGGCCCCCGGTAAAATGCAGGGATGTGGATGCGCATTCACAGCGGGATTCACAGCATCACTGAGCAGGGGCCATGAAATTGATGATTCAGTGAGAAGGGGAATGGCTGCTGCCGCTGAACTCCTTTCCATGGGGTTTTCTGAGAAACCTGACTACCCATTAAGTGACATATTCCGCTCAGGGGGTGAGGACATCGGGGCAGTTGACATACCCCTCCACTCCAGGGGTCTCTGGACAATCGCCGACTCACCACCCCTCTTTGATATAGAGGCCGTGTCAAGGTACATCGTGATAAACGGTTACAGGAGAAGAAAGTGTCCGCTTCCTGTGGCACACTTTGGTAAGCTCATAACAGCCGACCGGAGGGAAATTGAGGGCTATCAGAGCATAAGGAACCTCCTGATGGAGTACATGAAAAATGAGAACCCTGAAAGACCCCTCTGTATCGGGGTTTTCGGTCCGCCAGGGGCCGGTAAATCCTTTGCTGTGAGCCAGCTGGCTGCAAGTGTGGATCCAGAGAGAATAAAACCCCTGAACTTCAACATATCCCAGTTCAGGGATGAGGATGACCTCATAGACGCCTTTCATCAGATAAGGGATGTGGTGCTTGAGGGTATGGTTCCCCAGGCCTTCTTTGATGAATTCGACTCACCCATGGGGGGTAAAAGGCTTGGATGGGTCAGGTACTTCCTGGCACCCATGCAGGACGGGGAGTTCAGGGAGGGGGACAGCATGCACCCTCTGGGTAAATCCATACTTGTATTTGCAGGTGGCACGAGCAGTACATTCCAGGAGTTCGAGTCACAGGACCCTGAAATTCTGAGGGAAGCCAAGGTGAGGGACTTCATAAGCAGACTCCGGGGCTATGTGAATATAATCGGTCCCGATCCACAGCACAGGCGAGATAAATTTTTTATGCTGAGGAGGGCAATACTGTTAAGGTCCATGTTTGAGAGGAAGACCCCCCACCTCTTTGATGGGAACGGCCGCCTCAGAATCGATGATGGGGTGCTGAATGCATTCCTCAAAATACCCGAGTACAGGCATGGTGTGAGGTCAATGGAGGCCATACTCGATATGAGCATGTTACAGGACGTTAAGAAGTTCGAAAAGGCTTCCCTTCCATCAGCCGGACAGCTCGACCTTCACGTTGACGGAGAACTATTCCAGAGGATGGTCATGAAGAATTAGGTGGTAACTTGGAGAGGCGAAGGATTCTCAGACCGGAGGATTACATTGACAGAATCAGGTACTTTAATCTAAGGGCCGAGGAGTATGCAGAGGCAGGGGATGTGAAAAGAACTGCCGATACACTCTTCAGAATGGGGCGGGAGTACCATAAACTTCAGAAAACTGATCTTGCCCTTGATAGCTACAGGAACGCCCTTGAACTGTACAGGGAGGAGCATGACCCCCGCGAGGCGGATGTATCATTCTGCATGGGTAAGATTTATGAGGGGAAGGGTAAGCTGAAGCGGGCCGGATGGTTCTACAACCTTGCAGCGTCAGGTTTCAGGAGGGTCAACGATCTCAAAAATGAATCAGAGGCTGTTCTACACAGTGCAAGGGTTCTTGAAATGCTGGGGAAGCATGATGAGGCCATTGAGGCATACCGGCGTTATAATGAGATCTGTCTCAGGAACCAGGAGAAGGTCAAGGTACTTGTTGCTTATGCAAAGATGAAGGAGCTGGAGGAGCAGCTCAGTGATGAGTTCACCAGGTACAACACCTCCATACTCCTCCTTTACCTCTCCATCCTTGTGATTGCCGAGTACACAACAACCTTTATAAGCATGAAGCTGGGGCTTGTGATTCACACAGTGCTTCTCTTCGCCCTCTTTATTCACTCATCAATCTCAAAGAAAAAGATGAAGGTTCTCCTTGCAGCCATGATGATGCTTCCCATCATAAGGATCGTGGGACTTTCAATGCCCCTCACCGTTGTAAGGCACCTCTACTGGTACATCATAATAGCAGTTCCGCTTTTTGCAGCATCAGCAGCCCTAATGAGAACCCAGAACCTCACAAGGGACGATGCAGGGCTGAACTTAAGGAAGTTACGCTGGCAGGTTGCAGTTGCATTCACAGGTTTTCCGATGGGGTACATTGAATACCAGATACTGAGACCAGAGGCCCTCATCCCCCATCTCTCTGTTCAGAATTTTATTCTGGGCTTTGCTGTTATGCTCATAGGGACCGGGCTTGCTGAGGAGCTTCTCTTCAGGGGTATTGTTCAGAGGAACGCCGAGGAGGTGATGGGAAAACTCAAAGGACTCCTTTATGCATCACTACTATTCACAGCGCTTCACGTGGGCTGGAAGTCCGGTTACGACCTTATATTTGTGTTCAGCGTTGCAGTGGTCTATGGCCTTGTATTCCAGAGAACAAGGAGTATCGCCGGTATAACGGCATCACACGGGATATCAAATTCCATACTTTTCCTTGTAATGCCATTTTTATGAGTAAGACAAAAAAATTATTTATCGGTACCTGGAAATGAGGTCCCTCAGGTAATCAACCAGTTCTGACCTTATCTCATCGTCCCTCATGGCAAATTCAAGGGATGTTTTAAGCCAGTCAACCCTGTTACCTATATCATAGGTTTTGCCACTGAAGAGACAACCGTAAACCGTTTTAAGTTCCCTCATGGCATCGGTCAGCTGTATCTCACCCCCGAATCCCGGGGGAACGTTCTCTATGTGATCAAATATTTCACTATCAAGGACGTACCTCCCCATTATGGCGAGATTCGATGGTGCCTCACTGACGGAGGGTTTTTCAACCATCTCATCTATCATGTAGACGCCATCACTGACCTCCTTTCCATCAATGATACCATACCTTTCAACCTTATCCCGTGGGACCTCCTCAACGGCAATGGCAGAGGCACCGTACCTTTCATATAGGTCCATGAGCTGACGGGTGCAGGGGACATCAGATGAGGTTATCGTATCACCAAGGAGGACGGCGAACGCATCCTCACCATCTATGTGTTTCCTTGCACAGTATATGGCATCCCCGAGCCCCTTCTGCTCCTTCTGCCTCACAAAGTATATATCCGCAAGGTCAGAGATGGCCTCAACCTCGTCAAGGTACTCCCTTTTGTTGTTCTTCATGAGGAAGTATTCAAGTTCAAAGGACCTGTCAAAGTGGTCCTCTATTGACCTCTTACCCTTACCTGTTATTATTAGGATGTCATCTATACCTGAAGCCACAGCTTCCTCCACAACGTACTGGATAGTTGGTTTATCAAATACCGGTAACATCTCCTTGGGCTGTGCCTTGGTTGCAGGAAGAAAACGGGTCCCAAGACCAGCTGCTGGTATAACTGCCTTCATGAAAAACCTCCATTTAATAAAAAAGAAAAAAATTTTTAACCACCCGCTGCAAGTGTGCACAGAACCGGAGGCGCTAGCTGTGTTATTTTAACGGTTCCATCAGCGTTAACTGTTATGAGAAGCTCAACATAGACTGACCTTATACCCTTGAGGAATTCAGCGCCCTTTGTGGGATCCTGTGTTACGTTTACCTGGTTTGATGTTATACTGGATAGAGGATAAAATACGTGTGAAGCTGTGAGACGATAAGCGTTTGTTTCATCACCTATTCTGTCCTCGGTGCCCCCATAAACTGTCATGTTGAGTGTTGCGTTTCCTGTTTTGTTTCCGTGTGGATCAAGCCACATTTTCATGGGGAATGTTGTCCCTGCGGGTAATGATCCATTGTAGCCAAGTTCCTTTGATAGGTCCACTGTGACCCTTCCGCCGGGCTGGATCCATGAGTCAATATAGATGTTTGTAAGTGATCCATCGGCCTTTGATACATTTTCCACCACTGCCACGGCATGTACCTGTTGGTCAGTAGCGTGGTTGCTCATTGCAAGAAGTGTGTCGCCTGCTGCAGGGGGTGTTACCGTTGGATTCCTGATCATAAGGGCTGCTGCGCCCACTATGACAAGAATAACCACAATTACCAGTATTAAAGCGTTTCTGTTCATCTTAACCCCCTTTTTTAGACTATTGTTAGAACCCTGTATATTACGATCGCTGCAAATACTATGAGCAACGGCAGGATCGCCACGTTGGATCCTGATACCATGGCCTTTATTGTTTCGTTTCCTGTTTCGTCAGAGCTTAGAATTTCCTTGAGAGCAAGGAAACCGATCAGTGCAATCACTGCTATTATACTGTAAGTCATTACATCAGCGGTGGTTACGGTGGTGGTTGTTGTCGTTGTAACTGTAGAAATCATTTCTAACCTCCACTTAATTCTTTTTTTATCCTAATTAATAAAGCTTTCTAAAGAATAAAGCTTTCTAAAGTTAAATTTTCAATTTTATGGATATGAATTAATTTTTTTATATATGGAGATTATCATGGAATTATAATTCCAAATTTTTCTTTCAGAAGACCCCTGAATGTCTCAGCATCCATCCCATATATCTTCAGTTTTTTGTGCCGGCTTTTATGGCCTGATAATATATCAGCTTTCGTGTTAAAGGCAGATGAAAACTCCTTTATTATCTCCCTGTTGGCCCTGCCCTTCTCCGGGGGAGCCCCGACCTTAACCTCAATTCTCTTCCTCCACTCATTGTAAGATCTGACCTCAAATCTACCTGATGCAGGGGATACTTCAATATCCACAAGGAGATCATCACCTGCCTCTCTAAGACAGGACAAAAATAATCACCTCCATTGATTCTGAATCTGCATTCCATACGATTTCTTCTCAGCACATCCTTAAAGAATGATCGGCTCCCTCAACCTGAGCAACCGCAAAGTTTAAATAGTAAAACATAGATAATTTGTTCCACTCCCCGTTAAGCACTGATTTTTCCCATGCAGGGGTGGTCGAGCGGTCAAAGGCGCTAGGTTGAGGGCCTAGTGGGGGAGTCCCTTCGCGGGTTCGAATCCCGTCCCCTGCACTCCTATTTAACGATTCACACCATGAAAATCCATCTGAATCGCCATTAACCTTTTATCACTGGAAAACTTGAAACCACAAAAAACTAATCGGAATCATCATATTCAACTATTATTTCAACGGTGAGCTCTTTACCATCCATTAAATCCCTCACGAGCCTTCGGTCAAGGTCACATGCAGCCTTATCGGCCCCTATCATGAGTGTTCTTCCACAGATGTAATCGCTCTTACGGCACACGATATCTGTTGGGTGATCCAGGGTGAGGTCAGGATGCCCGTAACCACTTATTTCATCAAACCCATTTTCAGTGCGCAGCACCACCCTCACACGTGATGATTCCCCTGCTATGGCAGACCTCACCTCATCAGGAATTGTTGAAACAGAATCAGATGATGAAACACCTATTATACAGTCTGCGGTTTTACCTATTTCAGGGTCAGCTGTGACCTCAAGTGTTGTTCTGTGCTCTGCGGTAACGTTGGGGTGACCCCTCGCCCTCAGAGTGTACCTGACCTCAGCCATTCCACCACCAAGTGAGCTTGAGGTCCCTGCAGGGCCCCTCAAAAAAAGTTCAAATGGCAAAATCTACTACTCTGCCTTGGTACCTCCCCATAGTGCTACAAGCCCAACTATAATTTTCAGGGCAGCGTGCCATGCCGGGTCCTTGAGAGCCTGGTAAGGGATCCCAAGGTAACCCAGTATACCCATAACTACTAATATTATACCAATTATGTAAAGCAACCATTTTGCCACTGCCATGGTATCACCCCCAGTACCTGGGTGCCCTGCAGAAACCAGAATATAATTAAATCATACAAAAATATAAATTTTACTAAAAATTTCTTACAATGATAATAACAGATGGATTTATTACTGGATCCTGTGATGAGTTCCGTTGATTGATAAAATAAATACTGAAATTATTATGGAGTCAGCATGAAGGGTACCTACTGTCTTATCATAAGGTGCGGTGGAACTGAAACCAGGATTGGAAGCCTTGGCAGGATAAGGTTTCCCCCCGGCTACTACGTGTATGTTGGATCAGGTTTTGGCTCACTTGAGGCCAGAATAAGAAGACATCTGAGGGCTGAAAAGAGGATGAGATGGCACATAGACCACCTATTAACTGATACAGAGGTTGTGGGGGTTTTCTATTCCACAGATGAGAGGAGACTTGAATGTGCAGTTTCAGAAAAACTCGAGGGAGACCTCTCTGTGAAGGGTTTCGGATGCTCCGACTGCAGATGCAGGTCACACCTCCACCACTTCAAAACCAGAGGTGAAGCCGAGAAGGCTGTTGAAAGGGCGTTCAGGGACCTGCATGCAGACCTGAAAAAATGGGATGAAATCTAGGTCCTCAAGAGCTTCAGTCCAGCCCCCACCATGAGGGCACCGAATATGATTTTCAGGGCCGCATGCCACCAGGGTTCAGATCCCAGGGTGCTCGCAGGGTACAGTGCCCAGACTGCCATGAAAACTATCACAGCACCCACCAGAAGGTGGAAGACCCCGAGCTGCACATATCTCTCCATATCAATCATCTCCTTTGAAGTTTCTAAAGAACTCCTCAAATTCCTCAGGATCCATGGGTTCAGGTGAAGAGAATTCGGTGTTAAGGTAAACCTCATCTGCCAGTTTCCTGTAAACCTCTGCCTGTTCAGATTCAGGGAACCTCTCAATCACGGTCTTTGCCTCAATTTCACTCTCCTGGACAAGGGGGCTTCTTGGAACCACACCAACAACACGTGAACCTATCCTTGAGGCGAATTCAGATACAATATCAGCCTCATCTCTGATGCCACGGCAGTTACAGATGACGCCGCCAAGTTTACCCCTCAGTTTCTTTATACCCCTTGCAATATTGTTTGCAGCGTAAAGGGACATGTACTCCCCGGAGGTTACTATATAGACCTCATCTGCAAATTCCTCACGGAGTGGCACCGCGAATCCACCGCAGACCACGTCACCGAGGACATCGTATATGACCACATCAATCTCCTCCTCAAATACACCGAGTTTTTCAAGGAGGTTCATTGCAACGATCACACCCCTCCCGGCGCATCCAACACCGGGTTCAGGGCCTCCTGACTCCACACACCTAACACCGCCAAAACCCTCATGGATAACCTCAGAGGCGTCAGGTTGACGGTTCTCCTTAAGGATATCAAGTACAGCGGGGAGCCTTTCACCGTAGAGTGTCCTGGTTGTATCTGCCTTTGGATCACAGCCTATAACGAGTACCCTGTGCTCGGAGGAATAGGCAGCCGCCATATTCGATACAATCGTGGACTTCCCTATACCACCCTTACCATAGATCGCTATCCGCTTCATGGAGACACCGGTTTAGATTTCATCACTTAACAAATGCGCCTATTATATCTCCCCTTGTTATGATACCCACCAGTTCACCATCTTCAACCACAGGAAGCCTCTTCACATCATGCCGGTCCATGAGTTCCGCTGCATCAGAAATGGATGCATCAGGGTGCACCGTTACAACCCTATCTGTCATTATCTCCTCCACCAGCATCATGGCTGCCTTCCTGATACCCTTCGCTATCTCATCGTATTCATGTTTCATCCTAACTGGAAGTTCAAGCAGGTCCAGGGGGGATGGCATGAGGAGGTTCAGGCTGGGTGAATGGACCTCAATAAGCCTCATTATATCACCCTCACTGATAACACCCACTAGTTTACCATCATCATCAACAACCGGGGCCCCGCTGATCCTGTTCTCCCTCAGTACCCGTGCAGCATCATGTATCTTACTGTTCCTCCTGACTGTTATGACATCTTTCTGCATGGCATCCTTTACCCTTATCATTAACTCACCTCTCTTTAATATGTGGAGCATCACTTTTAAAAATAACAGTTACCGCCGGCCACCATGACAGTATATACACAGAGCTACAACCCGTTCCTGATACAGAGCCATAACCCGTTTCCCAGCCTGACGGACACACCAGAGGGAGGTGATTCACGGAGCCGAACATCAAAAACGGTTACCGGTACACATCAGATAAATTCTGAACAGTGATGCCTCAATCCCTTCTAACCCTCCGGTATACGAGGTCCCCTGGCCGGACCCTTTCCTCCACCAGGAGACCCGCGCTACCAGATTCAACCCTTTCCACGGGATCGCCATCAACCTGAAGTGATTCAACACGCTGTATGAGGACCCCCGTTGTTCTGCCCTGTATTATGATCTCATCCCCAACCTCAAGTGGCCTCCACAGCCTCACTTCAGCTGCCCCCACCTTCCTGTAGTAGTTAACAACCTCCCCCACATCCTGCTTCACATAACGGGATACGTTACCCCCGCTACCGGTATCTGGCTCAGAGAAGTATAACCCTGTACCAAAACCACGGTTAAAGACTCCTTCAAGTCTTTCAAGCCACCTGGAATCAAAACTCCACTCACCTGAAAGGTAGGTGTCAATGGCCTCCCGGTATACTGAGGTGACTGTTGCAACATAATCCGCTGCCCTCCCACGACCCTCTATTTTGAGGGCGTCAACACCGGCATCAAGGAGTTCAGGTATATGTTCAACCATACAGAGGTCCCGCGGACTCAGGATGTAGCTCCTTATATCACCCCCGGGGGCCATCTCAAGGTCGAATTCTCCATCCTCAGATACCAGCCTCCACCTCTTCCTGCATGGCTGAAGGCAGTCCCCGCAGTTGGCGCTTCTACCATAAAGGTATGAGCTGAGGTAGCATCTACCTGATATTGCTGTGCAGAGGGCGCCATGGACAAAAACCTCGATTTCAATGGGTGAGGCCGCCGCAATACTGGATATCTCACCAAGGGAGAGCTCCCTTGATAGTATGGCCCTCGTGGCCCCCATCTCCCCCAGTATCCTGAGCGTCCTGGTATTTGTAACATTTGCCTGTACACTGACATGGACGTCCAGGCCGCATTCAGATGCAAGCTCCACAGCTGCAAGGTCAGAGACTATCACCGCATCAGCACCCGCAGAGTAAATCTCAGGTAGTAATCTCTCAAGTCCTTCAATGTCAGAGTCCCTGAGGGCCGTGTTTGTGCATACATAGAGCCCTGCATCGTAGCTGTGGGCCATCTCCGCTGCCTCTGCAATTTCGCCGATACTGAAATTACCTGCCCTTGCCCTCATGTTACAGCCCTCAAGACCCACGTAAACCGCATCAGCACCTGACTTAAGGGCTGCCATCAGCGATGTAAAGGCACCTGCTGGTGATAGGAGCTCAGACATTTAAATCACGTTGAAAAATTTATTGAAACAGAAAACAGTGCAATCAGCCATCCGACAACACTAAAAATTCATGGTGGAACTAGAGGCAGGACCTCAGTGCCTCATATTCATCTATATCTGAGGGAAGAGGTGTCGGGTAGTCCCCGTCCAGGCACCCTGTGCATAGGAAGCCCTTCTTGATACCTATGGATTCAACAAGTGACTCGATACTCAGATAACCCAGGGAATCAACCCCTATTATCCTCCTTATCTCCTCAACATCCCTGCTTGATGCTATAAGCTCCTTCCTGGTTGCCATGGCTATACCATAATAGCAGGGCGACTTTATGGGGGGACATCCTATACGCAGGTGTATCTCCTCTGCCCCTGCATCCCTGATTATGTCAATGAGTGCCCTGGAGGTAGTGCCCCTCACTATGCTGTCATCTATGAGCACTATCCTCTTACCCTCAAGTTCTGACCTTATGGGGTTCATCTTGAGTTTAACCGCTGTTTCACGTTCCTCCTGTGTGGGCATTATGAATGTACGACCAACGTACCTGTTCTTTATGAGTCCCTCACCGTAGGGTATCCCTGACGCACGGGAGTAGCCTATGGCCGCCGGGATGGATGAGTCAGGTACCGGTACAACCACATCTGCATCGGCGGGGTGTTCACGGTAGAGGGCCTCCCCTATACTGAGCCTGACCCTGTAGACGTTGCGGCCGTCTATGACGCTGTCAGGTCTTGCAAAGTAGACGTATTCAAACATGCAGTGGGCCCTCCTGGTGTTGGGTGCGTTGGCAACCCAGTAGGACTTGCCCCTGTTGAGGTGCAGTATCTCCCCTGGCTGAACATCCCTCACATGTTCCGCCCCTATAACATCAAAGGCCACGGTTTCAGAGGCAACCATCTGGGTGTTTCCCTTCCTTGCAAATGCCAGGGGTTTTATACCAACAGGGTCCCTTATGACATAGAGGTCCCCATTGAAGAGAACCACAAGGGAGTAGGACCCTACAAGCTGCTCTGAAACCCTCTTTATGGCACCTATCATGTTGGGTTTTTTTTCATATTCCCTGCTCAGAAGGTGGCATATCACCTCTGAATCCGTGGTTGATATGAACGAGCGGCCCTCATCCTCCAGTTCATCCCGCAGCTCCATTGAATTTATTATGTCGCCGTTGTGGGCTATGGCGATTTTGCCTCCCTGGAATTCACTCCAGAATGGCTGAGAATTCTCAATTCTGGATTCACCTGTGGTTGAGTAACGAACATGACCTATGCCGACACTTCCGCCGAGTTCATCCAGTTTATCAGGGTTGAAGACGTCACAGACAAGTCCCATGCCCCTGTGGGTCAGCATGTCGGTCCCGTTGAATGTTGAGATCCCTGCGGATTCCTGCCCCCTATGCTGGAGGGCGTAGAGTGCGTAGTAGATCTGGGAGGCCACGTTGATGTTTTTATCCTGTGAGTAAATCCCTACAATACCACATTTGTCTCTCACTTCAGATTCTCCCAACAAGAAGGTTTTAAGTTCCCGGATCTAGGATGACTCATCATCGGTTTCAGTGAACACCAGGGCAGATTTAACTATTCTAAGCCACTCAACAGCATCCTCCCTTGATGGTGCCGCTATGAAGCCCTGGCCAGTGATTATGCCTTCAGGTTTGATGTGATCGGTTACAAAATAAATCTTCTCAGGGTCATCTGGTTCCTCTCCAAAGGTTTCGCTCCAGAGTTCCCCTATTGAGAAGGTTTCAAGAAGTTCCTTATCTTCAAGTTCAGAAAAACGAGTTTTGAGCCTGGAATAATCCTCCTCAAGGACCTTTAACTTCTCCTCGAGGACCCCTATCTCCTCTTTGAGGGATTCTGCCTCCCTCTCACCATCCTCAACTTCAGCCAGGAGTTTAATATTTTCATCCCTTAGGGTACTGTTTTCGGCCAGCAGTTCATTCAGCCTCTCCTGACACTCTTCAAGGCTCTCCCTCATGTTTCTTAGATTCTTCACAGTGGAGAGTGTCTGGAGTCCGGCCCTTATGATGGCGTTTTCTATTTCCTCCCTTATCAGGTCAGGGTCAAGGTACTCGACATCATGACCGTAGGGGAGTTTCATCCTCTCAATGTGCCCAACATGACCCTTAAGCGCTTCACGGAATTTATCAGCCAGTTCACGCCCAGTCTGATCAACGTCAGTGGCTATCAGGACGATATCCGCCCCTTCAACAGCCCTCATGGCGATTTCGAGGCTTGTTGTTGGCACTATGGATGATATGGTTATATGGTATTTGGCGCCTAGGGATACCCTCTGAAGCGCCCTGGAAACACTCTCAACGTCAGAGGCTCCCTCAACAATTATCCGCACATCAACAGGGCCCTTGTTATCCATTTATTTCAACCTTTGGCCTGTAATTTTTTTATTCTGCCAGTTGTATCGCCTTATACGGCGTGATTTTCCAAAGCCGCATGCTGCACATACCTTCTTACGCACGTGGTATGAGTTCTTGCCGCAGCGTCTGCACCTTATATGGAGATTCTTGTTACGCTTACCAAATGATGGAGTACCTTTCATGTTCTAATCCTCCTGAAAATCAGTTAAAACCTGTTAATTATAAAATATGCTTTCTCTATTAATATATAAATCAAGCTATTCCGGATCACCCTACGGGGATATGTAAACTATGTTGTCTCCGCGTATAAGGACGGTCCCGAGTCTCCTTGTGACCTCTCCGTCCTCCAGTTCCTCTGCATCATTCAGCACGAGGTTCATATGGAGATCAAAGCTTTTTAAAACTCCCCTGAATTCCCTGTCACCCTTGAGTTTGATGATCACAGGGGAATTCAGTGAATTGCCCAAAGCATCAAGTGGTCTCTGTACATTAACTCTCTGTGAACTCACATCTATCACCTATCCTAGATTAAAATATGGTCAGATTATATTTAAATCTAACTAACAGGCCAGAATCTTCCAGTCAGATACTCCATTTTTCTATTTTACTAGTATATAAGTTTTCTCACAAGGATAATGGCATGAATGAAGGTGATTGCAGATTAGAGGGTAAACTGGTTTAATGGATTAAATCATATAGATATGTAAGGTTCTCATGAAATTTCTAGGGTGTGAACGTGAAGATCAAAAAGAGGTACCATATAAAGAAAAAGAAGATGAAGGAGATTCTGGATCAGATAGGAGAATATTCCCAGCTCATACCCAGAAAGGCCACCGTTGAGATAATAGAGACAGATGAAAACGATATAATCCTCGTCAATGGAGAGCCGCTCCTCATGTTCATGGATGGAAGGGTGGTCCCCACCCTGAGGGGAGCCATCCACATGAAGGAAATAGAGAAGGGTTATGCGGTGGTTGATATGGGGGCTGTGAGGTTCCTTGCAAACGGTGCCGATGTGATGAGTCCAGGTATAGTTGATGCGGACCCTGAAATTGAGAGAGATGACATCGTCATCGTTGTGGACGAAAAACACCGCAAACCCCTTGTAGTGGGAATAAGCCTCATAAGCGGCCCTGAAATGATAAAAAACGACTCTGGAAAGGCCATAAAAACCATACACCACATTGGAGATGCAATATGGGACCTCGAGGTGTGAAGGATGGTTGAACTTAACCTTGATGCAGGTAACATAATCTCAGAGGATGTCCATAGGGTTGGGATAATCGCACTGGGATCACACCTTGAAAACCACGGCCCGGCCCTCCCAATCGACACCGATGCCAAGATAGCATCCTACGTGGCCCTGGAGGCATCCCTTAGAACAGGGGCAAAGTTCCTCGGGATAATCTACGGTGCAACCGAATTTCCATACGTTAAACATGGCATTCACCTTGATAGGGATGAACTTCTGGAGGGGGACCTGAAACCAGTCCTCAGAAAGGCCAGGACCCGCCTGAACATCGACGCGGCTGTTATCGTAAATGGCCACGGGGGAAACCGGCTTGAGGACTGCATTGAGGATCTCATGGATGAACTTGACATGGAGATAATCTGGAATAACAGGATCGTTGAGATTGAGGGGCCCCACGCAGGAAGCGGTGAACTGTCCGCTGGAATCATACTGGGAATAGCGGACCTCACGAGAGTTGAGGAATGCAGACCAGAACTGTATCCTGAAATAGGAATGATAGGCCTGAGGGAGGCCAGAGAGGCCAGTAAGGGGATTGACAGGGCCGCAAGAATCTGTGAAAAGGAGGGTATAAAACCGGACCCTGTTCTTGGCCAGAGAATACTCGATGATGCCATCGAGAGTGTCATAGCCGATGTTAAGGGGCTGCTGGAGACACTACCATAAATGGCCCCATATGGCTCTTAATGATGATCAATTTAACGAAAATAGCCCTTAAGGTGCTTGAGGAGAGGTACCTGCTGAGGAACGAAAGGGGGGAGGTTGTGGAGACCCCCCGGGAGATGTTCAGACGGGTTGCCCGGGCAGTTGCATCTGCAGATGAAATATATGGTTCCGACAGCAGCAGGACAGAGGAACTCTTCTATTCGGTTATGAGGAATCTTGAGTTCCTCCCAAATTCACCCACCCTCATGAATGCAGGTACACCCATAAATCAGCTCTCAGCATGTTTTGTCCTCCCTGTTGACGATTCAATTGAAAGCATATTCGAATCCCTCAAGAACATGGCAATAATCCACAAATCTGGTGGGGGCGTTGGATTCTCATTTTCCAGACTCAGACCCCGGGGTGACACCGTTGCATCAACAATGGGTGTGGCATCAGGGCCAGTGTCATTCATGAGAATATTTGACGTTGCAGTTGAGGTTATAAAGCAGGGGGGACGGAGACGTGGGGCCAATATGGGGGTGCTTCATGTCAGCCACCCGGACATACTCAGATTCATAGAGGCCAAGACATCAGAGGGGTCCCTCAGAAACTTCAACCTCTCTGTTTCTGTCCCCGATAAATTCATGGAGGACGGCCGGGTTGACCTCATAAATCCACGTAACAGTGAAGTGGTTGGCTCCGTAGAATCATCAGTGATACTGAAAAGAATCGTGAAGGCTGCATGGAAGTCAGGGGACCCCGGGATCCTCTTTGAGGACCGTATAAACAGGTACAACCCGACACCGGGACTCGGAAGAATAGAGGCAACCAACCCCTGCGTATCAGGTGATACACTTATAATGACATCTGAGGGTCCGCGAACCGCCGCTGAACTGGAAGGAAGACCCTTCAATGCTATTATCAATGGTTCAGCTTACCCCTCCATATCAGGTTTTTTCAAAACCGGTGAGAAGGAAGTATATGATCTCAGAACCAGGGAGGGCTACAGTTTAAGGTTAACCCATGATCACAGGGTCCTTGTAATGGATGGTTATCTGGAATGGCGTGCCGCCGGTGAACTTGAAAGGGGGGACATCCTTGTGATGGACCCGTTTGCATGCGGGGATCAAAGGGGTCTTGCCACCTTCAGGGGTCTCAGGAGTGAAGGGTTCCAGCAGGTCTATGATGCCAGTGTCCATGGCGCAAATGCATTCACAGCCAACGGATTCATCGTCCACAACTGTGGAGAGCAGCCACTCCTCCCCTACGAGTCATGCAATCTTGGATCAGTCAACCTCAGCCTCATGGTATCCGGTGGGAGTGTTAACTGGGATAGGCTCAGGAGGACTGTGCATGTGGCAGTGCACTTCCTTGACAATGTGATAGACGTTAACAGCTACCCACTCCCCAGTGTGGAGGAGATGACACTTAGAACCCGTAAGATAGGGCTGGGTGTCATGGGTTTTGCTGATATGCTGATAAGGCTTGGAATACCTTACAATTCAGGTGCTGCCCTTGAGGTGGCAGGGAGGGTGATGTCCTTCATATCATCTGAGGCCAGGAAGGCCTCCATGGAACTTGCAAGAAATCGAGGGTCCTTCCCTGAATTTAAGGGTAGTGTATGGGACGTCAATGGATTTGAGGGTATGAGGAACGCCACACTAACCACCATAGCTCCAACAGGTTCCCTGAGTATAATAGCCGGAACCAGCAGCGGAATTGAGCCCCTCTTTGCTGTGTCATACACAAGGAACATCCTCGGCAGGAAATTCCATGAACTGCATCCATTATTCCAGGTGATGGCAGGTGAACTTGACGAGAGATCCCTTGATGTCATAGAAGCCAGGGGGAGTCTGAGGGGTGTCCCCGGTGTTCCAGAGAGGATAAGGAGAGTCTTTGTAACTGCCCATGAAATAGACCCTGTATTTCATGTTAAAATGCAGGCCGCCTTCCAGAGGCACGTTGACAATGCTGTATCAAAAACCGTTAACCTTCCACCGGATTCATCACCCGCCGATGTTGAAAGGGTGTTCAGGGCCGCCCATGAGCTTGGCTGTAAGGGTGTTACGGTTTACAGGTACGGCAGTAAAATGAATGAGGTAATGAGGTTCCCTGAATATGCAGGCTCATGCCGTGATATGAGCTGCCCCAATTGATATGGGAGGATTCACTGAAGGTGATAAAATGGACACCATGTACCTTCAGATCCTCCATTCACTCTATTGGACAGCCTGACTTATAATAATTGAGCTTTACCACAACTTGATTGCAGTTAGTCTCCATAGGTGGTCAATGGGTTGACCCCTGATTGCAGAACCTGCCGGTCCCCAGAATGGTGATCCTGTGAGAGGAGTTTAATCCTCTCCACGGGGGATACTGCAGCGCTGGATCCACGACCTACTGAACCGGCCTGTGGATGTATACAACAAAGTCCCTGTTTTCATAGGCCCTCTCAAGGTAAGGGTAGTTGAGGCCGGATACATTGATGATGGATGGGTTGTAGAAAAGGAGGTTCTCAGAGACATTCCATGTGAATTTGCCCTCTGCTTTAAGTCTTTTATCGAATACAAGGTATTTTATGCTCCTATTTGAGAGTTCATCCGATGAAGGTACCCCTGCCGCTTCGTACAGGATGGAATTAACGGGTCTGTTAGTATAGGCCATCACGAACCCTGCTGTGTAGTAGTTTGAAAATGAAATGACCCCATTTCCTTTCTCCCTGCTGAACCATTCTGCAAGTTCTACTTCTGATTCAGATGGTGGGGCGATCTCTATCCTTCCATGAGGGGTCATGGCACCATAGTCCGCGACCTTCGCGCTGGATAGGTTGCTAAAGCCCTGAAAGGTTGCAAGTATGAGCACAGCTGCCACAAGGACCCTGGCAGGATTTTCATATCTCGCCCTGATTACATTAAATGCTGAAATCAGTCCGCCTCCGGCCAGAATGCTCACAGGAATCATTATATAGATCAGAACCCTGTAAGTTATAACGTTGACACCCAGGTAATAAATCTTTGAGAGGATGAGCAGCGCCATGACCCAGAAGAGGAGTATCCTGTCTTCAAGCTCGAATCTTCTTATTGCAGCTATCATCCCAATAGCTGACAGGATTACAGCGGGATAACCCAGAGCACCGGGATACTTGAGGATGCTGAGTCTTGATGAAGTCTGTAACGCCGTGCTCACACCACCAGGACCTTTATTCTTGAAGTAGAGGGCAGGCAACCACCAGAGAGCAGCGACTGAAACTGCTGTGATAAGGAAAATGACGTAGACAGAGAGCACCCTCCCTATCACTGAGGTGTCCCGTTCAGTGTAAAGTCCCGTGCCCAGGACACCCATTGTTATGAATGTTACTGTAAATCCAAGAGCGAAGGCTGCAGCTGCATGTACAAGTGCAATTAGACCCATTAAAAGTCCTGATATGGAAGCAAAAAGTATTCCACCCTCCTTAAGAGACCTATAATAGAAATAGATACTGAGGGGGAAAAGAATCAGGGCCATGTTCTCTGGTAATGGTAAAACAATCCTTGCTGCAATTGCGCCTGATAACAGGAGAAGCCCGGCCGCCAGACCTACAATCTTACTTCTGTAAAACTTTGAAGCAACAAATGTGACCGATAGGACAATGAGAGGTGCTAACAGTATCTGCATAAACCTGGCAGCTTCAAAGAGCCCTGTTCTTAAAACCAGGATAATAATAGGAGTGTTATGTGAAAGATTGGTGGGTAATTGATCATATTCCCCTGCGGAGCATTGTAAATAGGGTCAAAAATGGTTAAACCATCTGTCATGTAAACCCTTGCAAGGTGTATATGATAAAAAATGTCCCATCCAAGGGGCCACTCGTACCTGAGGGTGATAAAAAGAGCTACCAGAAATACTATTATACTGGGGATAATGTAAATGAGTCTGCTATCTGTCTTTTCCATGGTATCTCCTCTTTTAGATAGGGAACTGCTAATTATCAGCAGCTATTAGATTGCTTTAGATTTCTTTCAAACTGCAATATTAATATCATCTGAACAAATTTAACTTTTTTCCAGGGGCAGACCCTAATATGACCAATATCCGGCAGCTCAAACAATCTAAGTTCTTTCCAGGAAGAGGTCCCATATTAAGTGATGAAACAGAAAGGTGGTGGCCATATGCCCCATAAAATCAAAAAATGAGCAATCCTCAATTTTTTCCGCCCATCTCAATGGACCTTATTATCCCTGAACATTCTCTTAGAATTTTCCTCTTCTTAAAGGCGCCTGCAATCCTCCCTATGGACTCAAGGGTCCTGATGGTGGTGTCAAGCCAGCTGAAGATATCGCCAGGGTAAGCCTGGATCTGGTATCTGGATAGAAGACCCCTGCTTATCTCAACAGGTTCCCTGCCATTGATCCGCTCTGTTATAACATGTTCTGATAACCTGCGCTGTATGCATCCACAGAATGGCCTCTCCCTGCATTCACACGACAGAAAATCCATCTGCAGATTAAGAACAGCCTCCTGAAGTTTACTGTCAAGCCTCACAATGTTATCCCCATCTGAGATTATGTCAAGGGTTGAATCTGCCATTAGATTCATTGAAAACCTTGACCCTGCTGACCTGCTAAGGGCCCTGTGCAGCCTCCCTGATATGTATGCGCCTTCAAATGGTTCAAGCTCCAGTGCAATATCAAGGGGTTTCCGGGAAGACCCCCCTATGCTGCCCCTGATATACTCGGCCTCCTCCACCTTTATGAATGACTTTGACACCGCCATCCCATACTCTGTGGCGCGGATTTCACCATCCATTACTATGAGGTCATATGAATCAAGGATTTCAAGAGCCCTTCCATGATCAAGGGGCCATGAGGGATCCCAAACAATATCAGATTCAGATTTCACAGCACCGGAGCTTATATCTGCCAGGAGGTTTTCAAGAACATCTTCCTCCGTGTAATGAACATCAACAGGGTCGGGTCCGCTTTCAAGGAGCTTGAGTGCCATTGCCTCCTCTGATTCACCTTCAAAGTCCATTCCAACCTCTGGAAGGACGTATACGAAGCCGCGGTCATGGTAGGATGGTCTGCCAGCCCTCCCGAGCATCTGTGCGAATTCATTTGGCGTGATCCATCTGTTCCCCATTAGAAGCGTTTCGAACACCACCTGTGATGCGGGGAAGTCAACTCCAGCAGCCAGCGCAGCGGTTGTGACTATGGCTGCCAGGTCCTGTGATGCAAATGCCCTTTCTATGCGCTGTCTTTCCCTGTAAGATAAACCTGCATGGTAAGCCGCTGCCCTCACACCCCTCCTTGTCAGGTAATCTGCAATGAGCCTCGTCTTTCTACGGGAATTGGTGAAGACTATCGTCTGACCCCGGAACCCCCTCCCTGATTTTGAGGAGAACTCCCTCTCAACCAGTCTGAGTATGAGGTTCTTCCTATCCTCTTCACCCCTAGAGAATACGAGGTGCCTCTCAAGGGGCACCGGTCTCCTGTCATATTCAACCAGTTTGAGTCCGAACTCTGAGGCCACCTCCATGTTGTTCTTAACAGTGGCTGAGAGTGCAATTATCTGGGCCTCTGGGAAAAGCCTCCTTATACGTTTTATCATCCCATTGAGCCTTGAACCCCTCTCCTCATCCTCAAGGGTGTGAATCTCGTCAATGACAATAACCCCCACGTCCCCCAGGATACCTGATCTTCCAGATCTCAGGATATAGTCCATACCCTCATATGTCCCGACAACTATATCAGCTTCACCCACATCCGTCTCAGGGATTCTGAGTTCATCCTTTGCCCTTATACGGCTCATACCCACCTTTATGGCAGTTTTAAGTTTCAGGGGGGAGTACTTCCTTCTGAAATCCCGGTACTTCTGGTTGGCGAGGGCCACGAGGGGTGTCAGGTATATGAACTTTTCACCGGCCATTGCCCGGGGTATCCCTGCAAGTTCAGCTATGAGGGTCTTTCCACTCGCAGTTGCGGATACAACCATGATGTCCTCCCCATCCAGGAGCCCTGCGTCGACTGCAAGGACCTGAACCGGCCTCAGTACGGTGTTGCCCTCCCTTTTAAGCATCCTCTTAAATTTCTCAGGGATCCGAAGTTTATCAACCGGGATGCGGGGGGTCCTGTCTGATCCTGATGTCACCGTATCATAGCGGGTCAGTTCATGGTTCTCGAGGGGGTCGAAGCGGGGGGACATCATCTCCAGTATCCTGTCAAGGCTTAAACCGCGCCTGATCAGTCTTCTGAAGTTCCTGAACGTCGATGGATCCATACCAGCAAATTTAAGCTCCCTTTTTATCAGTTCGTCAACGCATCTTGAACATATTATCTGGCCGGCGTGCACCGTGGATGACCCTGAACTTACAAGGGTCAGGTAGCCCTCATGGAGGCAGTGCTTGCATACCCTTGCATACCTGTATCTGATACCATAGGATGAGAGGAGATCCTCAATCTCAGGGTCGCGTCCTGTTAAAATAACAGCCTGCCTCTTCAACAGTTTAAGGGCCTCTGATGGTTTCCTGATGGTTTCACGTCCATCCATCTCAACGGTGAAACGTGATATCCTCGGCCCTGATTCTGTTTCCCTGAGTTTAATTCTGCCCCAGTAAGCTGGTTTTCTGCGGGTGTTGAGGGCCTTCTTCGGGTTTCCTGCAGGTATAAAATCAACGGATCTTTTCCTTCTGTTTAAAACTATCATCCTATCTCTCAAAAAATTAAAATATCATGGCTTTTTCCCAAGCAGCTCAACCGCCATTTCCCTTAATTTAAACTTCTGGACCTTTCCACTTGCAGTGAGAGGAAACTCGTCAACAAAAAAGACATGCTTGGGAACCTTGTATCTTGCTATTCTCTGGATTGCGTAGTCCCTGACATCCTCCTCGAGTATGTCCGCACCTTCCTCCCTGATCACAAAGGCACCGACTATTTCACCGTACTTCTCATCGGGTATTCCCACAACCTGCGCATCCTTTATACCCGGCATTGTGTGGAGGAACTCCTCGATCTCCCTTGGGTAGATGTTCTCGCCGCCCCTGATGATCATGTCCTTTATTCTTCCAACGATTGAGTAGTATCCGTCCTCATCCATCACAGCAAGGTCGCCGCTGTGGAGCCAACCGTCCTCATCTATGGCCTCAGCCGTCATTTCAGGCATCTTGTAGTAGCCCTTCATGACGTTGTAACCGCGGCAGCATATCTCGCCGGGTTCTCCGGGGCCCAGTTCCTCGCCGGTTTCAGGGTCTACTATCTTGACCTCAATGTGTGGTAGGGGTGTTCCAACGGTTTCGACACGCTTCTCGATGGGGTCATCCACACTGGTCTGTGTGAAGACAGGGGACGCCTCTGTGAGGCCGTAGGCTATTGTGACCTCCTTCATGTTCATGTCATTCATGACGCGCTTCATTGCCTCTATGGGGCAGGGTGATCCCGCCATGATCCCTGTTCTGAGGGATGAAAGGTCAAACATGTCAAACATTGGGTGTGTGAACTCCGCTATGAACATTGTCGGTACACCGTAGAGTGCTGTGCACCTCTCCTTTTCCACGGCTGCAAGTACAAGGAGGGGGTCGAAGAGTTCTATCATGACAAGTGTCCCCCCATGTGTGAGGATGGCCAGCACACCCAGGACTATCCCAAAGCAGTGAAATAATGGTACCGGTAGACACAGACGATCATCCTCAGTGAATTTCTGTCTTTCCCCTATGTAGTATCCGTTGTTGAGTATGTTCCTGTGGGTGAGCATTACCCCCTTGGGAAAACCTGTGGTTCCTGATGTGTACTGCATGTTTATGACATCGGTGTTTTTGAGGGTTGACATCACACTGCGGAGTTCACTGTCAGGGACATGCTTTCCCAGGAGCATCAGTTCATTGGTGTTGTACATCCCCCTGTGCTTCTGGGCCCCTATGTATATGACGCTTCTAAGTTCAGGAAACCTTTCACTCCTAAGGTGACCCCTCTCCTGGGTCCTGAGTTCAGGTACCAGTTCATAGAGTGTCTGCACGTAGTCAACATCCCTGAAACCGTCTATGATGGCTATTGCCTTCATGTCAGATTGTTTCATGACATATTCAAGTTCATGGCTCCTGTAGGCGGTGTTCACCGTTACGAGAACCGCCCCTATCTTCGCTGTTGCAAAGAGGAATGTCAGCCAGTCGGGTACGTTGGTGGCCCAGATACCCACGTGGTCACCCTTCCCTATCCCGATGGATAACAGGCCCTTTGCAAGGAGGTTGACCCTCTCATTGAACTCCCTGTAGGTGAACCTGAGATCCCTGTCAGGGTATACTATGAACTCCTTATCAGCGTATCTTTCAACCTGTTTCTCAAAGAATTCCCCTATTGTTTCCTCAGTGAAAACCATAAATCCACCCTTTTGTATGTTAATCCTCTTCCACTAGGTGTTCTTCAAGCTGTGACCTTATATCAGGGGGTATTGGCTTTTTCCTCTGTTCAATGAAATCGTAGTGGACCAGGACGGCCTTCCCCTTTGCCTTGAGTTCCCCGTCCTGCCAGGCCTCGTGACCTATGGTGAAGGATGAGTTTCCTATGTGTGTTATGTAGCTTCTTATCTCCACGTCACTCCCATAGTACATCTGTGCAAGGAAGTCGAATTCTGTCCTTACAAGGATGAGTTTCCATTTCTCATAGCTGAGGTCAAGGTCAGGTGTGAACATCCTGAAGATGGGGTTTCTGCCCTTCTCAAACCAGACCGCCAGGACAGTGTTGTTAACGTGTCTGAGGCCATCTATATCCCCGAAGCGTGGTGTCACAGTGATTCTGAACATCCTATCATCCACTAGAATGGTGTGTAGACAACTGCCAGTATCTTTGCGTCAGTTTCCCCTGCTGCGTGGAGGTGGTGGGGTACAACGGAGTCATAGTATATGCTGTCCCCTTCACTGAGCCTGTACTTCTCCTGTCCATATATGACCTCTATTTCACCCTCAAGGACGTATATGAACTCCTCTCCCTCATGGGATGATAGTTCGAAGTCGTCGCTGTGGAGTTCAACGTCGATTATGAATGGCTCCATGTGCTTGTCGCTTTTGCCGGCGCCAAGGGAGTGGAAGTTGAGGTTGCTTGTATCTGCCCTCTCCTCATAGCCTGAGAAGTGTATAACCCTCTGGGTTTTTCCTTTTCTGACTATAACCGGTTCATCCTGAACCCTGTCATCAAGGAGTGTGCCAAGTCTGACCCCAAGTGTTCTTGAGATCTTTATGAGGGGTGTGAGTGATGGTAGAATGTCTCCTTCCTCTATTTTCTTGATGAGTTCCCTATTAACTCCACTTCTTTCTGAAAGTTCCTCCAGTGTGATGTTATGGTTATCCCTGAGCTGTTTTATTCTTTCTCCAACGGTGTTTGCTGGCACGTGATCACCTTAAAATTATGGTCCTGTATGTCTATTTCTAAAATTTCAGTTTAAAAAAATTGCTGTTTAAAAATGTTCACTGGCATAATCTGCCTGTGGATCATTGATTCTGGTTCTGGTCCCTTCTGGCTGGCTCTGTTCTGTTTGTTCTGTTATCGGTATAGAATGTAACCTCTGTTTCATTGGTTGTGTTGTTGGTGACGTTTGTTATGTGTTTCTTCAGGATTACTGGCTGGAAAGCGGGGTTTCCCATAGGTTCTATCTTCTCATCGGAGGGAAGGATATCTGTGGGAAATTCAACTGCAAAGGAGGGTTTTATGAAGATACACAGTGTGGATGAGAAGCCATATGCAATGAGAGCTATCATTAGAACTGCAAAGAGCCTTCCCTTTTTTGTTGAGTTCAATGAAACACCTCTACTGTTTTTCTCATTTTTCTGATATTTTAATGTTGGCATGACAATCTGCTCCCGCAATTCCGGGGGACTTTTTGCGATTTGCCAGATGAAATTTTTCTGCTATAAAAGCTGCGCTGATATCAGGTGCTGTGGTTGAGAGGATGGATTTTCATCGTGGATAATCATTCATTTCCCTCTGGTTCAAATCATATATAACTGAGGCGGTCCTGAGCTATCCACCACCCATGACCATGAGGCTCCGGTTCACATCATATATAACGAAGGCCCGCTGGGTTGGGGCAAGGGACTCCTGCAGACCCTTGCTGTCTATGATTCTGCAGGTAAATGGTGGTGCGCCGCACAAGGGGTTTGCCGCCCCCTCCCCGCACCGGTCCGAGGCACGAAGGCCATGCCACACCATCCTGGATACCCTGTGATAGGGGCCTGTTCTCTATGGTCTGGATTGTTCGGGTTCAACGCAGGTTCAGCCCTCAGGGCAGGTGACTTGCCGCAGCCGCAATGATTGTGACAAAAAAACTCTGCTGCCGCAGGTATGATCGTCTGGATGCTGATGGACAGAATCAAGATGAAAAACCAGCCCCCGGCGCCCTTTCAGGTGCGGTTGCAGGTCTTGCATCAATAAACCCTGCAGCTGGCTTCCTGAATACAGGTGCATGGATTTTAATGGATTTCTGGCAGCCATGATCTGTTACCCGGCCGTGTCCTGCTCAAGCCCCTCCTCGGGTATGACGCCTGGATGTTTTTGGAATTCATGGAGTCTCGGGTGTTACAGGAACAATGGGTGTGGATCCATTTGCAATACCCCACCCTTAACCTGCCTCAGCTGTGGTTTCATAAAAGGTGGCAAGGAGCTCCTCACAGGTCATCGGTGCTTTTACTGTGGTTATCTGCACCATCACAGTTACATGCATTCCAGCAAGCCTGCTTAGGAAATGGGGGAAGATGGGATCTGGGAATAGAGATACATCCCTGAGGAAACCGGTTACAGACTGAAGTAATCAGTGATTTAAATATGGTGGGAGAATATAGATAAAAGCTGTTCACAGAGAGGTGGAGATCAATGAAGAAGATCACGGCCATTATCAGAATGGAGAAACTTGAGGATGTGAAGGATGCCCTGGAACTGGTTGGGATCCACGGAATGACCGTCTCAGATGTCAGGGGAAGGGGTCAGCAGATGGGTATCCGTGAGAGTTACCGTGGTATGGATTACTGTGTGGATCTAATCCCAAAGGTTCAGATTGATGTGGTTGTTGACTCAGGGGACCTTGAAAAGGTGATTGAAACAGTAACCGAAAACGCAAGAACAGGAGATATTGGAGACGGTAAAATCTTCATAACTGATGTGCTTGATGTTGTTAGGATAAGAACCGGTGAAAGGGGTAAGAACGCCATATAATCAAGCATACATCACAGAAACCATCTGGTGATGATAAGAACCTCTGAAAGGGGAAAGGCTATCCATCGAACCATTCATCCTATCCCCATCCCCTGATCCTCTTAATTTATTTAACATTTTTACTGTAAATTACCCTGTGCCTGAAATTATTTTAGTTTCATCCGCATTCCCTGAAATTTTAACCGGAACATTTATATATGAGAATGGTCCAAGTGATAGTGTCGGAAGTTGATTTCCGTTTTCCGGTATTGGAGGACGGGATTGAAAAAATGGAATTAATAACAGCATGTATATTGAGGATGATCCTGATGGACGCGGTTTTAAACTCCGGTGACACAGCCTGGATGCTGATATCAACAGCCCTCGTGATGCTCATGACGGTTCCAGGCGTGGCACTATTCTATGGGGGTTTAACAAAAAAGGAGAACGTGCTCAACACGATGTTCCTGTCCCTGATAGCCTTCGCAGTGACAAGCCTAATATGGGTACTCTACGGCTATCAGTTTGCATTTGGGGCAGACATAATGGGACTAATAGGAAGTCCGGCGAACCTATTCATGAACGGTACAGGTGTCGATAAACTCGCAGAACTCGCACCCACGATACCAGACTTCCTTTACATAGCATTCCAGTTAACATTCGCTGCAATAACAGTTGCACTCATATCAGGTGCGATAGTGGAGAGAATGAAGTTCTCAGCATGGCTGGCATTCACTGCACTCTGGGTGAGCCTGGTGTATGTACCGGTGGCCCACTGGGTATGGGGCGGTGGATTCCTTGCCCAGCTGGGTGCCCTTGACTTTGCAGGGGGTACAGTGGTCCACATAAACTCAGGTGTGGCTGCACTTGCACTTGTCTACCTCCTCGGTAAGAGGAAGGACACAAGGCTGCTACCACACAACCTTGGCTACTCGGTGATAGGTGCTGCGCTACTGTGGTTTGGCTGGTTCGGATTCAATGCAGGTTCAGCCCTAACAGCAGGTGGACTGGCAGCATCAGCCTTCCTTGTGACCAACACGGCCGCAGCCGCAGGTATGATCTCATGGGTGATGATAGACTACCTCAAAACAGGTAAACCCACAGTGCTCGGCGGCATATCAGGTGCGGTTGCCGGTCTTGTGGCAATAACACCCGCAGCAGGATTTGTAACGGTACCCGCAGCAATAATCATAGGCCTCATAACAAGTGCCATATCCTACCTTGCAATATCATACCTCAAACCAAGGGCTGGATACGATGACGCCCTGGACGTATTCGGGATACATGGAATGTCAGGTATATGGGGATCAGTGGCGACAGGGATATTCGCAGCGCCATTCATAAATGAACTGGGAACAGGTCTCATCTACGGAAACCCCGGTCAGATGACAGCACAGGTTATAGCAGTTGTAATCGTCGCTGTCTACTCCTTCGTAGTTACACTGGTGATAGGAAAGCTACTGGACATCACAGTGGGCCTAAGGGTAACTGAGAAGGAGGAAATAGAGGGACTCGATACACACCTCCACGAGGAGACAGGATACAGAATCTAGGGGTGATAGGATGAAAGAAGTGGTGGCCATCATAAGACCCGAGAAACTAGAGGAAGTTAAAAATGCCCTCGAAGAGGTAGGGTGCCATGGGATGACTGTGACAGAGGTCAGAGGACGTGGAAGACAGCTCGGCATAACAGAAAGCTACCGTGGAAGGGACTACAGGATAGACCTTCTGCCAAAAACAAAGATAGAGATTGTGGTGAACGATGAGGACCTCGAGATGGTCGTTGATACGATAGTTAAAAGCGCCCAGACCGGTGACATAGGCGACGGGAAGATATTCATCTCAGGAGTTGAAGAGGTTGTGAGGATAAGGACGGGTGAAATCGGTAAAAAGGCAGTTTAAATCCTTAAAACCTCTATTTATTTCACCAATTTTAACAATAAATACTGGTTTTCTTGATTCCTATTTAATTACCTATTTAATTACCTATTTAATTACCTATTTAATTACCTATTTAATTACCTATTTAATTACCTATTTAAT
>NZ_JBNASF010000020.1:0-28856 GCF_049720995.1 Methanothermobacter sp.
GCGAAGAATCCCCAAAGTCCCGCTAACAACACCAACATAACTAATATTTTGTAAACCTTAAAATATATGTTTCTCTAGATTGTAAAGTTTATATTTTGATTTCGAGTCCTATGGGGCAGTGGTCTGATATAAGAGACTTTAACAGAAAAGACCACGAACAGGTAAAAGAGGACCTAAGAAACATGTTAAATAAATGAAAACCTGCGCAGCCACAGCAGAAACAAAGAACATAGATTAACTTCACTCCCTAAACTGCACGAAACGGGGGGATACAACAAACTTACATGTTAGAATAGTCCACAATCTGGGTAATTTAGAGGATACAGGTTTTTCAAGGGATTATTTTGACGTGGCAGTTATCATTGATGCTCTTAATCATGTCCCTTACCTTTATAATTGTCTAAAGGAGATGAAACGTATTTCAGAGGATATTATACTAGCAGAACCCAATGCACTAAAACCCATAAGAAAAATTAATGAATTAAAATTCAGAAACGGGGATGTGAAAGAAAGTTCATTCACTAGATGGGAACTGGGAAAATATCTTCAAAAACTAGGCTACAAGGAAATCACATTTTACAACTACAATTTCATCCCAAGGTTTATTCCCTCCAAATTTATAAAAAGGTTTGAAAAGTTCGAAGAACTTGAGAAAGCACCCATACTAAGGGAATTCAGTGGCGCGATACTCGTAATAGCAAAAAGGTGAAAAATGGCATGAAAATCGCTTTCATTTCAACCATATGCCCCCAGATTGGGGTGCTGAAATCGTCGTGGAAAAATCACAAACAAACTAATCAAAAGACATGAAGTCACATACTTAAACAGGAGAAAACATAGGTAGGAAGACAACTCTCTTAAAATATTCTCATTTAAGAAGGAGTTATATATGATTGTGAAGAGGAGCTGATATGAAATTTTCCGCATTCCAGGTAAAACGAATGACCCCTTCATTTTTCACTGGAACATTTTATTAGTCCCCAAAACAGAGTAAGTTTTATGGACAGATACAGTATGGTGCTCCTTGACATCGACTACCTAACTGTCGATGAGATGCCGGTCATCAGACTATTTGGTAAGGACAGGTCAGGGAATGAGCCAATCATCGCATATGACAGTTCATTCAGGCCCTACATCTATGCAATCCCCACTGATACAGATAGGTGCATGGATGACCTCGCTGAACTTGGACTGGAAAAGCTTGAGGTCACAGAGCGAAGGGACCTTGGAAGACCAGTGGAGGTTATAAGGATAGAATTCAGGCACCCCCAGGAGGTTCCCAAGTTAAGGGAGAGGATAAGGAACCTTGAATCCGTGGCGGATATAAGGGAACATGACATCCCATTCTACAGGAGGTACCTCATTGACAGGTCAATCGTGCCAATGTCAGGGATAGAATTCAGTGGGGTGGAGGTGGACTCGGCACCATCCGTCAAATCAGATGATGTGAGAATCATTGAGATAAGAGATGAAATAGAAACATCTGATTCTGGCTTCCCTCAACTGGACATCCTCAGCTTTGACATTGAGGTTAGAAACCCCCATGGGATGCCTGACCCTGAGAATGATGAGATAGTGATGGTTGGTATTGCCGGCAACATGGGTGTTGAATCGGTGATATCAACGAGGGGCGAGCACCTGGAATTCGTTGAAATGGTTGAGGATGAGGCGGAAATCCTTGATAGGTTCGCTGAAATCGTCAGGGAGAAAAAACCCGACATCCTAGTGGGCTACAACTCCGACAACTTCGACTTCCCCTACCTATCAAGGAGGGCCGAGATTCTTGGAGTGGAACTTGACCTCGGATGGGACGGCTCAGGGATAAAGACCATGAGGAGGGGATTTGCAAACGCAACAGCCATAAGGGGGACGGTGCATGTGGACCTCTACCCTGTGATGAGGAGGTACATGAACCTTGACCGTTACACACTTGAGAGGGTCTACCAGGAGCTATTCGGGGAGGAGAAGATAGACCTTCCCGGCGATAAACTCTGGGAGTACTGGGACCGGGAGGAGCTGAGGGATGAACTCTTCAGGTACTCCCTTGATGATGTCGTTGCAACCTACAGGATCGCAGAGAAGATCCTCCCCCTTAACATGGAGCTCACCCGTATAGTTGGCCAGCCCCTATTTGACATATCCCGCATGGCAACCGGACAGCAGGCCGAATGGTTCCTTGTACGCAAGGCACACCAGTACGGTGAACTGGTACCAAACAAACCCTCACACTCGGAGTTCTCAAAGAGAAGGGGGCGCAGGGCCGTTGGGGGGTATGTTAAGGAACCTGAGAGGGGCCTCCATGAGAACATAGTCCAGTTCGACTTCCGCAGCCTCTACCCCAGCATAATAATCTCAAAGAACATATCCCCCGACACACTCACAGATGAGGGGGATTGTGAATGCCACGTTGCACCAGAATACGGTTACAGGTTCCGTAAGGAGCCACCTGGTTTTGTACCATCGGTTATAGGTGAGATACTCTCTGAGAGGGTCAGAATCAAGGGGGAGATGAAGCGCTCAGAGGACCCCATGGAGCGGAAGATACTCAATGTACAGCAGGAAGCCCTCAAGAGGCTTGCAAACACCATGTATGGGGTCTACGGTTATTCAAGGTTCAGGTGGTATTCAATGGAGTGTGCAGAGGCCATAACCGCATGGGGAAGGGACTATATCAAGAGGACAATAAAAATCGCCGAGGAATTCGGTTTCCACACGGTTTACGCAGACACAGATGGTTTCTACGCCACATACACAGGCAGGAGCTCTTAAGACCTCAGCTCATCCATGAACCTCTCTATTATCTCCTCAGGACTTAAATCTATGACAGGTACATCCGCGTTACCGGGGGTTACAGGCACATGGGCAAACACGGGCCCATCCTCCTTGAGGGCCCTTTTAAAGTCGAGTTCCTTGTGGAACCTGATAACATTGAATCCCATTGACTCAGCAACGTCCCCCAGGTCTATCACATCTGCGTAGCTGCACTGGGAACCTGTGGTCCCGTAGCATCTGTTGTCCAGGAGGACTATGATGAGGTTTCCGGGTGCCTGGGCAGCGGCTGTTACCAGTCCCCCCAGGTTCATGAGGATGGATCCATCACCATCAAGTACAACAACCCTTCTATCCTGTGAGAGGGCAAGTCCAAGTCCAATGGAGGATGCCATACCCATGGATCCAAGCATGTAGAAATGCCTTGGCGAATCCTCAATACTGTAGAGTTCCCTTGACGGGAAACCCAGGTTGCATACCACGATTTCATCATCAAGGACTTCCACAATTCTTTTTATGGCTTCAATTCTTGTGAGCATGGTATCACCAGTAGGCAACCTCAAGTAGTACAGCCACAGGGTGCCTCCTTTCAAGTGAGAGTTCTGTGAGTTCCATTATGGATTCCCTTGCCTCTGAGGGTGTTTCAGGGGTACTGTAGGGTATTTTGAGGACATCAAGTATATCCGCCGTGACACTTCCCATTGGAACCTGGGCCTCCATGAACTCGCCCCGGGTGCCCCTGTGACTTACAATCATGGTTATGGGGATATGGTAGAGGCTGTAGAGTGATGCCAGGACATTCACGGAGTTACCGAGACCAGAGTTCTGCATCAGCATGGCCGTGGTCTTGCCGGCCATGCGGGCACCGGCTGCAACACCGAATCCCTCCTCCTCACGTGTAACAGGCACGTGTCTGATTTCAGGGTCAGAGTCCAGCATTTCAAGGACAAACCTGAGGTTCACACAGGGGACACTGACCGCGAAGTCTATCCCCGCCTCCTTCATACCCTCATAAACAGCCCTGCTGCTATCCAACTTCATAACCCCTTAATCTTGAGGTCCAGTCCGAGCTCATCTGATATTTCATTCAGCCTTTCAAGGAGCTTTTCGTCCACATCTATTCCTTCATCGCGCCCCCTCTTTATATTCATGGCCTCAATGTCACCTGGTATGAGGACGTCACCGGATGATTTGACCTCCTCGATGAATTCATCCACGCTGGATTTGAATTCCTGGAGGTCAACCATCTTTGAGGGGTCTATGGCCATCATGAGGTCACCCTTGGTGCACATCTCCCGGGGGTTCGCTGTTCCCCTGACCGCAGCCCCAAAGGCCGCCCCCACAAGGGGGCCCGCCAGGATCTCTATCATAAATGAAAGCGCATAACCCTTATGCCCACCGAAGGGGAGTATGGACCCCTTAAGGGCAAGTTCAGGGTCAGTGGTGGGGTTTCCATTGGCATCCAGGGCTATGTTTTCGGGTATCCTCTCACCCTTCCTGGCGGCCTCCAGGAGTTTGCCCCTGGCGGATGCTGAGGTTGCCATGTCAACCGAGACATAGTGCCTGTTTGATGGGATCCCTATGGCCACGGGGTTTGTTCCCAGTATGGGTGTTTTACCACCTATGGGTGCCACTGCAGGCTCTGTATTTGCTATCACAACACCTATCATGTCCTTCATGACCGCCATGTCCGAGTAGTATCCGGCGACACCGAAGTGGTTGGAGTCATGGACACCCACAAGCCCTACACCGGTATCCCGGGCCTTTTCAATTGCAAGTTCCATGGCCCTGCAGGCGACAAAGTGTCCGAATATGTGGTTACCGTTTATTAGGGCCGTTGAAGGGGTTTCCCTTTCAATGGTTATGTCAGCATGGGGCTTTATTGTTCCGCACCGCAGCCCCTCAACGTACTGGGGGAAACGGCCGATTCCATGTGAACTGAAACCCTTCAGGTCAGCGTCAAGGGTAACCTCAGCCACTATCTCTGAAACCTCCTCTGGAACATTCATGGCGGTGAGTATCTCCTTTATGATTCTAACTTCCTCTTCAGCACTTATCCTCATAAGAGTCCTCCTAAAGCTTTATTGATTCACCGGTGTAAGTTTTAAGGGCAACCTCCGCTTTCCTGGATGTGACATTCCCGATATGGTGGGCCCCATCACCAAGGACATCAAGGGCATCGTCAAGGTCCCGGTGGCTGACAACAGCACAGAAGCCCACACCCATATTGAAAACCCTGTACATCTCTGTTATATCAACCCCTGCCCCGTGGATGGTCCTGAATATCTCCTGTGGTTCTGGCAGGGAATCAAGATGGTATCCGGCGTACCTGTTGAGCCTCTTGAGGTTTCCGAAGCCCCCTCCTGTTATGTGGGCAAGCCCATGTACACTCACCCCTGACTCAAGGAGCCTCATTACGGGATCCACGTAGATCCTTGTGGGTTCAAGCAGCTCCTCACCCACGGTTTTACTGGAGCCGGGCATTTCATCCTCCACTGAGAGTTTCAGTTCATCGAAGAATACCCTCCTGGCAAGGCTCAGGCCGTTACTGTGTATACCGCTGCTTTCAAGGCCTATAACAGCGTCACCATCACTTACGTTTTCACCGGTTATTATGCTGTCCACACCAACAAAACCGATCCCCGTGGCTGCAAGGTCAAGGTTTCTGATTATACCCGGGAGTGATGCTGTCTCACCACCTATTATGGCCACCTGTGCGATTTCAGCACCCCTTGCAAGGCCCTCACCTATCTCATCCGCAACATCAGGGTCGGGTTCTTCAACGGCCAGGTAGTCAACGAGTGCCGCTGGCCTTGCGCCCACACAGAGTATATCGTTTACCACCATTGCGATGCAGTCAATTCCCACGGTGTCGTATCGGTTCATCATCTCAGCGACCAGTATCTTGCTACCGACACCATCTGTGCTCATGGCTATGGCCACATCACCCATTCTAACCAGGGCCGCGAAGTGGCCGGCACCGCTTATAACGTCGCAGTATCTGAGTGTGTCCTTAAGCCGGGAGGTTAAGCGCGATACGGTCAGCTCCTCCAGGTCTATATCCACGCCGGATTCGGAATAGGTTACCATTCAATCACCACTAAAGAATAGTTGAAGCTCATCTAAATAGTTAGCCTCACTGTATACGCACCGTTTCAAGGTTCAGCGGTGTTTTTGTTTCGATGCGGTAAGTCCTGTAGATGCTGGATGCAAGGTCAAGGGTCTTGTAGTTATCACCGTGACAGAGCAGTATCTTCTCGGGCTTGGGTGAGATTCTCTTCACGTATTCCATGAGCTGTCTTCTGTCTGAGTGGCCGCTGAAACCCTCAATGGTCTTTATTTTCATCTTCACGTTGTAGACCCGCATCTTGTCCTCCTCATCCTTCAGGGGGATCTCCTTCCACCCCTTCTGGATCCTCCTACCAAGGGACCCCTCGGCCTGGTAACCCACAAATACCAGTGAATTCCTGGGGTCCTCGCAGAGCCACTTGAAGTACTCCAGGGAGTTCCCGCCTGTAAGCATACCTGATGTTGACAGGATTATTGAGGGCTCTCCCTCAACGATCTCCCTGCGCTCATCCATACCATTGACCTTATGGAAGATCTCTGAGATGAAGGGGTTGTGGCCCATGTGGAATATCTGGTCCCTGAGGTCCTTGCTCAGGTACTCGGGTCTTGCCGTGTGGATGGCGTTGGCCTCCCAGATCATGCCATCTATGTATACCGGGACCTCATCGATTATACCGGTCCTTATGTACTCCTCAAGGACTATCATGAGTTCCTGGGCCCTTCCAACTGCAAATACCGGTATGAGTATCTTACCGCCCCTCTTAAGGGTGGAGTAGATTGTTTTCACAAGTTCCTTCTCTGCCCGTGTCCTTGGCGGCTGCACGTCCTCGTGTCCACCGTAGGTGCTCTCCATCACCAGGGTTTCGATCCGCGGGAACCTGTTGGCTGCCGGTTCAAGGAGTCTGCTCTGCTCATATTTGAAGTCCCCTGTGTAGACCATGTTGTGCTGGCCGTCACCTATGTGGAGGTGGGCCATTGCTGATCCAAGGATGTGGCCTGCATTGTGGAGTGTAAGCCGTATATCCGGTGCGATGTCTGTCACCTCACCGTAATCCAGGGTTATGGTGTGTTTGACGCTCTTCTTGACGTGTTTGACGTTGAATGGAAGCGGTTCGTCCTCCCTGTGGGCTATGTCTATGTGGTCAAGCTGCAGTAGCGTCATCAGGTCCCTGGTTGGGGCTGTGCAGTACACGGGCCCATCGTATCCGTAGTGGTAGAGGTAGGGCAGGAACCCTGAATGGTCAAGGTGTGCGTGGGTTATTATTACCGCGTCCAGGCTGTCCAGTGTGAATTCAGGGACATTGAGGTATGGGTAGGAGCTTCTGTCATCCCCGCCGGCAACGTTCACACCACAGTCAAGGAGGACCCTGCTGTTGGGGGTCTGGAGGTAGAGGCAGGATCTACCCACTTCCCTGAAGCCACCCATGGCTGTAAGCCGTGCCCAGTCATTCTCATATTTTGGTTTCTGGTGTATTCTATTTCCAAGCTGCTGCAGAATCTTCTTTCTTTCCTTACTGTTCTTCCTGAGGGTTCTGCGTATTCTCTCTATTATTTCAGATGATATTGGGGGGGTTCTGAGTATCTTCGGGGCCCATCCAGTGTTCTTGACTATTTCCCTGGATGTTGAGCCATACTTACCTATGACGAGCCCGGGTTTTCTTGCCTCGATGATAACCTCGCAGGTGACATCGTCAAAGGATATGTTGGTTATCTTTGCCTCCTCGGGTACTATCTCATGGATCCTCCTTATGGTCTCCTCAGGGTCCATGAGGACCGAACGGTCGGATCTTATTATTATTCTCTTGCGGATGTCCTTTGCAATGTCCCTTATGAGGTTACCGTTCTCGGTTATTATCTCGGGGTTCTTGGTGTAAATGACGACCTCGGGTCCCTCAAATTCCACCTTTGCAACCTGGACCCTCTCAGGAAGTCTCTGCATTATTGTCCTTTTGATTTCTTCAAGCATCTCTGAAACCATAAGATCACTTCTAAAAAACAGGGGATAAACAGTAAACTGGATGTTTACTGCAGATTAAAAAAACAGGAAAAAATCAGTTGAGGTCTTCAAGCCTTTTCTGGATTTCCTCTGGGCTGAGCATCCTGAAACCTTCCTCCTCTGTGACAGTCGCCACAAGGATGCCGTTGCCTGAATAGGTGTCCCGCTCCATGGCTGACTTTATGGCCCTTATGGCGATGTCAATGGCATCATCAACATAGAGTTCATCAGTGTACCTGTCCTCAAGCACACCGTAGGCCACAGGTGAACCTGAACCTGTTGACACAAATCTGTCAGGTATCATACCCCCTGATGGGTCAAGGGAGTATATCTTCGCACCTGTTTCATCAACACCACCTAGGAGTGTCTGTACGATGAATGGGTAGAAACGTGATGAGTGAAGTATGTTGGCTGCAAGCGCAGCTGCAGCTTCTATGCTTATCCTTTCTGAGTTTCTCATGCGGTAAAGGGCAGCCTCTGCCTTGAGGTACTTCATGAGGCTCTGGGCATCTGCAACTGAGCCCGCTATCGTGGCTGCTATGTGTTCATCTATTTTGAAGATCTTGTCTGTGGCCTTGTGGGCTATGAGGTTGCCCATGCTGGCCCTTCTCTCTGTGGCAAAAACAACTCCATCCTTGCATGTTATGCCAACAGTTGTTGTGCCTTTCAGCGTTTTTTCATCTTTCATAAATACACCTCAATAAAAATAATAAAAAACCAGCTCCAGCGTGTTTTATGGTGTAAGTGGCTGTCCATGAGGACATAAAAGTTCTGTACCTTACATAAAAGTTCTGTACCTTATATAACTTGGAGGTCCTTATTAAACTTTGCGATTTTTTTATAATAAAAAGGTTAAGGGGGTTATCATTTCAGGATTTTATGGATCCAGAATGAAAGGGGGTGCTATGTTATGATTTCAGGTAGCCTGTCTGTCTCTGAGGCCACCTTTATCTCCCTTGCAACACGCCGCCCCATGCTCATCCCCTCCCCATGGATGAGGTAACTGTAGGTGGATCCATGCATGAAGGTATTTGTTCCCCCATCTGTACGGGCACTCATCTCGAATGTAACGATTTCGAGGTTATCTGTGCACATGGTCTGAAGGCAGAATGGGCCGTTCATACCCGGGGGCACGATCTTACTGGCCGCATCAACCATACGGTCGCCCATGTCAAATGCCTGTGGAAGCAGTGATTCCCTCATCGCAACAGGGTGGTTACCTGTTATAACATATGATGGCTCGAGGTTTATCTCGAGCTGGTCCCTTGCAGGTATCCTCACAAGGCCGTCGATGTTTGACTCGAAGCGGCTGTCCATGCCCATGAGCTCCACTTCATCGTTCATGATTGAGTAGAAGTAGTGGATGCAGAAGTTTGTACCTGAGACATACTCTTCAATGTGGGCATCATCAACATCTTCCTCGGTTATCCAGCCCCTTTCAATCATTGAATCGATTTTATCGTTGAATTCCTCTGTACTGGAGGCCACAAAGTATCCTCTACCACCCCTGGCCCCTGGAAACTTGACCATCACTGGTCTGTCTATCTCGTCGGGGTCAGTGTACTTGAGGGGTATCCTTATACCCGCCTCCTTCATGAGCTTCCTCTCAAGGTCTCGCTCGGATTCCCATCTCAGTATGTCTCTGTTACCGAACATGGGGACATAGAAGTCGTTTTCGATGTGATCAAGACCTGCGTAGGCCACAAATGATCCATGGGGGACTATTATGCTGTTCATGGATCTTAATTTGTCCTGAACATCGTCATTTACAATGTCACTGAATTTGTCAACAATTATGAATTCATCTGCAACCCTGAACCGCTGGTATGGTACCTCACGGCCCTTCTCACACACAACAGCGGTTCTGAAGCCCTCCCGTTTTGCACCGTTGAGTATGTGAAGTGATGTGTGGCTGCCAAGGGTTGCAACTGTTATATCTTCCCTGCTGTATCCATCAAGTATGCTGAGTATCTCATCACGGTTTACCTTACTCATAAAAAAACCCCTCAAATTTATATATAAAGGGTTGGATTTCATGCTAGTTATCTTTTTTGCCTTTAACAGAAGCCATTAAATACTTTGATGAAGAAGAACATTTATGGATTTATTTTTCAGAAAGCCCTTCATAGCAGTGAAAACATGAAATGGGTGAGGATAGGTGACATCATAGTTCTAAACAGGGATGTTGAGGACCCTGAAAGATTCCTTGAAATACCTGGTGTGAGGGGTGTTCTCCTTGTTGAGGAGATACATGGACCCCTGAGGAAACCCCGGGTCAGAATCCTTGCAGGTGAATGCACCGAGACCATCCACCGGGAAAACGGCTGCCTTTTCAGGATAGACCCTTCCAGGGTCATGTGGTCAAGGGGTAACATAAATGAGAGGGCAAGAATACCTGGAATTGTGGAGGACGGTGAAACCGTTGTTGACATGTTTGCAGGTATAGGCTACTTCTCGATACCGGTGGCGGTCCACTCAAACCCCAGGAGGGTCCACTCCATAGAGATAAACCCTGACTCATTTGAGTTCCTCAAATCCAATATAGAACTAAACAGGGTTGAGGGGGTGGTGAAACCGCACCTGGGTGACTGCCGTTCAATAGCCCCTCAACTGGACGCTGATCGGGTCATAATGGGTTATGTTGGAACCACCCATCACTTCCTTGAAGCTGCAATGGAATGCGTCAATGAGGGGGGTGTTTTACACTACCATGAAACTGTCCCGGAGAATATAATGTTCTCAAGACCCCTTAAGAGGATTGAAAGGGCAGCACACCCGCGAAGGGTATCTGTTCTTGACAGGCATGTGATAAAGAAGTACTCACCGGGGGTCTGGCATGTTGTCCTGGATGTAAGGGTTCACTGAGGGGGTTATAGTGGTGTTAGGGGCCGGGAGGATCACTGGTTGTCCTGGATGTAAGGGTTCACTGAGGGGTAGCGGTGTCTGTTGCAGGCGTTGATCTGGCTGCATCTGATGAAAACGAGACAGGTGTGGCCATAATAGATGGTGGAAAGGTGAAGGTGTTCAGTGTCTTCTCATTTGATGAGATAATCCATGCAGTGAAATCCGCAGATACAGTGGCAGTTGACGCGCCACTCTCACTTCCAGAAGGGCGCTGCTGCCTCAGGAATGACTGCAGCTGCAGCAGGCATAGCCACTTCAGAAGGGCGGATCTTGAGATCAGAAGGTATGGCAGTGTTCTACCATTGACCTGGAGGGGGATGAGGGAGCTCACCATGAGGGGTATCAGGATAAGGGAGGCACTTGAGTCCTATGGGGTGGAGGTTATTGAGACACACCCCCGGACAGCAGAGAGGATTATGAAAAATGTTGAGCTTCAGATGGAACTCTGTGATACCCCCACCATGAGCATACACCAGAGGGACGCCCTTACAGCTGCACTGGTCGCCCTCCTCTATTCAGAGGGAAATTTCACTGAACTCGGGGATCCTTCTGAGGGAACCATAATACTCCCGGAGGTTGAAGAACCATAATCGGACCTTGAGGAAGCATAATAGGCTCCGAATCACACAAGGAATTCAGGGTAAAGCCTTTCTATTGTCTCAATGACCTTTGGGCTTAAGAAATCAGGGGTGATGAACTTCCTGTAGACCGGTAGCCTCTCCCTTAACCTGAAGCCCGCAGATTCTGTGAGCCTTCTGAGTTCATCTATCTCTGGCCAGGGGGCCTCTGGGTTCACGTAGTCCCTGCTCAGCGGTGAAACACCACCCCAGTCATCTGCACCTGCAAGCAGGAAGACCTCACCTGTTTCCCTGTTGAGGTTGGGGGGGACCTGGATGCTCACATCAGGAAAGAGGAGCTTGGCAACCGCAACCATCTTCACCATTTCAAGGAGTGAGGGCTCCGGGTGGTGCTCCATGGGGGTCCCTGGTTTTGCCCGGAAGTTCTGGATTATTATCTCCTGCAGGTGACCATACCTGTCCTGGATACGCCTCAGCTCAAGGAGTGATTCGGCCCTCTCCTCCACTGTCTCACCTATACCTATGAGTATCCCTGTGGTGAATGGTATTCTGAGCCTCCCAGCATCTTCTATCATCCTTATCCTTAGGGCAGGATCCTTACCGGGGCTTTCACGGTGCGCCTCTTCTTCCATCAGCCGGGAACTTGCAGACTCAAGCATGAGGCCCATGGATGCGTTCACCTCCCTGAGCCTCCTGAGATCCCTGTAGTCAAGCACACCCATATTTGTGTGTGGCAGGAGACCAAGGTCCAGTGTGGCGCCGCAGAGGTGGTGGGCGTAGTCAACCATATCATTGAATCCGAGTTCTTCCAGTTTCTCCATCACCCGGGGGAACTCATGTGCATTCTCACCGAAGGTGAATAGGGCCTCTGTGCACCCGAGATCCCTTCCCCTCCTGACCTCCCTCAGGACATCCTCAGGTGGAATGAGCGGGGGGTCAGGGGAGTCTGATCTGAAGGTGCAGTAGCCGCAGCGGTTCCGGCAGGCCCTCGTGAGGGGTATGAAGACATTCCTTGAGTAGGTAACCTCCCCTGGCTCACAGACACGCTTCATGAGGTCCGGTATTTCAGGGCCATCAGCAAGGAGAAGTTCCAGTATTTCTTCCTTTCCAAGAACCATGGAAGCACCGCTAAAATAAGTTTAATCCGAAATATCAGAGACAACAACCTCAACAAAGCAGGGTCCCACACCACTCCGGTCCCTGTAGAGAACAACAAAGAGCCCTGTATCCCCGGTCATGCAGAGCCTGTAATCAACGCTGAAGTTCATATCCTCAAGGGCCTCCTTGAGTCTGTGTATGCCCCCGATATCGGTCTCTGTCCCGACCTCTACACAGGACCTTATCTGCTCATCCATCACACCAATGAGGGCCGTGCCCTCTTCGGATATGAGCTCCAGCTCCTCTGCACCCAGCTTCTCTATAAGCCCATCAAGTTCCCTGCCCATGTCCTCCATGTTCATCCTCTTTCTTGACATTCCCCTTACTATGAGTATCTCCTTTGAGTCAAGGGCTGGTCTTGAACCCTCAAAAGCTTCAAAGTAACCCATGATCTCCCCGGCTATCCTGTGCAGTTTCATCAAGGTTATCACTCCTCTGATCCGTTAAGTTCCTCTATCTCGTATCTGAGTTCCCCCATTGTTGCAACCTTCTCAGCGAAGGCGTTGTGTCTGTGTATGCTCTCCTCGTTTATCTGCCTTACGGTGACTATCGTGTCGTCGGGGAGATGGGGGTACTCGCTGACTATTCTGTGCACCATGTTGCGGACGCAGTCCTCAACGAACATGGGATTCTCGTGGGCACTCACAACAACGGCATTTTCATCTGGTCTCTTAAGGAGTTCATAGACGGGTGAACTCATGGAGCTCTCAATGATGTTTATGAGGTTCTCGGCCCTTATCGTCTGGTCCTCAGGGACCTCTATCATTATCATGCCGCGCCCCCTCTGGTTGTGGGAGGCGAAGGATACACAGTCAAGAACCCTTTCAACTGTCTCAGGTTCCAGGAATTCCAGGAGCTTCTGACGGGATGTTTCCTTAACTGATTCCTGCGCACAGGGGCACACGGTCATCCCAACCACCTCTGCCCCTATCATCTTGCGTATAACTATACCGTCATCGTCCCTGTACCCGATGGCGTCTGCCATGATCTTTGTCATCTCCTGACTCTTCTTACCGCTGACAGGGGATCTCTTCATGAACATGAAGTCGCTCTTCATGCTCACCTCGGCTCTGCGGGCGTACCGGTGCTTTTTGAGGAGTTCGTTGACTATCTCTGCGCAGAGGGATTCCAGTTCAAGGGCACTGTTTTCAACAACCTCCTCGAGGACGTCACTTATGGCCTCAGGGTTCCTTGACATGTGGATCCCCCTCTGCCTGCTCGGGAGGTCCACAAAGGCATCGAATGTTGGAAGAAGTATTATGGGTCTTCTACCATCTCTTTCTATCTTCAGAAGCTTCTTAACACCTGTAACACCCACCCTTGTAAGGTGAACGGGGATGCTAGGAATCTTGTCCTGTGTATCTGGAAAACAAACTAAACCCAAATTTTACACCCCATAACAGTAATGGTTACCTAGGTTTTTAAGTATAGTATGAAAACTTTGCTTATATACTTGTCCGGTGATTATGAGTTCCCTGAAACAGAATATTACGCTGATGCCCCGGTGTGGTGAGGATGGGTTTTTTGATGGGATTTCACCACCTTTCGCATGGGTGCAATCCCAGCTCCTGGATACCGTGACCGATCCTTCAATGAAATGAGGGGCATCGTCATGCCATCAAAGTGAATCAAAAATGTCCAGGGAATTCTCTGGATCTATGAGAGAAGCTTCAGTATCTCCTCAGGGGTGAGTTTCCTGATATTCTCATCCAGCCTCACACCGGCACCATAGAGTTCTTCGGCCCTTGATGCAAGGAGTCTGGTGCTTTTATCGGGCTCCCCGATAACCAGGATGTCATCAAGGTCTTCAAGCTTCCTTTCAATGTCATTCTTAAGGTGCTCTATCTTCCTCTCTATACCCTTAAGGGCACCATCGGGGATCCTGGGGTTTATCTTCTTCATATCATCCACTGAGAGGGGCGCACCTGCAACCAGGATATTCCCTGACTCAACGCCGGCCTTAACAAGGAGCTTTTTAACTGATGAATTATTCACAATTACCAGTTTACCCTTTGAGGCTTCCTTTATCCTTTCAGATGGATCTTCACGTTCAATAACACCGAAATCTGCAAGCATGCCGTCAATGGCCTCCCTGGCGGCAATGAGCCTCCTGCAGAAATCTTGTGCATCATTCCCGGTGAGTTCATGTGATGGAAGACTGATGTATATGTGGTCCTCGGCTTCAATGAGTTCCATCATGGCCTCCTGAAATTTTCTGGTGTCTATGACACCGTTCTGAGGGTCCCTGAACCTGGATTCCCTCCTTATATTCGCACATGATTTTCTTATAAGCTCCTCTGCCTGTTTAAGCCTGATTTTTTCCATCTTCTGACCCTCTCAGAAATTGAAGAATGGTGAAAATATATCACTAATCTCATTGAAGATTTCAGCCACAGCCGGCGACTTCTCATATTCCACCTTAACACCTGAACCCTCAAGGCCCCCAATGAATGAGACATTTGATTTTCCGAGGGCCTGGAGGTCATAGCCACCTTCAAGGACAGCCGCGCACGGCAGCCCTGTTTCATGGATGAACCCACCCATCCATGAGAAGAACTCCTCATCCACCCTCATATCTGCCAGCGGATCCCGCATGTGGGCATCGAACCCTGCAGATACAAATAGCATATCTGCCCTGAATTCACTGAGTACCTGGGGGAGCACCTCTGAGAGTATCCAAATATAATCGCTGTTCCCTGAACCACGGGGCATGGGGATGTTGATGTTGAAGCCCTCACCCTCCCTGTCTCCTATCTCCCCGGTGAATCCGGTCCCAGGGAACAGTGTCCTGGGGTCCTGATGCACCGAGACATACATGACTTCGGGGTCGGTGTAGAATATGCTTGATGTTCCGTTCCCATGATGAACGTCGAAGTCAATCACCGCAGCCCTTGAAATCCCCAGGTTCCTGCGGCTGTGCTCAATGGCTATGGCGATGTTGTTGAATATGCAGAAACCCATGGACCTGTCATAGGTGGCATGGTGACCGGGGGGTCTTGCAACAGAGTACCCCCATCCACCCTCCAGTGCCTCCTCAGCCGCGACAATGGCACCACCCGCGGCTAGCCTCGCCACACTGAAGCTCTCAGATGTCATGTAGGTGTCGTAGTCTAGCCAGCCACCACCTCTTCCTGAGAACACCTCCAGGTACTCCACATGGACGCTGCTGTGGACCATGAGGATTTCATGGATACCTGCCATCCTTGGTTCCATGAACTTCAGCTGAAGTCCCGAGGAATTCAGGGCATCAATGATTGCAGCTGTCCTCCCCTTGTTCTCAACATGACCCTCATTGTTGTGGGGGTCATAGTTGCTGGAGTATACAATGGCCATGGTTGAATTTTTGATGCCAGGGAATAAATAATTAATCGCCTATCATCCTGGTGGAGGTCATGTCCTCCTTCACTATGTTGAGGACGGTCTGGGTGTAGGTCCTCTGAACGTCACCCTCACTCAGCAGGCCCTTGATGAAGCTATCCAGCTCCCCGGTATCCTTGAATTTTCCTATGAGTATGGCGTCGAATTCCCCTGTGACGTCGTAGACTGCAAGGACGTTTTTGTGGTAGGCTGTCCGTGTCTCCCAGTTCCTCAGGACTCCGCCCTTGACCTTCACGCCTATTATGGCTGTGAGTTTGTATCCAAGTTTGGAGTGGTCTATCACCGGCACGAATTTCTTTATAACACCCTTCCTGACCAGCTTCTCAACACGGTTGTGCACAGTACCCACCGAGACATCAAGTATTCTTGATATGTTCCTGTAGGACATGCGTCCGTCCTCATTTAGGAGGTCTATTATTTTTCTGTCAATATCATCGATTTTGACTAGATCATCATCCATTGGAATCACCACTAAACAATGTATACCTGTGGAAGTTATATTATAAACTTTTTTAAATTATGGTGTTTTAGAAGAAGTTATTAACTTTTATAGATAGTGGATATTCCCTTATAAATGTTTAGCTGAAAGACAGGAAAAAGTAAAAAAAGGGTTAATTATTCGTAGGCGTACCTGAGTGCAAGGGCCCTGTTCCAGAAGAGCTGGATGTAGGGGTATATTATGAGCACCGCTATGATGGTACCTATGATGGGTATTACATTGAGAAGACCGGCAATGAATGCAATAACAGCTGCGATCAGACCTACAACGATGTACCAGATGATGTAGTCGATCCATCCGATCTGGGAGATTACATCCAGTATCTCACTGAACCTGAATGCTGCTCCAAGTTCACTGTCATTGTAGGCCATGTGTGCTATTGCGATGGTCTCTATGAGCCCAAGGATTATTGCAAGTATCACACCGATTATCACAGTACCTCCAAGAAGGCCAGTGAAGGATGTGGTATCTGGGATACCGGTTGGTGAAACCATTGCCAGGGATCCGAAAGTACCTGCAAATATTATTATCAGTGGAACTATCATATATGCTATCTGGACAACGAAGACCTTTAATCCATCAACGAACATCTCACCCCATTCATCAAATTCAGGAAGCTCATCAAAACCCGCTATTGAGGCCTTGAGGGCCCTGAAACCGTATCCCATGACTAGGAAGAGGGGTATTATGAGAACACTGGCTATCATCAGGACACCGAGTATTATGACCTTCTTCCAGTCACTGGAGGGATACCTTATGGCGTCGTTTACAATTTCACCTATATCCAATTTTCACACCTCCGCGGATTCCCGCAGCTAAAATTATATAAATGATTATATATAAAACTGTCTAATCTGTTTAGAGGAACATATAAATCGCTGCACAGTTAATAACACAGGAGAACAGGTGAATGGATGAAGAAGGGGATACTACTCATTGCTTTGCTGGTGATTGTAGGGGGCTACTTCTACTTCACATCCACTTCAGGAGATTTTGAACCACTTGGAAGACTCGGGTTCGTTAAAATCGCCAACCCCGACATGTACCCGGGGCACATACACTCAAAGTTACTTGCAGATTATGCCCGGGAGAGGGGCTCGAAATGCATCCTTGTGGTCCATTACGGGGGAAGCTCCAATTATCGCTGCTACATGGAGGCTGATGTCTACATCCTTGAACTTGCATACGTCGAAAAAAAGCAGTACAGACCGGGTATAGACTGGAATGAGGTCTGGCAGGAGGGTATATATGGTATCCCGGACGACAAGTGGACCTACCGTTCAGATGGTAAGGAATTTGATACCCTGGATGAGGCACTGGATTATATAAAAGAGAGGGCCGCAGAACACGGTCAGTCGGGCCCCATACCAGTGGTGTATCACGGGACAGTGAGGGAGGGGGAAATTTTCATAAACCAGGGCTGCGGGTTCCCGCTATACTACAAGATCGCAAGGGAAGAGTACGGGCCAATCGCAGCATACTACTATGTTATAAGGGGAATGATCTTCCCATACCTCAACAACCCCTACCGGAACTTTGAGATCAAGAATGCAAGGGCCCTTCAGTACTACTACACCCACAACATGCTGAACTATGAATGAGAACTGGCTTTTGGCCTTGGCACATGGAACTGGCTGGTAAAGGACTATGAAGGGGAACCGTGGAGGTCCATTATGACCTCCTCAATCTCCCTGATTCCTGCATCTGTTTTTATCCCGGTTGGCCTTATGTGGGTCCTTGAAACCCTGAAGCCTGTCTCTTCAAGACCACCCATAACATCCATCAGCGGGGGGGCGCTCACACCCAGCTTGCTGCAGATCCCATGGACATCATAGAATCCAGGAGGCATTCCCACCTCCCCCCCACAGGTTTTGAGCAGTTTCAGAACATCCCCTGATCTGTTGAGGGTTTTATTTTTGGCCTCAGCCATCATGGAGCCTATGAATTTTTCATCATGAAGTTCCCCTACCCAGAGGGGTCCGGCAGCATCCATTTTACACCCGCATATGGGGCACTTCCGGTCTTCGGGCACACCCCTCACATGTTGATGGTGAAGGCAGCTGAAGCAGTGGAGCATGTAGCCAATGTTTTTGAGGGTTTCATCTGCCCTCCCGGCACCCCTCCTCACATGGGCATAGATCCTCATGTAGTGCTGGCTGCTGTGTGAGAGAAGGAAGGATGCACCCTTACTGTACCTTGCAAGGTTCATTGCAGTGAAACCTGCAAGTATCCTCAGCCCAGTTTCATGGCAGTACTCTGTTTTGAGGGGCCTTGATGAGTACTTCCTGAGGCAGGGTTTTATGTAGGTTCCGCAGAGACCCGAGGTGTCTGTGGCTGTAACAGCAAGGAGGGACCTTTTCCTGGCGGATGCCGCCGCAGAGTCCATGAATGGTGCTGGGGTCCCGAAGGGATCCACGTCGATAACATCAAAGCGGCCAGGGTTCCTTCTGAGGAATATAGCGGCATCCTCCCTGCTGACCTCGGGGGATACAGAATTCAGCTCTGAGTTGTGCTTTATGCATTCAACTGCAAGGGGGTTTATATCATTTGCAGCGGCATCAGAGACACCATCAACCTCCACCAGGTACCTTATGGCCCTTATGCCGCTCCCTGAGAATGTATCCGCAACACGCATCTCCCTATCAAGTATCCGCTGAAAGGCCTGAACCGCAAGCACAGAAACATCCCTGTTGAACTCCATTACAGGGTTATAGAATACAGGGGCGCTGGACGAGACCTTACTGAAATCCGGGACCTCAATTGTGACTGAACCCTCATTTATGGTTATCATGGTAACACTTCCTTAACTATAAACACGATAACAATCCACAGTTATGGTTCTGGACTCACATCCAATAAAGGAAACTTAATTACATGCACACTGTTATGATTATGGGGAGCAGCCCTAATGAAACTCAGCACATACCACGGACCGGAGCCTCGACACCCACATCAATAATATTTATTAGTGCCGGATGATTTACTGGTTACTGTGATACTCAGACAGTTGGCAAGGGGGACCGGTGACTAAATGAGGAATTTCCTGGACAACGTCTATGCTGGAAGAAATGAACCCTGGCGTTATATATTGACGGTGCTCCTTAGCTTCGTGGTGTCCAATGTGGGTGCTGGTTTTATTGTGGGCTTATTCCTTGTGGCCATCCTGATAATCACGGGAAGTGTGGATGCAATTGAGGGCATCCCGGGTTTCAGCTGGCCAGCTTTACTCATCATGGTGGCGGCGGCCTTTTCTGCCTCAATGTTCTTTCTCTACGTTGGATTGAAGTTTATCCACAAACGTGATTTCATATCAGCCGTGAACTCCAGGGAGGGGGTTGACTGGAGGCGGATTCTCAGGGGGGGAGTGGTCTGGTTTATTATTATCGGGGTCCTTGATCTGATCTCGATTATCATGGATCCGTCTTCAGTCAGATTTAAATTCACACAGGAATTCTGGTGGCTTCTAATCCTTGCATTACTCGCATTCCCTGTGCAGGCTTCCTTTGAGGAGATATTCTTCAGGGGATACCTCATGCAGGGGATGTGGATGATCATTAAGAGGCCAATCCCACTGATGATCCTGAATTCACTGATATTCTCGATCCTGCACTGGTGGAATGGTACAACCCTTACAATGAGCCTCTCAATCACAGCAAGCACATTCATAATTGGACTGGTACTTGCACTCATAACACTCACAGATGATGGTGTGGAACTTGCCATGGGGGTGCATATTGCAAACAACCTCTATGTCAGTGTTGTACACAGCTCCCCGGAGGCAGGTCTCGGAAACCTTCCATCCCTTATGGTGAGCCCATCAGATCCCTACACCTCCCCACTGGCACTTATCCTTGCATCGGTTCTTCTTGTGGCCATACTGTTTAGGGGGCGCTACAGGGATTTGCTGGCTGTTTTGAGGTACCGTGGATGAGAATCCCAGTAACTGGTTGGTACCTTCTGACTGATTGCAGGGGTAGGGTATCAATTTTTAAGTTCCGGCGAGAAACTAATAACTCAGTAACTCTTACTCAGGTGTTCACATGATACCGGTTGCTACTCCCATAATCGATGAAGAGGAAATAGAGGAAGTCGTGAAGGTACTTAAATCGGGATTCATTGCCCAGGGACCCCGGGTGGCTGAATTCGAGGAGAAATTTGCATCCTACGTGGGCACGGAACATGCTGTTGCAACGAGTTCAGGGACAACAGCCCTCCACCTGGCCCTCCTGGCTGCAGGCATTGGAAGGGGGGACCAGGTTATAACAACACCATTCAGCTTCGCTGCAACGGCAAACGCGGCACTGTATGTTGGTGCTGAGCCTGTATTTGCAGATATAGATCCCGAAACCTACAATATAGATCCTGAGGGAATTGAGGAACTCATAACACCCAGCACAAGGGCGATAATACCTGTACACCTCTACGGGCAGCCCGCCGACATGGACCCCATCATGGACCTGGCTGCTGACCATGACCTCCTGGTGATTGAGGATGCTGCCCAGGCCCATGGTGCAGAGTATCATGGGAGGATGGTGGGTTCGATGGGGGATGCCGCATGCTTCAGCTTCTATCCAACAAAGAACATGACAACAGGCGAGGGCGGGATGATAACAACTGATAATGAGGAAATTGCAGATATGGCACGTATTCTAAGGGCCCACGGTGAGACAGAGCGCTACAACCACACCTACCTCGGCTACAACTTCAGGATGACCGATATTTCCGCTGCCATTGGTATAGCCCAGCTCGACAAACTTGACGAATTCAACAGAAGACGAATCGAAAATGCAGGGTACCTCACAGGTAACCTCAGGGACCTTGAGGAGGTGTCAACACCCCACGTTGCAGGGGGGGTTAAACACGTCTTCCACCAGTACACCCTGAGGGTTCCGGGTTCAAGGGACAGGCTCATGGAATTCCTCAAGGGGAGGGGTGTAGGTACGGGAATTCACTACCCGAAACCCATCTACAGGCAGGAACTCTACAGGAGGATGGGATTCAATGCCAGCTGTCCTGCCAGTGAGAAGGCTGCAGAGGAGGTCCTATCACTACCGGTACACCCCGCCCTTACCGAGGAGGACCTCGAAAGGATTGTGAATTCTGTCAGGGATTTCTTCAGGCAGAAATAACATTCTCTCCTTTAATCTCTCAGGTGCTGTGCTGAAAACTTAACATAAATTCTTTTTTTTATACATTCAACTCCCATGAGGATATAAATTTAAAAAAAGCAGGCTACCTAAATTAGGGGAGTTTCAGCTGACCTCAGTCGGGTTTTAACACTCACTGGAGTTTTTTCTTTACAGATTCAACCTTATCACTGAGGCCCCTATCGGTGTCCCTTCTATCATCGATTTTGATGGTTGTGTAAACCCTCTCTGAGCCCGCCTCCAGGACGGCCTCATGGGCCGCCTTAACAGCCTCAAGGAGTTCATCAAGGTCACCGGCCTCAACAAGTGTCCCCATACCTGAGATCTCATAACTCACGTTCATCCTCTCCAGGGCACTGACTGCAGCTGCCACGTAGCCGCTGAGCGAGGTGCTGCCTGTACCGAGGGGTATTATGGTGAGCTCCGCTGTTATCATGGTGAATATATATGTCGGCTGTTCCATATATACGGTTCCATGGATGTTCAGGAATTCAACCGGAGAATCATGGTCAGAATAAGGGGTCTCATGGAATCATATGAACTCGTAGGGAGGGGAGAACACGTTGCAGTGGCACTCTCAGGCGGCAAGGACAGTGTGCTGACACTCCATGCGCTGGCAGATTTAAGGGAGGAACTGGATTTTGAACTCACAGCCATCACGGTTGATGAGGGTATAGAGGGCTACAGGGGGAAGGGGGTCCTCGCAGCAAGGGAAAACGCCCGTGTGAGAAATGTTGAACTAATAGAGAAATCATTCAGGGATGAATTCAACTTTGAACTTGACCATGTTCTGGAAGGGTTCAGAAGCCCCTGCATCCCCTGCGGTGTCTTCAGGAGATGGATACTCAACAGGACAGCCAGGGAAATAGGGGCATCAAAGATTGCAACGGGCCACAACATGGATGATGAGGTTCAGTCATTCATCATGAGCCTTGCAAGGGGCGATGTGAGGAAGTTCTCCAAGTTCGGCCCGAAACTTCAGAGGATACACCCCGCGATGGTACCAAGGATAAAACCCCTCTGGAGCACACCTGAGGGGGATGTCAGGCTCTGGGCTGAACTCAATGATGTAAAATTCCACAGTGACCCCTGTCCCTACTCCAGCAGATCAATGAGGGCCGGGATAAGGGATTTCCTTAACAGGATAGAATCGAAAAGTCCCAGCATAAAGGAGAGGATCATGAAATCATTAACGGTCACATTCCAACCACTGGTGGAGGAGGATGGGATCGGGGAGTGTTCAGTATGTGGAGAACCAGCATCCGGCATTAAATGCAAGGCCTGTGAGTTCCTTGAAATTATGGAAGAATGGGATCATTAGTTGGAGGCTTTTGTTTAACCTATTCCAGGATCCTGGTAACTGAGCCGATACCCTTGCTTCTTCCCTCACGGAAGATTATCTTCTGACCCTCCCTCACATGGTGGGGTCTGTACTTGAACCTCATCCTCACCCTGCCCCTGTCACCGGCTGACATGAACTCTGCATCAATTGGTTCCAGTATGGTGGTCTCTGCTATTGTTTCAATGTGTGTTACGCTCTCATAGCCAGCCTTTATGGTTGTGGGATGCACCAGTATGGCCACCTCGGCCTCGAACTCCCTGACAGCCTCGGGTTCATAGTCAGGGTGGGCCAGGATCATACCCCTCTCTATTTCATCTGCGGATGCCCCTGAGATGGATATTCCAACTATATGCCCTGGTTCTGCACAGCCTATACGGTAGTGGTGCATCTCAATGGATTTAACGGTGACCTCCCTGAATTTTCCGGTATTCAGGGGCCCAAGGAGCAGTGTATCCCCCTTCCTGACAAGGCCCTGCTGGATGGTTCCACTGACAACTGTTCCAACACCCCTGATGGTGTATATCTTGTCTATGTACATGAGGAATGGCTTCTCATCCCCGTTGACGTCACGCTTAACCTCCAGGTTGAGGAAGAGTTCATCGAGGACTTCAAGGCCCTCCCCTGTGACAGAGGATGCCTCTATGATGGGAACTATGTGCTGGTTCATCCTGCCGGCTATCTCCCCTGCAGACTCCATTTCCCTCACATGGAAGGGTATCCTCCCAACCAGTTTAAGGAGTTCAGATATCTTCTCCCGCACAGCCCTCCTCTGGGAGGGGGTGGCCATATCGGTTTTTGTGAGCACAACGATAACCGGGAGCTCCATTGCAATCATTATACCCAGGTGCTCCCTTGTTATATGTGTTGGGCCCTCATCCGCGGCAACCGTCAGGAGGCCATAGTCCAGGTTCTGCCCCACAATGCCCCTTATGGTTGTCCTGAGCCATGGCTCATGTCCAACGGTATCAACGAAGGATATCACCCTGTCGGCCTTATCCATTAACCCTGATTTCTCCCTCCGGTCAAGGGGATTTTTGAGTCTTATGACCCTTCCATTCCTGAAGCCATATATGGCGAAGGAGAGGTCAGCTGATAGCCCCCTTTCTATCTCGTGTTTCTGGACATCAAGGAATATCCTTGTCTTTCCGCTTCCATCATCGGGGGTTCCTGTTGTGAGTGTACCGAGGAGTGTGCTCTTTCCATGGTCAACGTGGCCGGCGACACCTATGAGGAGGTGTTCCCTTTCTGTTTTTTGTTTCCTTGAGATTATCACCTCGGCCACTCTACCCTGGCTTCCCTCATGGAGGTTAACCTCCTCCACAACGGCGTCTATCTCCTGACTCAGTTTCCTGATTACATCAACTGACTCCCTGAGTTCATCATCGGGGAGCCCGACCGGTTCCCCGCTGTCCTCCACACCAAGGAGGTATACGGCCCTTCCACCACCCCTCTCCATACGGTACTTCATCTGGGAGATCAGGCTCTTCTTCCGGTCCATTTTCAGATGATACCCCGGTGAGAGTGCCTTCTTGAATTCTATGTTTCTCCTCTCACCGGGTGATGTGAATGATCGGATATCCTCTATCATATCTCGTTCTATTCCCTTTTAACTGGATTTGTGAAATGGCAGGTGCCATACCTTTCTTCCTGGAGTTTTCTTACGATTTCCGCTGCTTCCTCGAAGCTACCAGCCTTTCCAAATATGCGCCTTTTTTTAACCTTGAGGGTTCTTCCGCAGACGCACTTCCTGGTATCTGCGCCCTCCTTTGAGTAAAGGGCCCTTCCACAGTCACATCTGAATATGACATACATTGCATCTCACACTGCTCTTTCCACGGTGATATTTATTGGACCGGTATTTAATGAATATTTTCCCCCAGCATGGCATTGGTCTGGATGGTGTTTTGTGTTAATTGTTCTGGGTTTGTGGTGTGTCTGTGGGATTGGTCTGGGTGGTGTCTCATCAACGGGGCATTCAGATGAGTTCCTCAAGTGGTGGAAGTTCATGCGGGTTCCTGAGGTAGTGCTCTATCCCCCTCCTGTGACCTGCACCCACAACGGCAACAATGCGATCCTCCTCAATGGAGAGTAGCCTGTGGGCCATGAATGCATCCCTCTCCTCAACAAGCACACGGTATGCTGAGGGGGAAATTTCCCTGAATTCCGCCATAACCTCCGCAAGGGTGTCGTCACTTTTGAGGCTCTCGATATCCCTTACATCCTCCCCCCCAATGAAGGATCTAATGATTGCAAGGAAGAACCTCAGCTTTTCTCTCCTGCTCATTGACCTGATCGCCCGCTGCATGGTCACCCCTATGTCACGGTCAATGAGGGCCACCCCCGCACCAACCTCATGGGCGGCGTCTATGGCTGCAAGCATCTCACTGCCCGGCTTAACACCAATGTCCTCACCGATCTTCCTCTGAAAATAGGTTAAAAACCAGCCGGCAAGGATGACACCAATGTTTCCACTTCTGAGGGCATCCATAAGTGAGGGTTCATCCCTTCTGATCCCCATTTTCTCATCCATGAGCCTCCTGTACCTCCCGGGGTCCAGTTCAACTGCAACAACGTCCGGTTTCATCTCAAGTATGGTTCTTCTCACCTCATCCACACTTTCTCCGGATACATGGGCGGTACCTATTATCTTCAGCTCCTCCACATTCATGTCAACTTCAGCCTCCCTTAGATCAGCGATATCCTCCCGTCCAGGTATACAGGCACATTTCCTGTTATATTCCTTCTGAGGCAGTATTCAACGTCACCGGCAAAACCAAGTTCCTTAAGCCTCCTGGCGGACCTGGATTTTCTTATGGCATCATCAACCATGCACCTGTCCTGGACTGCAAGTACTGAGGCCTCAGCGTACTCTTCAAAGTCGCCACCAATGGCACGTATTATTTCACCGGCACAGAGGAAATCCTCTATTGCAAAGCGGCCATTAACACCGGCCATGACCACCTCAACCTCATCCGAAAGCTTTCTTGCAGCGGAAGCAACCGCTTCGAGGTTGTTGAGGCAACCCACAAGGGCCTGTGATTTGACTGACTCAAGGATCCTTGTACCGTTGGTGGTGGTTAGCACAAGGACATCACCTGAATGTTCCTGGACCTGCAGGGGAGAGTTGGCCAGGAATCCCGGCAGAGTCTCACCCCCACGCTCCCCTGCCACCACATAGCCCATTCGTGAGTATTCCATTGCATCCTCAACATCCCCAACAGGGATAACCTCCCTGAAACTGTCAAGGGCGGCGGTTATGGTTGCACTTGCCCTCAGAAGGTCAACCATTATGCAGAGTCCACTGCCCCGGGGTTTTTCAAAGCTGAGCCTTACCCTCATCAGCACACCTTATAAATGATTATAGAGAGATTTACTTATGAGGTATTTATAGGCTTCACCGGTGACTCAATGAGGATTCTTACAACGCCAATGTGTGAGGGTATACTAAGGGTTGCGGGTGTCATGGGGTACGATGTAACCCGCAAACCTGAGGATGAGGATGCAGACCTTTTATTTGTCCTATCTGAAACACCAGCAAGTGGGGCGGTTAAACTTAAACTGAACACATTCCCCCAGATAAGGGAGGCCATAGGAACTGTTTTCAGGGCCGTCCAGGACCTGGATCCCGGAAGCCTCAGGTACGCATCGGTTGATGAGATAGACTTTGATGTCTGCTCCCCCTGGTGGCATGACCCTGCGGGGCTAAGGGAGATGAACAGCAAAATAAAAGTAAGGGTTTATTCAGACTTCTTAAGGGAGATCGTGGAGGACATGGGATTCACCATCGTGGAGCGGGGTGAGGATTTCACGGTATGCCCTGATTACATGGAACTTGACTGCATCAGGGTCCCCTCACACCGAAACCTTCCACTGGACCCTGTTAAGAGGGCTTTATTCAGGTACATGTATCTGGAGAGGAAATTATGTACGAAACTTTAACCTATCAGGGCGGTGTGCACCGCCATGAGGAGATGAAGGAACTGATAGAGGACCTCGGTGGCTTTGTGCTCCAGGAGAACATGCTTCAGATGGACCTGATACTCACACTGGCCGTCCCAATTGAGGACGTGGATAAGGTGAGGGAGAAGGCCAGGGAGCTTCTGGGGAAGGTTAAGGTCGCCCCGATGGCGGGTACCGAGATAGCTATTGTCTCACCGACCCTTGCAAGGCATCATTTACCCCATTCCGCCTGTGATATATCAGAGTATCTCAGGAGGTACGGTGCCAAGGATAACATGATAGGCCTTGCCCGCGGGGCAGGTAAGGGGATATCCAGGATATCAGAGGATGAGAAAAGGCTCATAGAGGAACACGACCTTGCAGTTTTTGCCCTTGGAAGCTTTGAGCAGTGTATAAAGGATAAGGCCCACCTTTTCAGTGACATAAACATTCCGGTGGTCGTTACAGGATCACCCGAGAAAATTGACCTCAGCGAACTTCCAGGTGCTGACGCCTATGTTGGAGGCCTTGGAAGGATACCCCGGAGGCTGAAGAGGGGTGAGGATATAAGGGCCCTCAGAAAACTTGTTGAGGTGGTTGAGGATATACTTGACAGGAGGAGGCGTGAAATGTCGGCGGATCCGCCTCTGGTTCCCTCAATACTTGTCAAGACCGAGATTGAGAACCAGGTGCCTGCCGTTAAGGAGGTCTACTCCCCCACCCCTGTAACCAGTCAGCTTGATGGGGTCCGTGTGAAGCTCAACTATGACCGCTACCATGATGAGATAGCAGATGTGAGGGTTTCTGATTACCGGCTGGGCGACATATCTGAGATCAGGAAGTCAATGATGTACGACTACATCCTCGTTAAGTTACTACCTGAAAGCTCCATACTGTGATTCCATGAGGAGGGAGTTCCAGGTCCTGACATTTGTCCTGATCTTCTCCTCAGGATACTATCTTCTTAATTTTGCTGTCCTGGGATCTCTTGGTATGGGGATTCTCAGTTTTCCCATGACCATTCTTCTACCGGCGGCCATAATCTCTGAGAGGGCATACCCCTCCTTTATCTCAAGGCTGGCCTATGTGGTATCAATGGTATGGGTGGGAATGGCTGTTTACATCCTCATTGGTCTTGGGGTAACCTTTGCAGCATCACTTATTCCGGGTATTCCCTTTTCCCCCATCCCTGCGGCGGTCTTCTCCATCGTAATGGTTTCCTATGGGTTGTTGAGGGCCATGAATATCCAGGTTAAGACTGTGAGGGTCCCCTTCCCGTCCACTGATAACCTGAGGCTGGTGCAGCTTTCAGATCTTCATGTGGGGACTGTGAGGTCCAGGGGTTTCCTCAGGAGGGTTTCATCTCTTATCTCTGAAATTGAACCTGATGCAGTCCTCATAACAGGCGATCTACTGGATGGTTCAAGGCCCGTTGAAGCGTCAACACTCTCTGAGCTTAAGGTGGAAGTCCCCGTATTTTTTGTTTCTGGCAACCATGACACCTATTCAGTGGACTTCAGGTCTGCAGTGGAAGGGGCGGGTATCGTGTGTATTGATCAGCGTGTTGTTGATTTCAGGGGTGTGCAGATTGCAGGTGTGGGTTATTCTATGGAGAGGCATTCACTTTCTGCTATCCTTGATATAATGGAATTTGACCCGAAGAGACCCCTCATACTTCTTCATCACCTTCCTGTTGACTGGGATGACGCCAGAGAGAGGGGTGTTGACATCCAGTTATCTGGCCATACGCATGGCGGGCAGTTCTATCCCTTCAACCTGATTGTTGGTATGATGTTTCCGCTTTTCAGGGGACTTTATGAGGATTCAGGACGTTTTCTATATGTTTCACAGGGTACAGGCACATGGGGTCCTCCTCTTCGTATAGGATCATCCTCTGAGGTCACGGTTATTGAGCTCATTCCCTCCAGTCCAGGTTTCAATGGCGATTAAGGATTGCCGGTATTTAATTTTTGCTGGTTATGGTGATGGATGGTTCTGTCTGTATTAACTGACTGACCTTCCATGGTCTCTGACCTGATGGAAAACTTTAAATACCAGTTTTGAATATATATTCAAA
>NZ_JBNASF010000021.1:0-27561 GCF_049720995.1 Methanothermobacter sp.
CCTGCCTCTGCATACACAAATTCCAGTTCAAGGTCCAGCCCCCCAAGAACGTGGAGGGCGGCCTCCATGACCTCCTTACCGATACCATCGCCGGGTATAACTGTTATCCTGTACATCTGAACACCTTAAGTTTAATTCCATGAATCCAGTATCTGCTCCTGGATGATTCCATGGGATATGGTATAATATTTAAGGATCCTATGATAAAATTATATCAGGTGGGGGGAATTTTTGGTGTTTTATCTTACCGTTCTCAGTATATTTGATTCTCTGAGGGATGATAGAAGCGCTCTCAGACACTACGAGAAGAAGCTTCACGAGTATCAGGAACATGAGGCTGAGGTTCTCATAGATATAGGGGTCATCTACCTTGACAGGGGGGAAACCGAGAGGGCAGTGGGAAGCTTTGAGGAGGCCCTTGAAACCTACAGGAAACTCAAATTTCATGAGGGCGTTGCATATGCCTCTGAACTCCTTGGGGACTCCCTGATGTCGCAGCGGGAATTTGACAGGGCTATGAAATGCTACTCAGAGGCCCTCTCGATATACTCGGATATCAACAGCAGGGTTGCAGATGAACTGAGGGATAAGATATATGAGGCGGGTAAGATAAGGGAGGCGGTTGGTGTAGATGATACTGAACCTGAACCCTTCCAGCAGAATTCACAGTCCACAGACATACAATCTGAGACCCAGAAAATCTTCAGACTTGCAGATGACCTCATGGGTATCATTGACTCCTTTGAATCATACGGGAAGTACTGGGAGGACCGTGACATGGACGCCATCAATTCAAACCTGGAGTCTGCCACCATTATACGTGACCTTCCAACAGAGGCTCTTCTTAATCTTCTGATAGGTCGCTACAGGATGGAGGAGGGTGAGCTTTACGATGCCCTGAAGTTCATTAAAAGGTCAAACAGGATATTCAGGGAGAGTGGAGATTCTAGAGGGGTTGCGGTGTCCCTTGTGATCCTTGGAGTTCTCTTATTCCTTATTGATGAGCGTGAAAACCTCTACAATGTATTCAAGGAGGCAATTGAGATATTCAGGTCACTTGGACTTGAGGGGGCTGAGAGGGTTACAATTAAAATCATAGATACCCTCACCAGGAGTTAAGCATCATTTCTCCCTTACTAAATCATAGATACCCTCACCAGGAGTTAAGCATCATTTCTCCCTTACTTGATATGTTTAGCCGTATTTTGCTTGATTGGTGTATTGAAGTACAATTCATGGGCTTCAGAACGCTGGTTTTCCAGGATAAATATTATGTATCCACGGGGACATAACGAATATAAGGTGATTATATGCAGAGGAGAGAAAACGTTGCGAGGCTCATTGAGCAGTTAAGGGAAGACGATGAACTCATGAGGGTTCAGGTTATTGAACTCCTTAGTGAGATAGGTGAACCTGCAGTTGAACATCTCATTGAGGCCCTCGACGATGATAACAAGTTTGTGAGGAGGGGAGCAGCTGCGGCACTTGGTAAGATTGGGGATCCCCGGTCCATAGGACCCCTCATAGAGGCCCTGGCCGATGAGAATAAATGGGTTCGGAGGGACGCATCAACCGCCCTTGCAAAGATGGGTGACGAGGCAGTGAAACCCCTCCTTGAGAGCCTCTCAAGCGAAGACTGGAAGATAAGGGGTGCTGCCGCATGGGTCATAGGAAACTTCAGGGATGAGAGGGCTGTTGAACCACTCATTGAACTCCTGGAGGATGATAGTGGCTTCGTGAGAAGTGGCGCTGCAAGGTCCCTCGAGCAGATAGGTGGGGAACGGGTTAGAGAAGCAATGGAGAAACTGGCAGAGACCGGCACGGGATTCGCAAGAAAGGTCGCCCTCAGCTACCTTGAAACCCACCAGGAGGAGTAATTTTTGAAGGTAAGTATAATTGGATCAACAGGGCGTGTTGGAAGGGCAACGGCACTGTGCCTTGCAGAGGAGGAGGCTGTGAAGACACTGCACCTCATATCAAGGAGGGAGAGCCTTGACCAGAACATTGGAGAGGTCCTTGATATGAGCGACGCCCTTGCAGCCAAGGGGGTTTCGGTTAAGCTGGAGAACTCTGCCGACATCGAAAATGTCCACGGCTCAAGGATAGTTGTTATAACCGCGGGTGTTCCCAGAACCGCTGACATGGACAGGGATGACCTTGCATTCCAGAATGGAGTTATCGTTGCCGAGTATGCAAGACAGATTGCCAGGTTCGCCCCTGATTCAATTATACTTGTCGTGACCAATCCTGTTGATGTGATGACCTACGTTGCGCTTAAGTATTCGGGTTTTCATCCCAGCAAGGTATTTGGCCTTGGAAACCACCTTGACTCCCTCAGACTGAAGAATTACATGGCAAGGCATTTTAATGTCCATGTTAGCGAGGTTCACACCAGGGTTATCGGGCAGCACGGCCCCTACATGGTCCCACTCATAAGTTCGACATCCATAGGGGGTATACCAATTGAACACTATGCAAGGAGGGACTACTTCTCTGGTTACCGGAGGTTCGACCTCAAGAAGACCATAGAGAAGGTTATCAATGCAGGTAGCAACATCATAAGCAGGAAGGGGGCCACTGAGTATGGTCCTGCCTTTGCCATCTCCAACATAGTGACAACGATACTGAATGATGAGCGAAGGATACTCACGGTTTCAACCCTCATGGAGGGTGAGATTGATGGTATCCGGGATGTGTGTCTGGGTGTGCCGGTGAAACTCGGTAAGAATGGTATAGAGGGTGTTGTGCCTGTTCTAATGGATAGAGATGAGAGGGAAGCCTTCAGGGAGGCTGCAAACCATGTCAGAAACTCTACAATGAAGGTTATGGAGTTTCTGGATGAGGAACTTCCACTTTAGTCTTTGCCGGGCTTTTCGCTTGATCAGCGGCTTTCAGGGGATGGTTCTTTCATTTACCCATTTTCATTTCAGTGACCACATGGCGCCGATTGTCTTTAAGGGCGTGGGACACTGATTTTATGTAACACTTTCAGAGTTACCATGGAAATATTTATATAGCTGTTCAATTATAACTTAATTCAAGACCTGGTTTCTGAACATTGTACACTGAGATTCTGCCGGGTCTGGGTTCAGAGATAACCGGCAACTCTTTTCCGGTATATTTATATGGTCATGTGCCAAAAACCTAATCAAAAAAACTGAAAGGAGACACCATGATAAGGATAGGCATTCTTGATCTTCAGGGCGATGTTTCCGAGCACCTCGAGATGACCCGGAGGGCAGTTGAGAGGATGGATGTGGATGCAGAGGTAGTGAGGGTTAGGACAGCTGAGGACGCATCAGCTGTAGATGCAATAATAATCTCCGGCGGCGAGAGCACCGTCATAGGTAAACTGATGGAGGAGACAGGGATAAAGGATGTTATCCTCACTGAGAACAAAGCAGTCATGGGGACCTGCGCCGGGATGGTTCTTCTTGCAAGGGAAACCGACTATGAACAGCCTCTCCTGGGACTCATAGACATGAAGGTTAAGAGAAACGCCTTTGGAAGGCAGAAGGATTCCTTTGAGGAGGAAATAGAGATCCTTGGAAGAAAATTCCACGGGATATTCATAAGGGCGCCTGCCGCCCTTGAGGTGGGTGAAGGAGCTGAGGTACTATCCAGAATCGATGAATTGATCATAGCAGTGAAGGAGGGCTGCAACCTTGCACTCGCCTTCCACCCTGAACTGGGAGAGGATACGGGACTTCACGAATACTTTATAAAGGAGGTATTGAATTGTGTGGAATAGCAGGAGTGGTCTACAAGGATGGTAAACTTCACAACGTCGGGGCAGACATGACCAGGATGCTCCATGCACTGCAGCACAGGGGCCCCGACTCAGCGGGATTCTCAATTTATGGAGGTCTTGGTCTTGAAGAAAACGAGTACCTCCTTAACATTGAGATTAAAGAAAAGAAGGGACTTCTTGAGAGGGTTAAGGAAACAGTTGAAACTGTAAGCCCCATAAGGAAAGATGAGATCATCCCATCAGTTGAGAACTACATAATATACCGCTGCAGAGTCACCCTCGAATCATTCTCACAGCTCAAACCACTCATAATGGATATAGACAGGATAGAGGATGTCATGGTACTCAATGGAAGCCACTCCTTTGAAATGATAAAGGATGTGGGGTCTGTACTTGAAATAGCAGACCGCTATGACACCTGGTCAAAGAGGGGCACACATGCCATAGGCCACACCAGGTTCTCAACAGAGAGCATAGTTGACAGGTACCATGCACACCCCTTCCAGAGTTACATCATCCCAGACATAACAGTGGTACACAACGGTCAGATAACCAACTACTGGAAGATAAGGGAACCCCTTGAGAGGAAGGGACACGTATTCGAGACAAACAACGACACAGAATGCATAGTCCACTACGTTGCAGATAAACTGGCATCAGGCTACAGCCTGGAGGAGGCACTTGAGCAGTCAGTCAGGGATATGGACGGACCCTTCTCATACATAGTTGGAACACCCACCGGTGTGGGGATAGCAAAGGACCAGCTTGGTCTCAGGCCAGGGGTGATGGCAGAGAACGATGAGGTATTCGCTGTTGCATCGGAGGAGGTCTCCCTGAGGGAGGTCATGGATACAACCGAGGTTGAACAGATATCCCCCGGCGAGGTCAGGGTATACGAGATATAGGGTGATATGATGAGGGAAGCAGTAGTTGATGCAGAATCAAAAACCCCAAGGGAGGTTAACAGGGCCATAAAGAGCCTTGCAAAGAACCACGACAGAATAGTGGTTAAAAACCCCAACGCCATGCACTACATCGGCGCGGGACTCACAGAGGACGTGGAGCTCATAATAGATGGTTCAGCCGGATACTTCGCCGCGACAATGATACACGGTCCAAGGGTTAAGATAAATGGTAACGCAGGATGGTTCCCTGCAGACAACATGACAGAAGGTGAGGTCATAATAGAGGGATCGGCCGGTGACGGAGTTGGACAGGGAATCTACGGCGGAACAGTCGTTGTAAGAAGGGGAGCAGGTTCAAGAACAGGAGAGATAATGAAGAACGGGACCATCATCATAGGCGGGAACTCAGGTTTCATGACAGGCCTCTTCATGATGGGCGGCCGCATAATAGTTTTGGGGGACCTTGCAGGGGACGCAGGGGAGTCCATCATAAGGGGAACAATATACGTTGGTGGAGAAATAAAAAGCCTTGGAAAGAACGCAAAGGTTGAGGACATAACCCCGGAGGAGGAAGAGGAACTCAGAGGTGTCCTCTCAGAATACGGATTTGAACTTGAAGATGAGGAATACCATTCCTTCAGAAAGATTGTCCCAAGAAGCAAAAGGCCATTTTATGGCGAAGAATCGGAGGAAGGATAATGAGCAGATATGCGATGGTCGGAACACCCTGCCAGATAACAGCAGCCACACTGATGAAGGAATATAACGGGGAATTCCCTGTTGAACTCAGAATCGGGCTCTTCTGCATGGAGAACTTCTCCTACACCTACCTGAAGGAACTTGCAGAGGAGGAGGGTGTTGATCTCAGGGATGTTTCAGAGTGCAGGATAGAGAAGGGCAGGCTCTGGTTCCACCTCAACGATGGAAGCACAGTATCCATACCACTTGAAAGGGCCAGATCTGCAATGAGAAAGAACTGCTCTGTATGTATGGACTTCACATCAGAACAGTCAGACGTTTCAGTGGGATCTGTGGGCTCACCTCAGGGATGGTCAACACTCATAATAAGGACAGAGAGGGGGAGAGAGCTGGTTGAGGGGGCATCAAAGGCAGGATACATTGAGACAGAACCCATAACCGGGAAGGGCCTCAAACTTCTTGAGAAACTTGCATCAGGTAAAAAGGAGGAGAACCTTGAGGAGATAAAGAGAAGGGAATCGGTTGCAAGGCCCGTCCTCTACTGGAGGGTGATGCCCGGGGATCTCTACCCTGAGGAAATTAAGGACTACCAGTTTGATGACCTGAGGGCCGACGTCATCGATGTTGGCGCATGTGTGCTCTGCGGGGCCTGCGAGGCGTCATGTCCAGAGGATATTGTGAGGATAAACGACAGAAAACCCGAGGTTAAGGGGGAATGTCCTGAGGGCTGCAACGCATGCTACGTGGCGTGTCCAAGGACCTACGTACCCGACAGCATAATAAGCCATGAATCTGCAGCCGAACCCCTGGGGGAATACACTGAGATAGTCTCTGCAAGGGCCCCCATGTTCAGGGGCCAGGATGGTGGTGTTGTAACTGCACTCCTGACCTATGCCCTCAGGGAGGGAATCGTGGACGGTGCACTGGTGGTTGACAGGGACCCTTCAATACCATGGAAACCCGTACCTGTACTGGCGGAGGATCCAGAGGATGTTCTGAGGGCTGCAGGCACCAAGTACTCAGTATGCCCGATATTGAAGGTATTAAAGGAATAAGAGGGGTTAAAGATGCCTTTTAAGGTTGAAAGAAAGGAAGATGTATGTAAGAGGAACTTTGACCGTCCTGGCTGCTGCTGGTACATGTGTGATAACCGGGACGAGTCACTCTGCGCAAACTGCTACTCATGCTATAACAACTGCCCGCATGATGTTTATGAGATAATAAATGGGGAACCAGTACCCATAAGGCATGAAAACTGTGTGGGGTGCCGTATCTGTGAGGAGATGTGCCCCAACAATGCAATAGAGGTTAACGCCGTACCCGAAGACAGGAGGAATGTATGGTCATTCACTGACCTTCTTGAAATACAGAGAAAATCCAGGGAGGGTTCCTATAAGGTCAGGGGCTGCGGTGCGGTGAGGAGGATACCCACCTTTGATGACCTTGTGATCATACCTGCCCAGGTCTCAAGGCCGCCAATAGACAAGTACAGGGAGCCCTGCAATACCCGGGTGGTCCTGGGTAACAGGTACGCTGAGAACCCCCTTGAACTTGACACACCCATCATGATAGCGGCCATGTCCTTCGGTGCCCTCAGCAAGGAGGCCAAGATAGCCCTTGCAATGGGGGCAACCCTTGCAGGCACAGCCACAAACACAGGTGAAGGGGGAATGCTCCCTGAGGAGCGCAAATACGCCTCAAAACTCATTGCACAGTATGCATCAGGACGCTTTGGTGTCTCTGCAGACTACCTGAACAATTCAGAGGCCATTGAGATCAAGATAGGTCAGGGTGCCAAGTCAGGTATGGGTGGACATCTGCTTGCAGAGAAGGTAACAGCGGAGGTCTCAAGGATAAGGATGATACCCGAGGGCACCGATGCACTGAGCCCGGCAAGGCACATGGATATCGTCGGACCTGAGGACCTAAGCATGAAGATATCCCAGCTCCGTGAGATAACCGACTGGAAGGTCCCGATAATGGTCAAGTTCACATCTGGCCGTGTTGCCGATGACGTGAAGATAGCTGCAAAGGCAGGGGCCGATATAGTCGTGGTTGATGGTATGCAGGGAGGTACAGGTGCAGGGCCTGACGTTGTAACCGAGCACTCAGGTATACCCACAATAGCAGCCATAGTGGAGGCCGATGAGGCCCTCAAGGAGGTCAACCTTCGTGATGAGGTGAGCCTTGTTGCAGCTGGTGGTATAAGGAGCGGGGCAGACGTTGCAAAGGCCATTGCACTTGGTGCGGATGCAGTCTACATAGGCACAGCGGCACTTGTCTCAATTGGCTGCCGCGTCTGCCAGATGTGCTACACGGGTACTTGCAGGAAGGGTATTGCAACCCAGGACCCACGACTCAGGAAGCGCCTTGACTATGTTGAGGCAGGTAAAAACGTTGCAAGGTACATAGAGGCAATGACAGAGGAGGTGTGCATGCTCACACAGCAGGCGGGTAACACTGATGTCAGTAAACTTGAGAAGGATGACCTCAGGGCGCTCACAGTGGAGGCCTCCGTACTGACTGGAGTTAAGATGGCTGGATTGGAGGCACCGGCCCGGTTTTAGCAGCAGAACATTTAACTCCCCTGGACATTCCTTTTTTTAAAATTTTCCATTTTTCCTTTTATGAAACCTATTTAAACACAGCACTCAATAGTAATAACAGATTTTTCCTGGAGGGAATGACTTGAATGAGTACAGCAACAGGTCACTCAGGGTTTATGTTCTCATAGCGGCAACACTATCATCCTTTTTAACGCCATTCATGGGGTCATCCATCAACGTTGCCCTTCCTGTGATAGCACTTCAGTTCGGTATAGATGCAATACTGCAGACCTGGATTCCAACGGCATTTCTACTTGCAGCTGCAATCTTTGCCGTACCCTTTGGCAGGATTTCTGAGATATACGGTATGAAGAGGATTTTCATCTATGGAAACCTGATATTCACTGTATCATCGGTCCTATCAGCATTCTCACCATCCGCCCCTGCCCTCATAGTATTCCGGGCCATCCAGGGTGTGGGATCGGCGATGATATTCGTCACGGGTCTTGCAATGCTCACACGTGTATTCCCGCCAATGGAGAGGGGTAAGGCCATAGGTATAAATACGGCCGCAGTTTACATTGGACTTTCAATGGGACCGGTTCTCGGGGGTTTTCTCACACATTTCCTTGGCTGGCAGAGCGTATTCCTTGTGACGGTCCCGGTAACGCTCATTGTTCTTGCGGTATGTCTCCTTAAGGTTGAGGGGGAATGGGCGGATGCCTCAGGGGAAAGGTTCGATGTTCCCGGTTCAATATCCTACTGCATATTTCTGTTTCTTTTAATGTATGGATTTTCAGCCCTCCCTGATGCTGCAGGGGCACTCATGATAGTTCTGAGTATTTTTGCATTTGGGATATTCCTTAAAATTGAGCTCTCATCAGAGAGCCCGGTATTCAATGTGAGGCTATTCAGAAATCTCAGATTCAGTTTCTCAAGTCTCGCAGCCCTGATAAACTACAGCGCAACCTTTGCAGTTTCCCTGCTTCTGAGCTACCACCTTCAGTACATCAAGGGACTTGACCCTGGCTCCAGCGGACTCATACTCGTCACGCAGCCCATTGTCATGGCCTTCGTGGCTCCCCTGGCAGGGAGGGCCTCTGACAGGTTCAACCCCCAGATACTTGCAGGTACAGGAATGGCGGTAACCGCGGCCGCCCTCCTGAGCCTCAGCATCCTTGATAGGGGCACACCCCTGTTTATGATAGTGATGTCTCTCCTTGTCCTCGGCCTTGGCTTCGGGTTTTTCTCATCCCCCAACACCAATGCAATCATGGGTTCTGTTGAGAGGAGGGACTATGGTATTGCATCCGCCACCGTGAGTTCCATGCGCCTCATCGGCCAGGCCTTCAGTATAGGTATAGTGACACTCATCTTCGCATTCCTGATAGGGAGGGTTCCAATATCCCCTGCAAATTATGACCTCCTCATAGAGAGCACGAGGATATGCTTCCTTGTATTCGGGGTTCTGTGCTTCATAGGGGTTTTTGCTGCAATCGCCCACCGGAATGATGGTTGAGGGGGCAATGATAAGCCTTTCAGAAAAAGTGACTTTGTTCACACCTTTTCATTTTTTAGAAAATTATTTAAACTATTCTTATTGAGGAAACTGTTTGAAGGATGGTTATCTGAAGGTTTATGTGCTGCACAGTAATCCTGGCATCATTCATGGTTCATCAAAGGCGGTCCCCTCTGGAGAGAACCTTAATATGAATTTCAGTTTAATGGGCGCTGGAACACCCATCACAGTTATAGTAACGGGTCAGTCCTGGCTGCTGGCTCGGACTCTTCTCATCACCCAACAACACCACGATAATGTGTTCAGTTAGGAATGGCGGGTTGCAGCATCAAAAGTAAGTTCAATGAGGCTTATCGGCAGATTATGAGTGCCTGAACGTTTACAGCTATCTTCTCGATTTTTAGGCGGAGTCACATATTTACCTAAGGATAGACGGAGTCACATATTTACCCTCAAGGATAAATATATATGGAAGAGCTCCTTCATCATATTTGCCTTGATATGCATGGGGGGATACTTGCTCTGCTTGTAGGTGTTAAATATGAGGATAAGGGTTCTTAGGGACGGACCATACCTTGTTGAGGGCTCGGTACCACTCTATGAGGAGGTAATTGTAACCGATGAGGATGGACACACAAGGGAATTTGTTGAGAGAAGAGAGTTCCCGCTTAAGGAGAGGCACCTGCTCTGCCGCTGCGGTGCATCAAAGAACAAACCCTACTGTGATGGAACGCACCTTGAGGTGGGCTTTGATGGTACCGAGACAGCATCAACTAAGCCCTACCTTGAAAGGGCGACCGTTTTCAGAGCAGGGGACCTTGAACTCACCGATGTCCCTGAACTATGCGACCACTCAAGGTTCTGCCTGCGGGCAGGGGGTATAAGGGAACTCCTCATGAAGGGTGACACTGAGAGCATACAGATCGCCATTGAGGAGGCAATGATCTGCCCATCAGGGAGACTGGTTCTGTGGGACAGGAGGACAGGCAAACCCTATGAAAGGGACTATGAAAAATCAATAGTGGTTATTCATGATAAACAGAAGAAGTGCGAGGGGCCACTCTGGGTCAGGGGAGGTATAAAAATAGAATCAGCCGATGGGAGGGAGTATGAGACCAGAAACAGGGTCACCCTCTGTCGGTGCGGTTTATCTGAGAACAAACCATTCTGTGATGGTAGCCACTGGATGAGTGCAGAGGAAAAACTTGAATTTAAGAAGAAATGGGGTATTGAGTAGGTTTCTGCAGCAGAAATTTAAGAAGAAGTGGTTAACCGGGATATTCTACCCCATTTTCCTTTTCATCCACAGCGCCCCTGTCAAAAGGCCAGTTATGGCCCCTATCAGCGCCCCTGAAAGGAAAGGCGTCATAAAGCCGCTGCCCGTGTTTTCTATATTCACTGAGTTGAGTTCAAGGAGTTTTTTCCTGATTGATGCCTCATCGGCACTGCAGTACGTCACCCTGGTGGAAAGTTCAGGGTGCCTTTCAAGGAATGCCCTCACAGTGTCCTGGTAGGCAACCGCCAGTATCTTTTTGCTGGGGTTTCCAAGGGCATGTTCCAGTTCATGTTCTACATCCGTTGGGCTCTGGAAACGGTACACAGTGACGTTGACCCCTGTCTCATCGGCCACTGAACGCGCAAGTTTTCCTGTGGAGTTATCTGCTATTACAATGAACGATTCTGGTGTTATTTCCATTCCATGGGCTGAAACACCACCCATAAGGATAAAAATTAGTAGAAACACGAATTTCTTCACATGAATCACCTAGACCTTTTCCATTGCAATGAGCTCCGGTTTCATCCTCTCAAGGAATGAGAATATGAACATGCTTGCAGCACCCTCCACAACACCCACAAATATGTAGAATGGTATGAGTGTTGACATGAGCATTTCAGGGCCCGCAACACCCGCTGCCAGGAGTATCATGATGTGTAATGCGGTTGCAATCATTATACCAAGGAATGTGGCTGAGAATACAGCAAGGCCCCTGTCAAGTTCACTTAAAACATGGTAGACCCCATAGGTTCCGATTCCAAGGCCGATACCCATTGTCAGTATATTGGCCCCCATGCTGGTTATCCCCCCCATCCCCAGCATGAAGAACTGGACGAGTAGGCAGAGCACCGCAACCATCACCGCCGTTAGGGGGCCGAGTATTATGGCGGCGAGTGGTATCAGGAAGAAATGCACCGGGACACCGAAGGGTGATGGCACAGATATGGAGGATGCAACCGCGGCTGCCGCTGCAAAGAGTCCTGTGCCAGCTATCCTTTTTTCCTTTCCAGGTTTCTTTGAGAATATGTAGAAGAATATGCCAATGTTCACGAGTGCAACAGCCCAGTAGACTGCTGACTGCCACAGTGGTATGATTCCATCTGGTATATGCACTGTTGAACCTCCGTTAAGTGGTGTGAAGGTTTATGAACCTTATTTTGGATATTCAGTTACGTGGGAACCTTAATGCGGTTAAACCAAAAACCAGGCACAGTCCTGCCAGTGCAGGTACGAATCTGTAATCTGGTTTATTCACATTAACATCTGCTGTTCCTGTGGCTATTTCTGTGGTATTCTCTCCTTCATCTGTAATGTTCTTTTCAGAGCGGGCATTGCCTTCAGGGCTGCCTTTCTCTGATGAAGCTGATGAGTCCCTTTTACTTTCACCTGTGGTTTTATGACCAACTGATGAGCTTGATTTGCTGCTGCTCTGACCTGAAGGCTTATTTGCAGTACTGGATGAATCTGATGTGGTGGATGAATCTGATTTACTGTCACCTGAATCCGATGGTTCCTCAATGTAGTAACCATGGCCCGGGTGGGCCCATGCATGATGCGAGAGACCTGCGATCAGAGCAAATATCGCTAAAATGATAAGGAACCTTCTCATTTTATCACCATGGATTAGTTAAAACATATTCAACATATAAACTCTTTTATTACTGAAGGTACTGATAAAAACCTTAAAGTAATACCAGAATAGAGATTTGGTCTCTGAACTCCTCTTTGATGTGGGGATCTTCAGAAATCAAGGTTTAAATGTCCTGTGTGATTTAGAAAATTAAAAGAATCTAAGGAGGGGCTGATAGATAGGCCCCTATCCATAAAACATCAGCCTCTGTCTATTTTGAGGACTCCAGAACATCCAGAAGGGCATGTGAGATATCCCTGAAACTGTAACCCTCACTTACAAGATTTCCCAGGAGCTTGGAGTCACTGTAACTCTTGGATTTAAGGTTTCTCCGGAGCACCTCCACAAGGTCCTCCTCATAACCCCTCCTTATCTCCTGGGGGGATGGCATGTTGCTCTTCTTTATCCTTTTACCTGTGAATGACTGGATCCGCCTTAACCGGTGAACCTCCCTTCCAACAACCAGGGTGAAGGATTTTCCACTTGAACCGGCACGCCCGGTACGCCCTATCCTGTGAACGTAGTACTCGTTCTCAAAGGGGAGATCATAGTTCACAACGACCTCCACATCAGGCACATGTATACCGCGTGCAGCAACATCAGTTGCAATAAGGAGGTTGAACCTCCCCTTCCTGAAGCGCTCCATGACACGTTCACGCTTTGACTGTGATAGATCCCCGTGAATTTCGTCCACAGAGTAACCCATACGGCCAAGCTGCTTTCTGAGCCTCTGAACCCTCCTTTTGGTGTTGCAGAATATGAGGCCCATTCTGATATCATTGGATGTCAGTATCCAGTCAAGGAGCTCAACCTTGTCCTCCTCTCTGGTTTTGAAATAGAACTCGTCTATTCGCGGGCTATGTTTCTTTTCAACACGGAGAATCTGGGGACTTCTCATATACCTCTCTGCGATCCTTAATACCGGCTTTGAGATGGTTGCAGAGAAAAGCATGGTCTGTCTTCTTTCAGGGACGTGGGATAGTATCCTCTCTATGTCCTCTATGAATCCCATGTTGAGCATCTCATCTGCCTCATCAAGCACAACCGTGGATATGCCTCCAAGGTCAACGGTACCCCTCTCTATATGATCTATAAGTCTTCCGGGTGTTGCAACGATAACATGGACGCCCCTCCTGAGCTCGGCTATCTGACCTCCAATTCCCTGGCCACCATAGACAGCAAGCACCCTCACATTAAGGTACTTGCCTATCCTTCTTATCTCATCGGTGACCTGTAGGCAGAGTTCACGGGTCGGGCAGATCACAAGTGCCTGGGGGACCCTCTCTGGCTCAAGGTTCTCAAGCAGTGGTATGGCAAAGGCTGCGGTTTTTCCGGTTCCTGTCTGGGCCTCGCCAACAACGTCCATACCATCAAGTGTAACAGGTAATGTAAGTGCCTGGATTGGAGTTGTACCCTCAAATCCCATATCATCAAGGGCCCTGTTAATTTTCCCTGAGATATCAAATTCACTGAATTTCAATTTCTTCATTTTATCTTTTTCCTGAATTCTTAAAAAATCGATTATTCAATTATCAGCTGCCAGCCGGCAGACCTGAAACATAATAGCCCCAATTTCTGCCAGGCACATGATAATTAAAAATCAGCACATATCCATGTTGAACTCCAACCTATTTAAAGTAATGGTTTTTGGTGTGCGAATTAGTAGAGAAAGGTAAGGCAACAGTTTTTGTAGAGAAAGGTAAGGCAACAGTTTTTATCATTCTGAGAAGCTGGAATATAGTTTCAGAATACTCGCGGGATTTTTTCATCGAGAAAGAGCCTTATCACACGCATGGGCGTAACTATCATGTTTATCCTTTCATCGTGGCCCTCAACAGGTACGCCTTCAATGACCTGCAGCTCATGCACCGTTGTGGCGATGGGTGTATCCTCGCCTATGGCCCCCTGATCCCGGAGTTCGGATATCTCCCTGTCACCGTAGCCTCCCCCCTTACCTAGGCGGTTTCCATCCAGATCAACTGCCACGGATCCCTCAACAACAATGCCAACCTGTGGAAATCTGTTGATGAATGAGCCATACCTGTAGGCGCCCCTTATGGTTGATGCGGCTTCAGCATCAGGAACGTTTCCTGAAATTAGAAGGTAACCGTCCTTTATCTTTGGTGTGGGCATCACAAGGTCCTTTCCATCGACCAGGGCCAGTCTTCTAACTGGTCGCTGGGCATAATCAGGGGATGAGAATACAACATCTGCTCTTTCCCATTCGATTGTCCTTGAGAGTCTCTCTGCAGCTGCAGCTGACCCATGAAAGTCGGGTATGCGACCATGCGGACGTTTGCTTACACCTCTATCCTCCAGGAGTTTCCAGATCCTTTCTCTGAGCAAGTTCTTATCCATCATCATTCTTCTCTGCAGTCGCATGTAGATTGGAAATCCAGTTCAGTATCATGGTTGCCGTGGTGTGGGTGTCTGTTCATTCTTCTCTGCACTGACAACCCGTGTATTTGCAATGGCGTCCAGGATCCTCAGACGATTCCTGAGGCGTCCCAGAATGACGTCCAGGATGAGCGGGAACCAGAGTATCCTTGAAAGATTCCTTATGACAGCCTGCTGCCACCTGAGTTCACCGTCCTGTGATATTACACGCAGACCCATCATCCTCTTACCCGGTGTTCCGCCATGGTACTCAAGGTAGCTGAAATACAGAATGGTTATGACACCAAGTAGGGGAAGCCAGTAGCTGTATATTGAGAAAATGTTCAGGAGAAGTGCTAATGGATAAAAAAGGATTGTTAGCAGGTACATTATCCCTGTAACCACGATGAAATCCACGACGAATGCATAAAACCTCTTCTTCTTAAGTTCCATAACACCCCTCCTGTATCAGCTCAGCACACCCTTGGAACAGGATCAGCAACAGGAGCCTCAAGTATTCTCCTGCCGCCAAGGCTTGTTTCAAGAATCACATGGTTGTCCTGATTCGCTTCACCTATTATCCTTGCGTTTTTACCGTATGGTGCCTTCTTCACGGCTCTGAGGACATCATCAGCGTATTCAGGGTCGACACCCATGATGACCTTACCCTCATTGGCAACCTCATAGGGATCGATGCCCAGCATCTCAGATACAGCCCTCACCTCCTCCCTCACAGGGATCATGTCCTCATCAACAACCATTCCGACCCCTGATTTATCTGCGAGTTCATTGAGTGCATTTGCTATACCACCCCTCGTTGGGTCCTTCATTGCGGTAACACCACCAACCTCAAGGGCCGCCTCAACCATACCCCATACAGGGGCAACATCCGATTCAAGGTCGGTGTCGAATCCAAAACCCTCACGGAAGGCCATGAGAGCCATACCATGGTCCCCCACACTGCCTGTGAGTATGATCTTATCACCGGGCCTCAGTCCTGAGTCCCTTATTATCTCACCACGCTTCACAACACCTATACCGGTGGTTGTTATGACCATCCTGTCCAGTTTACCCCTCTCCATGACCTTGGTGTCTCCGGTGACTATTGACACCCCGGTCTCCCGGGAGACAGCGTCCATTGACTGCACGATCCTCTCAAGATCCTCGCCAGGGAACCCCTCACTGAGGATCATTGCACTTGCAATTGCAAGGGGCCTTGCACCCATAACGGATATATCGTTGACTGTACCTGCAACTGATATCTTACCTATGTCACCACCGGGGAAGAAGAGGGGGTCGACTGTGTGGCCATCGGTACTCATAACTATCTCATAGTCGCCGAGGGGTATGCTTGCACCGTCGTCAAGGTCCTCAAGACCAACTCCGCCGTTAACCCTCGTATTATGGATATTGGATAGTATTATGTTTGATATGAGGTCCTGCATCACTTCTCCGCCTGCACCATGGGACATGCCGATCTTCATAGATTCACCTGTACAATCTCCTTGTTATAGGGTATCTTGCTGATGGTATAAAACCTTTCATTGGTGTAATCACATATCAATTCAAGTCAGAGGTTTCCATCTGGACAATATTTTGAAGCAGTTCAGATAGACGGATTCAGTGATCCATAGCATACCGTGGAAGCACAATCTTTTTAAATGGGGGATCCTATACTATAGATAAATTTATCTATACCGAGTCACTGAGTTTCTTAAACTCAGCATTACTGATTCTGATAGAGACTTAGATTGAGGTGAAATAATGGCAATCTGGCAAGGTAAATCAATGAAGAAACCAAGCGGTGGAAGAGCCAAGATGAACCGCGGAAAGAGGAAATACGAACTTGGAAGGGAACCCGCCGAGACAAAGATCGGTGACAGGCGTGTCAGGATGATAAGGACACGTGGGGGCAACAGCAAGGTCAGGCTCGCTGCAGATACAAAGATAAACGTTGTTGATCCTGAAACAGGTAAGGTTGAAGTTGCAGAGATAAGGAATGTTGTTGAGAACACAGCAAACCCCCACTTTGTAAGGAGGAACATCATAACAAAGGGTGCTGTTGTTGAGACCAGCCTCGGGAACGTGAGGGTTACATCCAGACCTGGACAGGACGGCGTAATAAACGGCGTACTTATAAAGGAATAGGTTCACCAGAGCCCCTCAACCAGACCCATGGGGTATTATATGTCCGATAACCTTGAGGCCGAGATACTATCCCAGGTGGAAAGGTTCCTCAAACACATAAACAGCAACCTGCCTGAGGGAATGGAGCTGGAATTTGAGGGCTTTTACAGGAGGGGCTTCTTCGTAACAAAAAAGAGATACGCCCTAATAGAGGATGACACGATTGTTGCAAAGGGTCTTGAACTGGTGAGGCGTGACTGGGCACCTATAGCTAAAAAGACCCAGCAAAAAGTTTTAATGGCAATCCTCAGAGATGGATCCCCTGAGAAGGCAAGAAAGATAATAAGGGATGTTGTACGGCGCATAAGGGGTGGGGAGGTGGAGTTGGATGAGCTTGCAATCCACACCCAGATCACAAGGGACCTCTCTGAGTACAAACAGATAGGCCCACACGTTATCGCCGCAAAGCGATCCCTTGAGAAGGGGAGGCGCATTGAGAGGGGATCAATAGTCAGGTACATCATAGTTAAGGGGAGGGGCCCCATAAGTCAGAGGGCCTTCCCACTTGAGGATGCTGAGGGTCTGGATTACGATCCCGACTATTACATTGAGAACCAGGTGATGGCTGCGGTATCAAGAATAATGTCATCTCTTGGCTACTCCACAGAGGATATAAATTCACTCTCATGTGGTGAAAGACAGAGCAGCCTCGATGCCTTTTTCTAGAACAGGGGGAACCTTATTTTTTTACATGAAATTTTTCACCTTAAATGTCTGGCTCGCCGCTCAGGAGGACCATATGGGGGTATTTATCATATTATTTTATATTATAATCTTAGTATCCGCAGAGAAACCAACAGTGTTATAATTGATTAGCTATAGAGTTTCATTACAGAGATTAAGGTGGGAAGATGCTGAAGGCGGTTTTCTTTGACATTGATGATACGCTCTATGACACATCGGGATTTGCCAAACTTGCAAGAAAGGCTGCCCTGAATGTGATGATAGATGCGGGTTTACCCCTGACACAGGAGGAAGCATACAAACTTCTTAGGGAGATAATCGCTGAGAAGGGCTCCAACTATGATAAACATTTCAATGTCCTCACAAAGACGGTTTTTGGTGAGGAAAAACCCCTTCTCATTGCCCTTGGAATGATAACCTATCACAATGTCAAGTTCGCGCTGCTCCGGCCATTCCCCAATACAACATCAACGCTCATACACCTAAAAAGCAGGGGATACAGGCTGGGGGTAATATCCAACGGTATAACAATAAAGCAGTGGGAGAAACTGATAAGGCTCGGCATACACCACTTCTTCGATGAGGTCGTCACATCAGATGAGGTTGGCTTTGAGAAACCAAACATAAGGATCTTTGAGGAGGCCCTCAGAAGGATGGGCTGCAAACCTGAAAGATCCATCATGGTGGGTAACAAGTTCAATGAGGACATACTGGGGGCAACCAACGCGGGAATGTCAGCCATACTCGTCAACTCAGAGCTTACAGATGAAGAGAGGGACCTCATTGAAAGGAGAGGCCTTGATGTTACGGTCATCGATGACATCAGCGAACTTAAGGAGATTCTCTAGTTTTTCAGGGTCTCCACCTTTTCTGGGGGGATGAACGTGATTCCATGGAGGGGATGAGTGATGGACTGTGATGACTACTACCACGATGAAAACATGGCTGAAATCTTTGAGGAGCTGAAACAGCCAAAGACACTTGAGGAACTGGGTTTATCCTACTTCTTTGTGAGGGACCTTGTCCTGAAGATTATTTTAACATACGGGACGGTTAAAACCCAGCGAATAACTGATATTACAGGTCTGCATCTTGATATACTTGAGGATGTCCTTGGCCAGATGGAGAAGGACGGGTTCTGCGCCCAGGTGGGTGGAAGTTTCCTGTTCTCCAGTGTTGAATATACACTGACAAAGAGGGGGGTTGAGAAGGCCCGCATTGTAATGGAGGAAAACCCTTATATTGGAATGGCCCCCGTACCCTACGAGAGGTACTTTGAACTGATGGATAAACAGCTCAGAAACCGTTTCCCAATAAAGATACCCCCAGATGTTATTGAAAGGGCCTTCAGGGACGTTGTCGGTCTATCATATGCAAAGGAATGTCTTGTTGAGTCATGCACCATCGGTAAGGGACTCTTTGTTTATGGTGCTCCGGGAACCGGTAAAACCTTCATCATAAGCAAGGCATCGGACCTTCTACCACCGGTGGTGATTCCCCGTTTTATAGAGTTCAGCGGGAGAGTTGTACAGATATATGACCCTGACTTCCACAAGCCATGCCCTGAGGAACCTGATGATCCCCGCTGGATAAAGATACATGCCCCATTTGTTTTCACAGGTTCTGAACTGAGCCTCAATGAACTTGAGACAACCTACAATATGAATAAGGGTGTATACGAGACCTCTCCACTGATAAAGGCCAACGGTGGAGTGCTCCTCATCGATGACCTTGGAAGGCAGAGGGATGACCATGAGGTGATCCTCAACCGCCTTATAGTACCCCTTGAGAATAGGAAGGACGTCATATACATAAGGGGGGTCCCCGTTATATTCCACACACACTTCATCCCCGCATTCTCAACAAACCTTGATGTGAGCATAATGGACGAGGCACACCTCAGGAGGGCGCCTCTCCACATATTCCTCAAAAACCCACCTGTGGAAAACGTTGTGGAGGTATTCAGGCGCAACCTTGATGCCACAGGCGAGGATTACGATGAAGATGTCCTGGAAAGGATTAAGATGGTGTACACTCCAGTCGCCGGTGGCGGCGAGGGTCTGCAGCCAAGCTATGCACACGCCCGTGACCTTGCACAGATTGCCCAGGCAGTTAGAATAAACATGGAGAAGGAGAGGATTGACCTTGAGGTCATTGAAAGGGCCCTTGATAAGCATGTCCTCATAGCACTCCAGAGGATGGATATTGATATCAGCCAGGTGCATCACAGTGTGAGGACATTCCGTGTTGTGACCCCTGAACCTGAGAGTGCTGAGGGGGTGCTTAAACTCTACGGCGCCCTCACGGTTGCACTGGAGGATGGAGGTGTTCTAGCGGACTTTGAGGACTCAATAAGCCCTTCACAGCTCCTGGCCCATCTGCAGGGCGAGGGGGTTCCGGTTGGAAGGGTTGAGGTGGTCGCTGAAACCAAACGTGAAATTAAGAAGACAATACTTGAATACAGTGGATGATGTCTATGGAGCCACTCCTGGTTGATGTGCTGGTCGCTGCACTTGTATCCATTGGTGTTTGGACATTCCTTGAACTCCTACCGTCCTTATTTCCAGGGGAGGCAGGGAGACTTGCAGCACGCATCAGGCCAATTCCATCCACTGCAGTTGAGATAGCCCATTACCTCAACCTCCTCAGAAGGGGAAGGCCATGGCAGGTCTTCATGGCCCTTGAAATTATAGGGGAGCTCTTCAGGATTAAGATCCGTGAACTTGAGTCCCTGAAGTATGAGGAGTGGAAGATGGAGGTTGAATCCCAGAAGGAACGAATGGAGAGGAGGGGGCTCAGTGACGATGAGATACTCCACCTTGAGGCTGGAAGGGAGATGGTTCAGAACTCCAGTAACCGGAATCTTAAATCAACAGGGGGTCTTTATTCCAGTCCGGAAGAGGAGGAGTTCATAAGAATCAGGAATAATAAAAAGGATCTTTTGCCCGATTTGAGGGATAATTATTCTGATTTCAGAATATGGGCGCTGAAGAACAGGGACATCCTCAGGTATGTCCAGGAGAGGGTCTTCATGAGGGAGGAACTTGACCTTGAAAACCTGAGGGACCACAGCAGGGAATGGGCCCTTGTGAATATATGGGGTATGAAACCACCTGAAAGTTACTCTGAGGATGAAATCCTTGAGGATATTCTCCTGTACATTGAAATAAAGGATGATGACATTATAATTAAATTTGCCCATGGTCTGAGCAGCCACAGCGACTCCCTGAGGTACCTCGATGGGGTTATATCCACTGTTTCTGCCTGGAAGAGGGAGGGTAAAACGTGAGTGGGACCCTTTAAACCTCTATCTCAAGTCAATCGCAGATTTTCCCATCGCCTGTGAGGCGACGAAGGTGGGACCCTTTAAACCTCTATCTCAAGTCCTACTGGACAGTGGTCTGAGCCCATAACCTCTGAGAGTATCCATGACCTTTTAACGTTCTTTGCGAACTCCTCATTAACAAAGAAGTAGTCGAGCCTCCACCCCACGTTTCTCTCACGGGCCCTTGTTCTGTAGCTCCACCATGTGTACTGGCCCGGCTCCCTGTTGAACATCCTGAATGTGTCGACGTACCCGTTTTCAATGAATTTGTCTATCCAGGCCCTTTCAACCGGCAGAAAACCTGATACATTGCTGTTCTCCTTTGGCCTTGCGAGGTCTATCTCCCGGTGGGCTGTGTTGAAGTCCCCACATATTACGGTGTTTCTACCAGCGTCCCGTTCCCTGTTTACGTCTTCGAGGAATGCGTCATAGAATTCAAGTTTGTACTTCAACCTCTCATGGGACATCTTCCCGTTGGGGAAGTATATGTTGTAGAGCAGAAAGTCATCGAAATCTGCAACCTGTATTCGGCCTTCAATGTCGAATCTCTTCACACCAAAACCCTCCCTGAGGGATTTGGGGGGTATCACTGTGTACATGGCGACTCCACTGTATCCCTTCCTTTCTGCCGGGGTGAAGAAACTCATGTAACCCTCAACATGCCTTAGCCTTCGGGGAAGCTGGTCGGGACTAGCCTTGGTTTCCTGAAGACAGAGGATATCCGGTTTCTCGTCCATGAACCAGTCAAGGAAGCCCTTACGGTATACTGCCCTCAGACCGTTAACGTTCCAGGATATTATCTTGATTCCTGCCATGGTACCATGGGATTATTTCTGTTCTGACCACCTTAAGTATTGATCATCACATGATAAATGGCAGTATCCTTGCAAAGATTCCCCCCAGGAACAGGGCGGTTCCAAGGTTTGCAATGGTTATTATGGATGTGGATTTCCACCCGAATTCCCGTGCAAGTACTGCTATTGTTGAAAGGCAGGGGAAGTAGAGCATACCCACCAGGGTGAGGACGAGGATCTGGGGTGCTGTAAGTGCTGCCCCAATATCTGTTCCAACCAGTGATACAAGCCCCAGGAGGATGAACTCCTTCCTTACAGCCCCAAGGATCAGGAGTACCCCTGCAAATACAGGCAGGTGTAACCAGCCAGCTGTAAGTGGTGCCATGATATTGCTCACAGGATTCAGGAACCCGAGGGCGTAGAGGATCTGTATGAGTGCGCTTCCAATTATGTATATTGGGAATACAAGGTATATGAGGGACTTTGTCCTTGTCCAGGTCTGCCTTGCGATGACCCTGAAGGATGGCATCTTGAGGGAGTGCATCTCCATTATAAGGCCGGTTGTTTCCCCAGGGAGTGCCTTCAATGCAAGTTTACCCATTATGAATATTATGAGGAGGTCGAGGGCGTATAACCCTATGGCCCACCATACGCTGACAAAGAGGGCCACAAGTCCAAGTATGAGGATTGTCCTTGCGGCGCAGGGCGCGAAGGATATTGCAAAGGCTGCAAGGAGCCTCTCCCTGGGGGTTTCAAGTATCCTTGTACTGTCGATTGCCGGTACACTGCAACCGTATCCGAGTATCAGGGGTATCAGGGCTTTGCCATGGAGCCCTATCTTTCTCATGAAAGCATCCATCATGAATGCAACCCTGGTGAGAAGCCCAGAATTCTCGATGTAGGATAGCATGAGGTAGAATGGTATGACAAATGGTATCACGAGGGTTAAACCTGCCACTATACCTCCGAAGGCACCGTTCCATATTATGGATTCAATTGAACCTGAGAACTGGGGGTCAACTGGTTGAAAGAATCCGAAGATACCTGTAAGTGTATCTGATAGGAATTTACCCACAACGAAGGTCCAGAGGAGGAGACCTCCAACAACGAGGATCGATGATATGTAACCGTAGATGGGGTGTGTGAGGAAACTGTCAAGGCGCTCTGAGAGAGATTTTTTTATCTCTGATTGTTTCTGTGCACCTGCCGCTATCATATTTGATAGTGCGTATCTCTCAGAGGCCATAACAGAGAATGATGGCTCATTGTGTATTTTTTCGATCTGGGCTGCAAGTTCAGCTGCAAGTTTTTTCACGTCGGATGGCATCATGGCACTTATTTCAGGGTCGTTTTCAAGGAGCTTTATGGAAACCCATCTCTTTGAATAGCCCTCTGGAATTTCAGGGAGTGCTTCCATAAGTGTTCTTATGTGGCTTTCAACCTCCTCCCCGTATTCTATGACCTCTGGTTTTATCCCCCTATCAGCCACTTCAAGGGTTTTCCTGAGGAGCTTCTGGAGTCCCTGGCCCTTAACCGCCACTGTTGATACAACAGGCACACCCAGCGCACCCTCAAGTTTCTCCTCGTCTATCACTATTCCCTTCTGCCTGGCCATATCCACCTGGTTGATGCAGATAACCATGGGGACCTCCATCTCCATGAGCTGGAGTGTGAAGAAGAGGTTCCTCTCAAGGACAGACGCATCAAGCACGTTTATGACGACATCGGGTTTCTCGTTGACTATGAACTCCCTGGAGACTATCTCCTCCATGGAGTAGGTTGAAAATGAGTATATGCCTGGAAGGTCAATTATGTGGATGTCCCGGCCCTGAAATTTAAGGTGGCCCTCTGCCCTTTCAACGGTTTTCCCTGGCCAGTTCCCGACTATCTGGTTTGATCCTGTTAGCTGGTTGAAGATCACGCTTTTACCGACATTGGCGTTTCCTGCAAGTGCAACTGTTATCTCAGATTTCTCCATCGGTACACACTTCCCGGATTGAAATTCGGTTCCCTCTAACAGAAATTCAGCTTTCTGTGTCTATGAATACGTTGTCTGCTATATCCCTTCCAAGGGCCACCCTTGACCCCCGGACCTCCACCTCGATGGGTCCGCTGAGAGGTGCCCTCTTGATCATTCTTATGGGGACTCCAAGTGTTATTCCCATGTCCATGAGCCTCCTTAAAACCCTGTAGTCCCCCCGTATGAAGGAAACCCTTCCAGTCTGTTTTTCATCCATCTCTGTGAGTGATTTCAGGTTCCCCTCACGGCACCCTATTTCCTCAACATCCTTATCCTTCAGCTCAATGCATTCCCCGCATGTCTGGAATTTGAAGTCGCAGGCAGGGATTGGATTTGCGTCGGGGCACTCACCTGGCATTTGGAGGAGCTGGCAGAGGGCCCTTTCTGCATCATCGGAGAGCGAATGTTCCATCTCACATGCCTGTATGTGTATCCTGTCCCTCCTGATTCCAAGTATATCGTGGAGGAACCGTTCCAGCAGGCGGTGCTTCCTTGTTATTCTTCGGGCTATCCTGTATCCCTTTTCTGTGAGCACCGCCCCACGGTAGGGGGAGTAGTTAACATATCCTTCAGAATCAAGTTTTTTAAGCATCTGGGTTACACTGGCAGGGGCTATTCCCATTTCCCTTGATATTTTGGTTGTAGTGGCATTTTTACTGGATTCTGATAGCCGGTAGATGGTTTCAAGGTACTCCTCTATATTTTCGCTGAGATGCTTCATTAGGTTCACCTAAAGGCTTGCTGTTAATTTAGTTAAACCTAATTCAATATAAGGTTTTCTAAATGGTTGTGGTAAGAAGTTTTTCGCAGTTTGTCCTCATGTGCTGGTGTAAAAATTAGAGTTCCGGTGTTAGCACATTCCGGCATTCTGAATAAAAGAAAAAAGGGATTTTTCCTTTCCCGGTCATATGGGTAGAAAATCCCTTCCATGGGTTTCGTTTATAACCTCGGCAAGGCCAACGTACATTGCAGCGGCCCCTGTGAATATACCCTCATAACCTGCGATGGTGGTTATGAGGCCTGACCCTGTGATCTCACCGGCTGTAAGCAGGAAGAAGAGCACTGCAAGGCTTATGAATATCACCTGTATGCCTCTCCTGAGCTTGAGGGTTGCAATGAACATCACCAGTGTAAACAGACCCCACATGAAGAGGTATGATGCCATCGCAACCGGGTCGGCTGCTGTAGCTGCACTGCCGGCTGTTTCAATGAACTTCAGCCTTGGAATCACAAGCAGAAGTACCAGTGACCACCAGAAAAGTCCATATGAGCCGAATGCAACTGTACCAAAGGTGTTGCCCTTCCTGTATTCCATCACACTTGCCAGTATCTGGGCTATACCCCCGTAGGCGAACCCCATTGCAAGTATCATGCTGTTTATGGGGAAAAGCCCTGCGTTGTGGAGGTTCAGAAGTACGGTGGTTATGCCGAAGCCCAGAAGCCCCAGGGGAGCAGGGTTGGCAGTTTTATCTGATATAACCACTTCTTTTTCAGTCATTTTTTTACCTCCTTCTATTCTTCAAGGGTTGAGGTATCACCGAGGTCCTTTCCCTCCTCCCTGGCCCTCAGTATTCTCCTCATTATTTTTCCTGACCTTGTTTTAGGGAGCCTGTCAACCTGCACCATTTCCCCGATAACAGCCACGGGTCCCAGTTCGTGGCGCAGGTGCCTTTTGAGTTCCTCGATGAGGGCTGCGTTTAACTTATGGCCCTTCCTGAGTATGAGGAATGCCTTTATGACCTCCCCCTTGATTGGGTCTGCCTTACCTATGACCGCTGCCTCGGCAACTGCAGGGTGGGCCACGAAGACTGATTCAACCTCTGCTGTACCGATCCTGTGCCCTGCTATGTTGAGGACGTCATCTGATCTACCCTGTATCCAGAAGTAGCCGTCTTCGTCCTTCCTTGCCATGTCACCTGCAGTGTAGACTCCACCAGGGATCTGTTTCCAGTATACGTTGAGGTACCTCTCCTCGTCGTTGAAGAGTGTCCTGAACATTGCAGGCCACGGTTTCTTTATTACAAGGAATCCACCCTTACCCAGTGGCACAGGGTCTCCCTTCTCGTCAACCACATCCGCCTCGATGCCAGGGAGGGGTTTGGTGACGGATCCCGGTTTAAGGGGGGTTACAGGCAGTGGCGCTATGAGGTGCATCCCTGTTTCGGTCTGCCACCATGTATCGATTATCGGGCATTTTTCCCTTCCAATGTGTCTGTGGTACCACATCCATGCCTCAGGGTTTATTGGTTCACCCACGGTTCCAAGGATCTTAAGGGAGTCAAGTTTGTAGCGTTGCGGGTGTTTTTCACCGAACCTCATGAGGTGCCTTATTGCTGTGGGGGCTGTGTAAAACTTTGTGACACCGTATTTTTCCACTATGCTCCACCAGACCCCAGGGTCCGGGTAGTCAGGGGCCCCCTCATAGATCAGTGTCGTTGTTCCAAGAAGTAGGGGTCCGTATACGACGTAGCTGTGCCCGGTTATCCATCCTATGTCTGCTGTGCACCACCAGAGGTCCCCGTTATGGATGTCAAAGGTCATCTCAAGGGTTGATGCTACCCCCACCATGTATCCTCCTGTTGTGTGGAGTACACCCTTTGGTTTCCCGGTACTTCCTGAGGTGTAGAGTATGAAGAGGGGGTCCTCTGCATCCATCACCTCTGCCTCGCACCGGTCATCCTCGCCCTCTATGAGCCTGTCGAACAGCATTTCACGCCCGCTTATATCTGACATCTCTATGTCGATGTCTGTGTGCTTCACAACAACTGTTGTCTCTATTGTGGGGCACTGGAGGATGGCCTCGTCAACGATTGGTTTGAGTTCTATCACCCCACCCCTTCTGTAGGTTCCGTCTGCTGTTATTATGATCTTGGCCTTTGCATCGTTGAGGCGTTCCACAAGTGCTCCGACGCTCAGACCTGAATAGATGACGCTGTGAACGGCCCCTATCTTTGCACAGGCCAGCATTGATATAACGAGTTCCGGGCACATGGGGAGGTACATTGCAACGGCGTCGCCCTTTTTGATTCCAAGGCTTTTAAGGGCATTGGCTGTCCTGTTGACCTCTCTGTGCAGTTCATAGTAGGTCAGCTTCCTCTCATCTCCCCTCTCGTTCACGTAGAGAATGGCGACCTGGTTCCTCTTGTCTGTATCCAGCCATCTGTCCACGGCGTTGTGGGTCATGTTGATCTTACCGTTCACGAACCACCTGTAGAATGGCTTGTTGCTCTCGTCAAGTACCTTGTCCCATTTCCTGAACCATTCGAATCTTTTTGCCTTTTCGGCCCAGTATTTCTCATGGTCCTTTCCCTTTTCCAGCTCGGCCTCCCAGTTTTTTATATGGGCCTCCTCCACGATGGTGTAGTGTGGTTTGAAGACCCTTGTTTCTTCCAGGAGAACTGAGGTATCCTTTGACATTTTTCATACCGCCATTTTTCTTGGGTGATAGTAGTAAGTTTTTCTGGACTTATATATTTTACTATTATTAATCATGATAAATAATAGTAATTTAAAAATTTTTATTAAATACCTTGAAAAAAATATTGGGTGTTACATCATTGGGGGCATTCCACCCATTCCACCCATTCCTTCCATATCTTCCTGGTCCTTTGATGAAACATCAAAGCCCTTAGCTGCTATCATGTCGTCTATGCGGAGGATCATCTCAGCTGCCTCTGCAGCGGACTGGATGGCCTGTTTCTTAACCCTCTGGGGTTCAAGAACTCCCTCCTCCTTCATGTCAACGACCTCACCATCGAAAACGTCAAGTCCCATGTAGGGTGACTCCTCGTGGGCAGCCCTGAGGTCCACCAGGACGTCGATGCTGTCAAGTCCAGCGTTCTCTGCAAG
>NZ_JBNASF010000022.1:0-25557 GCF_049720995.1 Methanothermobacter sp.
ATGGCTGATTTTAAGTAAATTAAAAAGTTATATGGCTGATTTTAAGTAAATTAAAAAACCATGCCCACTTTACTGCATGAATCACCAGAATTGAATGGGTTAGAAGATAAAATAAATCTGCTGGAGGCTATTGATCTTCCGATTCACCTATAAGATACGTTCCTGTGGTCCTCTGGATCCTCACGCGCCTGAAGGATCCCAGCTCACCATTATGTGTAACCACAGGTATGTATGAATCTGTCCTGCCTATGAATCCACCCTTCCTTCCCCTCTCAACTATGAGTATGTTCTGAATGGTTCCAGCAAGTTTTTCATTTTCCTCCTCTGTGATCCTCCCCTTGAGTTCCTCAACGGCCTTTGATCGTCTCCGCAGTTCCCTGAAGTCTATCTCATCAAGGGAGGATGATAGGGCACCTGGCCTGTGCCTGTACTTTGATAGGTGTATGAAGCCAGGCCTCACCTCCTCAAGAAGCCTGCAGGTTTCAAGGAAGTCATCCTCACCCTCAGTAGGGTAGCCAACGATTATATCGGTTGCAATGGATATTTCAGGAATTCCTGACCTGAACCTGTCAACTATCATCCTGAAATCATCCACAGTGTGCCCCCTCCCCATATCCCTGAGGACACGGTCACTTCCACTCTGAACAGGCAGGTGAAGGAAACTGTACACCTTCTCTGATCTGAACGCCTCAACAAGACCATCAAGGTCCCTGAGGACACTTGCAGGGTGCATCATGCCAACACGCACCCTGAAATCACCCGGTATTTCAGTTATCTCTTTTATGAGGTCGGAGAGTCTCTCACCTGTATCAGAACCATATGCTGCAGTATCCTGTGCCGTCAGCTGAATTTCTCTGCATCCAGCCTCAACGGCCTCTCTGGCCTCCTGGACGATGATATCTGATGGGTAACTCTGTATTCTTCCCCTTGCAAAGCGTGTGCAGCAGTAGCTGCAGCTTCCAATGCATCCCTCACATATCTGTATGATGTGTATCAGAGGGTTGGATCTCACCCTTGGGACCCCGACCTTCACATCGGATGTGAAACCGCTTATTCTTTTAACATCACCGCTGTATGCGGCACGCACAACCTCCGCCGTTCTCATGAGCTGGTGGGGTCCAAGCCATGAGGCATTCCCTGATATGGATTCAAGTTTCAGGGGGTCTATTTCAACCATACAGCCGGCAACCACGAGGCCCTTATCAGGGTACATCTCCCTGATCCTCTTTATCCTGTTTATAACCTTGTGTTCAGTGGGATGCTTAACATAGCATGTGTTAAGAATTATCACATCTGCCTCATCAATCCCTGTAAGCAGAGCACCTGCCTCACCCAGGACGCCTGCCATGATCTCTGAGTCTGCCTGGTTGAATGTGCAGCCAAACGTCTCTATGTAAACCCTGATACTGTCCATGAGAAATCCCCTTTAAAGGTCATATGTGAAATCCCAAACCTAAATACAGTTTCAATGGAATTTCCAGCCATGTTCACCTATCAGTGGAACAAATGCAACTCCCCCAAGGTTCCTGGATCTGTAATCCCCAGAGGAGAGTCTTTCAACAAGAACAAGTTCCTGGTAAAATTTATCAGAACCAACGGGTATTAAAAGTTTTCCCCCCACCTCCAGCTGTTCTCTGAGGGGTTCAGGTATGTGGGGTGCTGCCGCGGTCACGTATATCCTGCTGTAGGGGGCCTCTGGAGGGTAACCCTTACTTCCATCCCCATGTATAACCGTGATGTTATCATATCCCAGAGCCTCAAGTTTCCGCCTTGCCCTTTCATATAATGAATGTATCCTCTCAACCGTGTAGAGGTGGCCCTCACTCCCAATTATCTCTGCTATGACAGCTGCATTGTAACCGCAGCCGGTACCAATCTCAAGGACCTTCATTCCCCTCTCAAGGTCCAGTAGCTCAGCGATCATTGCGACCATGTGGGGTGCGGATATGGTCTGCCCCTCACCTATTGGAAGGGGCATGTCAAGGTAGGCCCTGTGCCTCTCATCTTCAGGGACAAACTCCTCCCTTGGAACCTTCTCCATCGCCCTTCTTACGGACTCAGATTTTATGTAGCCTTTATCCATGAGGTCCTGAACCATTCCAAGTCTTTCATTCATCATTGGACCACGTTATAAATGTTAAGCTATCACACAATCATGTCTGTGAGGTCATGTCTGAACCTGAGGTTTACAGGATAGCCATAAACCCTCTTAATCCGCCGGGCAGGTACGGAGCCCCTCCTTACCATACCATCCTCTGTCTTTATGCTCCTGATCTTGAAGACGTGTTCATCTATCTTCATGACATCCCCAACCCGGAATTCAAAGTCCCTGTCAACCTCAACCTTCCTTGAGTAGACCTCACCATGGAGGTCCACGGATATACCGACACGGGCAGGTGCCTCAAGTGAAACAGCCCAGAGTGTCTCAACATCCGCTGCAGTGGCTTTATCAACCCTTTTACCACTCTTAAGTTCCAGGGAGGTTATCTCAACGAGTTTTCCTGAGACACTGATTGCATCACCTGCTGATACCTCCTCATGGGGGTATAGATCCACCTCATCCCTGTAGGAGCTTCCATGCTCACTTATTATTATCCTGTGGCTTTCGGGCTTTTCAATCACAAGACTGTCCCTGAATACTGTCCCGCATTCCTCACATTCAAGTACAAGGTGCTTGATCTTCCTTGATCTGGACTCATCTGTTCTGCTCTTTAAAACCCTGAATGCCTTTGACCCGCAAATCGGACACTGCATCTACTACCCCTCATACACTTTCCTGTGAATTTGAATTTTTCTACCCTGAACCCTCTTTCAGAGTCCTGATGTAGTGGTTTACAAGGCCGCCGTCCTGGAGTATTGAGAGCATGTATTCATTGAATGGCTTCATCTCATATCTCCTTCCAGAGGTGAGGTTCTCAATGAAGCCACCCCTCAGATCAACAGAGATTTCATCCCCGTCCACTGCATCAACCCGGGCCATTATAACGGGAAACCCTATATTTATGGCGTTCCTGTAGAATATCCTTGCAAAGGATTCTGCAATGATTGCAGCGACACCTGCATGTTTAAGGGCTACCGGGGCCTGCTCCCTCGATGATCCACACCCGAAGTTTCGCCCGGCCACTATTATGTCTCCCATCTTCACCTCAGAGGCAAAGTCTGGCCTTGCACCCTCCATCACATGGGATGCCAGTTCATCAAGACTGAAGGTCCTAAGATAACGACCCGGTATGATCATATCAGTATCTATGTTATCACCGAATCTCCATACTCTTCCCCTTATAACTTCTTCCATCCAGATTCCCTCCTGCACTCAGGATCTGATCACAGAGGCCCCCATGTTACGACCGCCTGTTACAAAGGCCTGCCCAGAATCCATTATCTCCAGAACAGCATCCAGCATATCGTCAGCTTTCCCATCTGTGACCGCGTATACTGCAGGGCCAAATGAACTCATTCCGGCCCCTGCGGCCCCTGCGGACACCATGGCATCTATCAACCTGTCAATCAGGGGGTCCTGAAGATCCCTTTCAACCTTCTTGAATCCTATCTTCTGTATTTCATTAACAGATTCCCCAAATGCCTCAATGTCCCCTTCAATGACTGAGGGCATCATCTTCATGAGAATTATGTGTGAGAGCCTTTCAACCTCCCTTAGGGGTATGGGACAGTACTCCTGGAATATGTTAACCTCCCTTTTCCCTGAAACAGATCTCTCGATGTGAGGTATGGCAACCACGATCTTCCAGTCCTCAGGAAAATCATATCTTGCAATAACCGGTGGTGGAGATGCATGTGAGGCTGATGAAGGAAGGAAGTCAGACTTTTCACGGGTACTGTGTCCTGCATCCACTATGAATCCTCCGTCCTCAAAGGAGGCAACGCCTATGCCTGATGTTCCACCCCTGCCAACAATCGCTGCCAGTTCCCTTGCCCTTATACTGACACCATGGTACTCTGAGATGAGTTTTGCGGCTGCAAGGGATAGCTGGGTTCCTGACCCAAGGCCTGAGTGGGCCGGGAACATGCTCTCAACTTTGAAGGTGAATCTTTCATCACTGCCAATGTACCTGATGGTTCTCTCTGCAGCCCCTGTTATCTTTGACACGTATTCCTCCCTGAGTGTGCTTTTCACCTCACCTGTGAACTCCACGCTGATTTCATCTGAAACCTCGAGACCCATGACCAGTTCAGGTTCCCTCAGGGTGATTCCCACCCCTCCATCGAGGCGACCCCTCCTCCCATTGAGGTCTATGAGGGTGAGGTGTAACCTGGACGGTGTGTTGATGATCAATTCAATTACCACTCCTTTGATTATCTTTCAGAGGCTTTGAGAACTGCTTTTCAACCTCTGCCCTGTGTATTGAGTTCATGGTACAGAATGGAACTATGCGCCCATCAGGAAGGGCATAGTGTATGACGCACCTTTTAACCCTCTCTATATCAAAGTTCCATGGATCCATGAAGTGCATGCATGATACAAGAAGAGTGTTGTAGTGGAATTCTCCAAGGGCACTGTATGATCTCTCCCTGAATACTGACGTGAGTATGCTCTTTATATCAACAGACTCCGGTGCCTTTGATTTGTCAAGGGTTTTTGGGAGTTCTATTGTTGATTTTGCAATCAATTTGGCCTTTGCTGCTATTCCACCCTTCTCAAGTTCCTCCCTTCCCTTATCAAGTATCTCAAAGAACCTGTCAACATCAATGAACCTTGTTATTGGGATTATTTTCCCGCCCTCTATGAATATGTATGTTGCTGTACCGCAGTGCTGGTGGCAGGTGAATTTAACCTGGGGTTTACCCTCGATGGCCTCGACGAAGTCAGATACTGGTCGGACAGATGATGCCGGGTAGAAGTCATCCACGGCTATCTCTGAACCTGTCTGTTCCTCCACGAGTTTCTGGAAGTCAGGTATTGTTATGCGCTGCTCCTCAACCCTGTCGGCTGGGGTTCTCCCTGCAAAGGACACCGGCTGGAAGTTAACACCCCTTATTATATCGATGTTTTCAATGGCGAACCTTATTATGTCCCCCACCTGGCTGTCGTTGAGGCCCCTGACGAGTGTGGGGACCAGTACTATTCCAAGACCCGCCTTTCTGCAGTTCTCTATTGCCTGTAATTTCAGGGGCAGCAAATTTTTACCCCTGGATACAAGGTAGGGTTCCTCTGTGACCCCGTCAAACTGGAGATAGACCGTGTTGAGCCCTGCCTCCCTGAGCTCCGCTGCGAGTTCAGGTTTGCGTGCAAGTCTCACACCATTTGTGGCTATCTGGACATGGGTGAAGCCCTCCTCCCTTGCGAGTTTCACGAGCTCCACTATATCCTTCCTGACTGTAGGTTCACCGCCCGCGTACTGAATGGCGGGGGTGGGTACAGGTCTGTTTCTGCGGAGATTTCTGAGCATCTCCCTTATCTCTTCATAGGTTGGCTCATAAAGGTAGTTTGAGACGGCGGCATTGGCAAAACAGATGGGACATTTAAGATTGCATCGATTGGTGACATCAATAAGACCAAGAACAGTGTGGCTCTCATGTTCAGGACAGAGGCCACAGTCAAGTGGGCATCCCTTCAGGGGATCCGTCTGAGGGTTCAGTAGCCCCTCCCCTTCCTCATCATAATCTTCTGCCTTATGGTAGACCTCGGAATTGCTCCAGTAAACACCCTCAAAGGTTCCATGCTCCGGGCATTCCTTTCTTATTAGAACCCTGCCCTCATCCTCAAAGACCTCAGCATCGACGGGTCTGAGACACTCAGGGCAGAGACTCCTTGTTCTCTTTATTACCACAACAGTCACCTGTCTAATTTGAATATTAAAATCATTGAATCAGTTCACCGGCAAATGTTATATATCTGATGTATGAAATTACAAACCCATGCATCCTCTTCTTGGAGCCTGAACTGACCGGTTCTTACGGTATCAATTTTGCGAGGTGTACAAGTGAATACCGATATTATCAATATTATAGATGTTCTCTATGTAATATACTTTATGTTACCGGCCTACATGGCAAATATAAGTGGCCTTGTATTCGGTGGGGGCAGAGCCCTTGACATGGGCATCACACTCGGTGATGGCAGGCGCCTTATAGGAGACGGGGTGACCTGGCGTGGCACCGCTGCAGGTACCCTCATTGGGCTGATTGTAGGGTTAATCCAGGGTCTTCTTTCAGGTTCAGTTATAACAGGAGCTCTGATCGGTCTTTTACTTGGATTCGGAGCCCTCATGGGAGATGCCGCGGGTAGTTTCATAAAGCGAAGGCTCAAGATAGATAGGGGGAGACCTGCACCCGTCCTTGATCAGCTTGACTTCGTTGCCGGGGCCCTGATACTGGTATCCCCCCTGAGGGTACTCCCAGTTGATTACATCATCCTGATAATGCTTATCACACTGGTCCTTCATCTCTCGGCAAACATCATAGCATACCTGATCGGTATGAAGGATGTGTGGTACTGAGCATGTTAAAATGGAAGAATGCAAAAGTTGAGGGCATGGAGTCAATGAAAATATGACGTTGAGTTAATGAAACCATGATCACAACTCAGTCAATGAAAATATGGCGTTGAGTTAATGAAACCTTATCGCAACTCAATGAGCGCTGATTGGAGCTCTCCAAGTGCTGAGGTCATGTTAGAATGGAACTGCTGGCCCTCAAAAGTTTAAGGGTCATGAAAAATACTTCATGTGCTGATGACCACTCAGGGACCTCATAGACCAGTGTAGGGTAACCCGCGGCAGCGAGTGGCCTTGAGAAGAGTCTGGCGGATGAACTCCTGTATCTTGTTTTTCCTGAGACCGGGTAGTAATTGAAACCTTCCTTCCTGAGAGTTTCAGCGATCCTCACTGATGGTTCATCCATCTGTGGTGTTGCAACATAGAATCCCTCACCATAACCCGGTGCATGGGCATGGGCAATTATCACAAGGTCATAATCAGATTTCATTACATCCGGGAGAATGTAGGTGGCTGCAAGGCCCTCACCATTGGCCCTGCCCCTGCTGTAATCCATGGGACTATCCTCAACATTTATACTGTAAAGTGCAACCTCCACAGGGAGAAGTGCGAATGCCCTGCTGGCCCCCTGGATGGGTGCAACTGAAACCTCTTCCCGTGGATGTATCCCTGTTACAACGGCCACCTTTATGTTCTGCTCCCCGTAATGTGCATAGACGTCCTTTGTAACATATCCCCTGGAATCCGAGCCGACAGTTGAATGGTCAGATAGGTTCATGACCACAAGGGGGGTTACAATCAGGAGGAGAATTCCGGCAATTAAAATCCCTGATTTCAGCTCAACCATCCACCTATCTGTTCTGGAGGTAATCCTCCATCAGGAGCGCTGTGCCAACTGCAGGGGCCACCACACACTCCTCCTCTGTCAGGAATTCATCCATGGTTCTGCATTTGAGGTCAAGAATTTCCGCAGCCCTCCCTGCAAGGACATTCATACCGAGACCCGTTGCGATCACCTCATCAAGGTTTTCGCGCTCTGAAACCTCTGCGATTCCCTCTGCTATCTTGAGTATCTGCTGGTGGTAGATGTACTCTGCCACCTCAAGTATATCCTCTGGTTCAAGGAGTTCCAGGTCAGCGCAGAGGACGCGGGCTATCCTCAGCATACAATCCTCAATGGATTTCTCTGCGCCATCCGGTGTGCTGCAGGTGTAGTCTGATTCTCTGATATTGCCAAGTACCCTGTGAACATCGGCCGTTATTGCGAAAAGTTCAGATGAAACCCTGAACCATTTATCATGCAGGGGGACCCTGTCAACTATCGTTGCCACGTTGGTTCTCAGTGTACCCGTGTATACAAGTTCACCTGTTGATAGTCTTTCAAGGTCATTCCTTCCCCTTGCAGCCTCAAATCCGTCCCTGACTGGTATTATGTCTGTTGTTGTGCTTCCCACATCCACCATTATGCAGTCGCTGCTCATTGCAGAGGCTATCTGTGAGGTGGCCACCCAGTTGGCTGCCGCCACATCCATGGGGTCCCTGACCGCCTCAGAGGCGTCCACCATACCCGAGAGGCTCACATATGCCACTGGAACATCAAATGCGCTCTGTACACTTTCAACTATGTCGACAACACCCTCTGCCTTGCTCGGGTAGGCGTCCACCAGTTCCGCTGTCATGCATATGCCAACACCATCAAGATCATCAAGATCATCCCCTGCAAGTTCAATCAGGGTCTCTGAAAGTTCATCCCTCTTAAGCCACATGGGGAGGTACCTGAAGTCCACACGGACGTTCTTCATTTCACCATCGGCTCCAAACTCTATTACTGCCAGGTCAGTGTTTGCTCCTCCAATATCAAATCCTGCTATCTTCATCAAAGGTCAACTCCATAATCTTAATTCCCAGTTCCAGCTCCCCTGCGGACATCCACAATCATGCCCCTGGAACCTTTTCTGAAGTATGCTGTTCCATTGAATTTCACACGCTCTGGAAGTTCACCCATAACTGATTGAAGGACCATATGGCCCAGGTTTCCCTCCGAAATCCTTCTGAGGCCTATGTAGGGCGTCGTGATCCTGGAGTTTATCTCAACAACATAGGGTTCATCTGCAAGTATCATGTCCACACCAACATAGCCCCTCAAACCCTTAATGGATTCCACAGCCCTTTTTGCAACCCTGAAGGCATCATCCCTCATTCTGTGATCCACAGGGGCGACTCCCCCATTGTACTCCAGTGAATCCCCCCTTATGAGGATATTCTGCCTGTTGAGGCTCAGTGGAAGTGCCCTTCTTCCATCGGAGAGCAGGCTCACGCTGACGCTCTCACCCTCCACAAATTCCTGTATTATCATATTCCCGGGGATCTCAGGGAGGTCCCCGGACTCAAGTATCCTTATACCCTGGCAGGCAACACCGTCCGCGGGTTTTATGAGAACCCTTGATGGTGGTTCTTCAAAATCATCAATCCCATAGGTCCTTATGAGGGGAACCAGCCCCCTGAGGGCCCTGTAGGTCATCCTCTTATCCGAGCATATACGGACCGCCTCACTGCTTGAGCCAAGAAGAAGCACCCCTGAGTCCTCAACCAGTTCTGTGAGTTTACAGAGTTCCATATCCTCCTCTGCTGCGATGAATATGCAGGCATCAAATCTATGGAGATTTTCTCTGAGCCATTCCCTCAGGGAAGTTGTGATGATTGTTGGCCTGCAATCGGACTGGATTTCAATATCAGTGAACTTCTCAGAGAGAAGAAATTCAAGGTCAAGGTCCCTGAAATCAGCCAGAAGAGCCTCAAGCATTGAACGACCCTCAAGGAATATCTCAGGGTCTTCAATCCCTGAGGCAGTGGCATATTCAAATACAAGCAGTTTCAAGGGCGCCCCACACCCCGGAATACTATTCCATGTTTTCTGAATTTTTCAGGGTCCAGAACGGGTCTTGTGCAGATGAATATTCCACCACCTATCATCTCAGGGGTTATTTCCAGATACTCTGAATGATCCGTCATTAGAACCACACAGTCAGATTCAAGGGCCTCCTCAAGTGGTACAGGTTCAACACCCATTTTCTCTATCAGTGCAGGATCAACATGGGGGTCGTTAACAATGACCTCAGCCCCCTCTGATAGGAGGGCTGCCACGAGGGGCCTTGTTGGTGTCTCCCTTGCATCTGCAACGTCGCCCTTGTAGGCCACTCCAAGAATACCAATCCTGGATCCTGCAAGACCTTTGCCCTCTGATTCAAGGGCGTCCCTTATAATTTCAAGGACGTGGAATGGCATGGATTCGTTGACCTCCCTGGCCGTCCTTATGAGCCTTGCAGGTACACCCTTTTTCTCTGCCATCTCCACTATGAAGTAGGGGTCTATTGAGAGGCAGTGGCCCCCAACACCGGGTCCGGGGGTGTGGATGTTCACACGGGGGTGCTGGTTTGCTGCTTCAATGGCCCTTATGGCGTCTATGCCGAGTGACTCGCATATCACTGCAAGTTCATTGGCGAGGGCTATGTTGGTATCCCTGTAGGTGTTCTCCATGAGCTTAACCATTTCTGCGGTTATGATATCATCCACGATTATCACTTCACCACTTGTGACCTTACCGTAAAGCTGAGCGGCCAGCTCTGCACTTTTCCCATCGATGCCCCCTATGACCCTTGCATTGTTCTGCATCTCATGGAGTGTGTTGTTTGGGAGGGCCCTTTCGGGGGTGTATGCAAGTCCAAAGTCCGCTGATGCGCGCAAACCTGTTTTTTCAAGTATGGGAAGTACCACGTTCTCGCAGGCCCCTGGAGGTACGGTGCTCTCTATGATCACAAGGTCACCCCTCTTCAGGCCCTTTGAAATGGTCTCTGTTGCGGAGATCACCGCAGAAAGGTCGGATGTGTTGTCACTGTTAACGGGTGTCGGTACCACCAGCAGCAACACGTTTGATTCCTCTGCAGCGCTAACACCATCAGCAGTCGCCCTCAGTTTACCTGATCCAACAACTTCAGCCACAAGTTCATCAAGGCCGGGTTCATGGATAGGTGATTTTCCTATGTTGACCTTATCCACCGTTTCTCTGTTTATGTCAACTCCTGTAACATCAAATCCCGCCCTGGCAAAAAGTGCTGCTGTTGGAAGACCTATGTGTCCAAGGCCAAATACCGCTATCCTGTAGTTGTCCATGTAATTCCTCCATCATCTGTACTCCATCAAAACATCCTTACCCTTCAGGTTCAGTGTAAGTGAAGGAAAAACAGGTTCTCCTCCAGCATAAACCATCCTTATAACTGCATTATTCCTTTCAGCGAGCTCAGTCACTGTAATATCCTCATCCACATGTATAAGCCTTCTTGATGGAGCCTCCATGACCTCAGCTGGCGGTTTCATTGTGAGCCTGCCCTCCCTGTGGAGCCGCAGGGTCTCATCCAGTATTCTCTCTGAGGCATGCCCATCACCGTAGGGGTTCTCTGCCCTCATCATCCGCTCTCTGAAATCAGGGTCCTCAAGGAGTCTCCTGGCTGTTGTGGTTATTCTATTCTTATCAGCCCCCACAAGTATGTTTCCCCCGGCCTCAACAGTTTCCGGACGTTCGGTATTGTATCGCAGGGTTAAACAGGGTACATTGAAGGTTATGGCTTCCTCCTGGAGTCCACCGGAGTCTGTGAGTACCAGGAACGAGTTTGAAAGCAGAAGAAGGAAATCAAGATAACCCATTGGTTTCTTCAATGTGACATGCTCCGCCTCGACCAGTACCCCATAGAGGCCGGATTTTTCCAGGTTCTTCCTGGTCCTTGGATGAACCGGGAAGACCACTCTGAATTCATCAAGCTCAAGTATGGCCTCCACTATTGACCTGAGCCTTTCAGGATCATCCACATTTTCTGCGCGGTGTAGGGTAAGTACAACAAGTTCTTCGTCATCCGGAAACTCTGAGAGGATATCTGATTTCTTTGATGCTATATCAATATTCCTGAGGCAGGCGTCAACAACAGTGTTTCCTGTTACAAATATGGTCTCTGGATCTGCACCCTCCATGAGGAGGTTGATGGCAGATTCCTCGGTGGGTACATAGTAGAGTTTTGAGCAGACATCCGCCACCATTCGGTTTATCTCCTCGGGCATGGTCCTGTCAAAGGATCGGAGTCCCGCCTCCACGTGTCCCACTGGTATGTGGAGTTTCACTGCTGCAAGGGCCCCTGCAAGGACAGCGTTTGTGTCCCCCTGCACCATCACGATATCAGGTTCCTCCCTCATGAGGACATCCTCTATGCCCCTCAGCATCTCCCCGGTCATGGCTCCATGGCTCCCTGAACCTGCACCTATATTGTGGTCCGGTGACGGGAGCTCCAGGTCAATGAAGAACTGGTCTGACATTTCATGGTCGTAGTGCTGACCAGTGTGTATGAGCGTGAAGTCAAGGTTGCGCCTTTCTATCTCATCTATGACAGGGGCCATCTTTATTATCTCCGGCCGCGTTCCCAAAACAACTGCAATCTTCATGTTAACCACTTGAAAAGTTTCATTAATGATTTCTTCTTCTCTGAGCCCTGTATTCAGTTATTACCCTCAGAAGCTCCTCTTCTTCTCTTTTCTTTCTCTTTTCATTTAATCTGTGTTTCCATTTTTTAATTTCTCTATTTAAATCTTGAGTTTTAACTGAGCCGAAATCATCATGTATCTGAATATCAAGGGATTCCCTGGATATGACAGGCACTTCAGCCTCCTCGAAAACCTCAAGGGCCTGGTGGGACATTCTATCCTCGGTTATAATGGCGCAGGGTTTCAGGTCCATTAATATCCTTGCGGTCTGTGAGCCCCCTCCCTCGGAACTTCTGAGAAGAAGCACGTCACCCCTCTTTATCTTCCACCTGGAGCAGGCACTCCTTATACCCTCCCTTGTGAAGCTATCAATTATCTTCACGGGTGTTGTGTTTCCTGATGACTCCATATCCTTTATCTGGAGCAGTGAATCAAGGTCCCTCTCAAGGGCCTCCCTGCGTTCCCGCTCCCTCGTGTATTTCCTCTGAAGCTTTTCAATGACCTTGAGTTTATGTGATAACTCCCGATTAAGTAGAAGGTCCCTTGAATATTCATACTGTAACCTCTCAAGCTTTGATTCCAGCCTTGAATTCTCCTCCTCCAGTTTCCTTATCCTCTTCTTAAGGGACCTCCCCTCCCTTTTGAGTTTTTCAATTGTCAAACGCTGGTGCCTTATCGTTGAACGCTGAGTCCTTATGGTCCTCCTGAGTTTTTCAACGTCTCCGGGGGATTTTTCATCCTCAGCTGAAAATTGGGAGGTTTCTGTCTCAGAAAACCCATTGATAACTTCAGAAGAGATTTTGTCCAGCTTTTCCATTTCCTTAAGTGATCTTATGGCTTCTGCAACTGGTTTTCCCATTATAACCAGGCCCTTGACCTCCAGAGTCTCCCCCGCTGTAAGTCCAGCCTCCTCAACCTTCCTCTCAATCTTTCCCAGTTTCTTTTCATAATGCCTGTAGGCCATCAAAGCCGCTGCAAGGGCGTCCCTTTCATGGGAGTTTTCCGGCGCATTCTCAGATTCCCTTAAAAATTCTGATACCAGTTCATTCTTGAATGATACTGTCAAAACCTTCTCTGGAGTATATAATTTAGCGTTGAGCATTGAAGCTATCCTTTTAACCGCTCCGGGAGGGGGGTATACGTCCGACGCGACCACTATGGGTTTTCCATATTTTATTATCTCCTCTATTATGCTGGACCTTGAGGCCTCCTTCATGCTTCCAAGGTAGAGGAGTTCCCCTTCCAGGTGGAGGACTGCCAGGCCAACTGTGAGGCCGGGATCAACACCAACTATAGTGAGGGGTTTCACAGCACCCCCATCGGGATTTTTATTCCGCTGCAGATTACTATCCTCCAGAATTATCGCTTACCTGATTACTATATATAAATAAACTAATTTAGAGTTTTGGATAAACCAGATAGGAACTCAGTCAGAGTCGCATATATGTCTCAGGGAATCTCCCATGACCCTTCTGACCACTGACATGTCCCGGTACCTCCTGAATTCCTCTTCGAGGAGGGATCTGAAACGTTCAATGGCATATTCATCATGTCTGAGTTTTATCTTAACCCCATATCTTAAGTCCATGAGTATGAGGTTCTCAGGGGGTGCCGGGTCTATGAAAACCCTTTCGTCTGTATCCAGAAGTTTCGGGACGTCTTCTGGGGATAGTTCCCCCTCTGAAACCATCATCAGGACCCTTACCATTTTGCGTACCATCTGCCAGAGGAAGCTTTCACCGTACACGTCCACCAGGATGGAGTCCCCATTCTCTGATACCCTGACATCATTTATCCTTCTTATGGGATTCCTGTCACTCCTCCTTGAGAAGTTGCTGAAGTCATGGGTGCCTCTGAAATGTTCAGCTGCCTCGACCATTGCATCAATGTCCATGGACTCCCCCCTGTGTAGAATGTAACGGTAGTGTCTCTCAAGGGGGTAGCGCACCTTGAAGGGGTACATTACAGATGCCCACGCAAGGACCTTTATGTCAGGGGGGAGAAGGTCGTTTATCTGGTTCACATGGATCTCCTCCTCTGTAAAGAAGCTCACGAAATTCCCCAGTGCATGGACACCCCTGTCGGTTCTGCCGGCTATCTGGAAGCGGGACTCTCCAGGACTTCTGATAACACCAGCCTCCTTCAGCGCATCAAGGAGTTTTCCCTCCACAGTGGGGACATCGGGCTGTCTCTGAAACCCGTGATAACTGGTACCGATATATGCAACCTTAAGCGCTATCTTCTTCATTGTTAACTCCCCCGAACCATTTTACATCAAGGGATGCTTTAAAAAGGTTCGTTATTGATGAATAGCCTGACTTACGAAACATGACCCTAATCTCTTATGCACTGCGTCAGCGATATCTAAACCATGGTATCATCATGCCATGTTTTATATGTGATCCGCAAGTTATATCTTGATGATTCACTCACGCTGGGGTGCAGGTATGCGAAGGATATGGGGTTATTTGAGTATAATAACTGCAACGGTCTTCTTTGGTATGTCAGCAACCCTTGATAAGATAATGCTATCTGAGATGCACCCCATAACCATCGGGGCCTACACATATATCATTGCGGGTATTTTTCTATTCACTGTGAGGCAGTCCCCCCTCAAGGAGAATATACTTGACGTGCTCAACAGAACAGGTGATACAGAGAGCAGGATAACTGGAAGGGATTACCTTTTACTTCTACTCACAGCACTCCTCAGCACGGTTATTGCTCCTGTGCTCTTCCTTACAGGTCTTGGTGAGACAACAGCCGTTAATGCATCCCTCCTTTTAAACATTGAGGTTCTCTTCATCATTATCCTCGGCTACCTGATTTTCAGGGAGACGCTTAAATTTAAGGACCTCCTGGGAATAATGCTCCTCATAGTTGGTGCCGCCTACCTTGTCAGTGAGGGTGAGTTTCAGGGTTTCTTTAACAACGTGATGGTGAGCGGCAACCTCCTTGTTATCTCTGCGGCCTTCTTCTGGAGCCTTGACACAGTTCTGAGTAAATTTTTAAGCAAAAAGAGGGATCTCATCCTTCTTTCAGGTATTAAAAGTTCTGTGGGGGGATTTCTGCTCCTGATTATCATGCTGATTCTCGGTTTGAGCACAGCTCTTCCCCTTGAAATGATCCCATATGCACTCATGGTTTCGATTTTCAGTATAGGCTGCTCATTCATCCTCATCTACATTGCAGTGAGGGAGATAGGCGCGGCTATGGTGGGATCCCTGTTCCCATTATCGTCACTGTTTGGGGCAATATTTGCGTTTTTAATCCTGAATGAACCCTTTTCAGCCATGCAGGGGGTTTCTGGAATTGTTATGCTCATTGGGGTTATGATTCTCTACTGGAATGGCATTAAAAAATAGTTTAACTCTGGAGTTATAATTCTCCCCTGGAATGGCATCAAAATTTAAGTCTGGAGCTGAATTCTCCACTTAGGCATTAAAGGTAATTCAAGTTTGATCATAGTCTGGCCCTCACATCAAACTGGCAGAAGGAGTAGCCATTGGTCCAGCACCGTCTCTCATATGCATCAACCCTCCCCCCGAGTATCTCAGAGAGTGCCCCTGCTATTATCCCGGCCTCAAAGAAGCAGATGGGGCGTCCGATATTTGGAAGGCCCGAGCATTCGATGCACTCATAGACCCTTATATCCATCGTGAGGTGTCTTCCATCCCCCTCTTCAGATATAACGTCAAGTATCCCGAGTTTATGCTCCAGCATTAACCCGCACAGTGATCTGGTGTCATCTGCAAGACCCTCATTTACGAGCGCCCTTCCAAGGTTCATGCCCCCTATGTATGAGACACCAGCAGCTGAACCGGCGATTATATCCGGGATATTGAAGTGGCCGAGACGGAAGCTGGATACATACTTGTCATCCTCTTTGAAAGCTGAAAAATATCTCCTATCTGGATTCAGGAGGTCTCTGAACTCTATATTCTCCTTAAGGGGTCTTCTTGGACCCATAAGAGTTCCATCGCCTGTTTCAGACCTGATTTCATTGTCTGTTATCCTTCTGTATTCCCTGATTAGGGCCCTCAAACCGGTCATTACCAACACCCATTTATAATTATATCTGGGTGAAATTCTTAAATAATTTTCAGTGCAAACTGGGTATAGCATTGAGAGGATAATATTTCAATGGGTTTTCTGATATCCCTCAACATTGATTACATCGTGATTGATATGACTTTCAGAAAGGATAGAATGCTCATAATTCCAGCTGTTGATATAAGAAACGGTAAATGCGTCCAGCTTGTGCAGGGAAAACCCGGTACCGAACAGGTTGTGATTGATGACCCTGCTGGTGTGGCAGAGAGGTGGGAATCCCTGGGTGCTGAGCTCATCCATGTGGTTGACCTTGACGGTGCCCTGGGTTCAGAGAGGAATACCGGTATCCTTAAAGAAATCACAGAAAGGGTCTCTGTGCCCCTCCAGATAGGTGGAGGAATAAGAAGTAAGGGATATGCCTGTGAACTCCTGGAGATGGGCTTTGAAAGGATAATACTCGGAACCATGGCCATCGAAAACCCGGAGGTTATAGGGGATCTCTCAGAGGAATATGGCCCAGACCGTATAATGGTATCACTCGATAGCAGGGATTCAAAGGTTGTTATAAGGGGATGGACAGAGGATATAGAATGCACAGCTGTGGAAGTGGGTAGAAAACTCCAGGAGCAAGGTGCTGGAAGTATACTCTTTACAAATGTCGACTTTGAGGGTCTTCTCTCTGGATTTGATCCAGACCCTGTGATTGAACTTGTGAATGCCGTTGATGTGCCCGTTGTTTACTCGGGGGGTATCAGCAGCATCCAGGACATTGAGGAGCTCCAGAAAACAGGTGCTGCAGGTGTTGTTATTGGTTCAGCGATTTACAGGGGCAAGATAGACTTCAGGGAGGCCTTAAAATATCAGGGACTGAAATGAATGGATCCTCTGAGGGAAGGCCTGGAATTAAAACCGTCATGGCCACGGGAACATTTGACATAATCCACCCTGGACACGGATTTTTCCTTGAGGAGGCAAAGAAACTTGGAGGAGAAAACGCCAGACTGGTTGTTGTACTTGCAAGGGACTCCACGGTAAGGGCCCGTAAGAGGACACCCATCATAGGTGAGAAGCAGAGACTTGAAGTTGTAAGGATGCTTAAACCCGTTGATGAGGCCTACCTTGGAAGTGAAACCGATATGTTTGAGATAGTTCACAGGTTGAAGCCTGATATAATTGCCATAGGCCCCGATCAGAAGTTCGATGTCGGTGAACTCCAAGATGAACTCAGGAGAAGGGGCCTTGGGTGTGAGGTTAAAAGGGTGGGTAAATACAGAAGATCAGAACTTGACAGTACCTGTAAGATAATAAAAAGGATAAGGAAGATGGAATTTGATGAGAATGCCCTGAAAAACTGCTAAAAAAAAATAAAAATTGGATATAGATTCTAGAATGGTAATTCAGCGTAAACACCATTTATGAATGCGCTGGAAGTGTCCCAGTTTTTGATTGTGCCAAGCGTGTTTGAGAAGCTTGTTGCGTCTGCGTCATACCATTTTCCATTGATATATAACTGTCCCCAGACGTGTCCGTAGGTGTTTCCGCTTCTAAATACGCATTTGCCATGCACGTACCTTGCGGGTATGTTTGCAGATCTTGCAAGAGCAACCAGGAGATGTGTGTGGTCACAGCAGTTGGCTGACCTTCTGTGGAGTGTCTCAACCGCGCCGTTTCTTGTATTGTAGTAGAAGCTGTAGTCTATATTGTCCCGGACCCAGTTGAATATACGAAGAGCCTTATCATAGGTTGAAGTGCACCCTTCAGTGAGGTTAGAACTAAGAGAAGAAATTTCAGGATCCGAAACCTGGCAGTTTTCTGTTTCCCTGAGGTAATCGCCCATCTCAGCATAGCCAGTCCGCGTAACCTTTCTGTAGCGTGTCTCTGTAACCCATCTGTAGGTCTTACGGTACTTGGTCACATATGTGTAGCTGTAGACGTACCGAACCCTGTACTTTCCCTTCCTGTAGTAGTACCTCTTTAGGGGTGTTTTAACCTTCACCTTGTAGGGTTTCAGGTAGGGGACCTTTACCCTGACAGTATATGGGACATACTCGTGGTAGGTGTAACTCACCGTTGTCGATGGAGATACCTTTGTGTACGCAGAGGTGCTGGATGCTGTGCTGTTAACCGTTGCATTGGATGTTATATTTGAATCGGCTGCACTCACATAACCTGCAGGCAACACTGCCACCCCAAGAAGTAGCAGCACTGCAAATATCGAGTGACGCTTAATTTTACCGCCTCCATTGTGGGGGTAACTCCTCCCCCATGGACATTCAAGTAATTCTATGCCACGCCACTTATAAGTTTTTGGTCCCCTTAAGCAGAATACAACCTTATTTAAATGCATTTCACCAAACTAGTAATAATTATCAGCAAAGGTGATTGACATGATCAGTGCGGGTATTATTGGAGCCAGTGGATATACCGGTGGTGAACTCCTCAGATTGCTTGAGAACCACAGAAGAGTGGAGGTGGTGGCTGCAACCTCAAGGCAGTACAGGGGTCTTTCTGTGTCGCGCGTACATCCCCATCTCCAGGACACTGACCTGAAATTTCAGGAGTCCATGGAAAAAATGGACGCAGATATCGTTTTCACCGCCACACCCCATGGAGCCTCAATGAAGATCGTTCCTGATCTGATGGAGAGGGGTATGAGGGTTGTGGATCTCAGCGGGGACTACCGGTTCCAGGACACCGGGACGTATGAGGACTGGTATGGAATCAAACATGAAAAACCCCTTGAAGCAGTCTATGGTCTTCCTGAGATCCACAGGGATGAGATAGAATCTGCAGATCTTGTGGCGAATCCAGGATGCTTCCCAACAGGTGCAATACTTGCATGTCTCCCCCTGGTTTATGAGAAGCTTGCTGAAACATTCATAATTGATTCAAAGACAGGTGTGAGTGGTGCCGGTGTGAAGCCAACCCCCCTTACCCATTACCCTGAATGCAGTGACAATGTTACCGCCTACAATGTGACAAGACACAGGCACACACCTGAAATAAGGCAGGAACTTTCAAGGTTCAACCCGGTGAGGCTCAGTTTCACACCACACCTTGTCCCGGTAACGAGGGGTATCCTCACAACCGCACATGCCATCCTCAATGAGGAACTCCGTCAGGACGAACTCAGAGAGATATTCCAGGGTTTCTACGATGGAGAACCCTTTGTCAGGGTTGTTGATGATATGCCGGTGCTCAGTGCTGTGAGGGGTTCAAACTTCTGCCACATAGGATGCTTTGAGGTCGATGATAATCAGAGGGCCGTTATAGTCTCTGCCATAGACAACCTTGTGAAGGGTGCCTCCGGTCAGGCCATACAGAACATGAACATAATGTGTGGATTCAGTGAGGTAGATGGCCTTGACTTCCCTGGAATGCATCCATGATATTCTGGATTCAATGGATATTAAGGGAACAGAAAATTATATTATAAATAAATTGATCAGATTCTCTTAGGTGATGAAGCTGAGTGATACAATGAAGACATGTGTGATCTACTATTCACGCACAGGAAACACTGCAATGGTGGCAAAGACACTTGCAGAGGAATTGAATGCTGATCTAATTGAAATCAATGATCTTAAGGATAGAAAAGGATTTTTAAGTAGTTTTAAGTCCTCAATAGATGCACTTAGGGAATCAAAGACTCCAATAAGTCCAGAAAGGGTTGAACTCTCAGAATATGACCTCATATACCTGGGCACCCCAACCTGGGCCGGGAAACCCGCGCCTGCGGTGATAACCTTCATTGACAGTGCAGACTTCCTTGGGAAGGACGTGATACCCTTCACAACCATGAGCAGACAGGGCGGTGAGGGGGTAATTGAACGCATGTCTGAAAAGATAAGGGCCCGTGGGGGTCGTATAGTGAATTTCTTCATGCAGAAAACCGGTGGAAAGGAACTCATCCAGGTGCGGGAGGATACACTCAAGCTGATGGCGGAAAAGGACCTGAAGATATACAGCTCCAGGTGATGAGCTGCCACGAAGAGATTATCACAGGTGATAACATTGATTGATAGGATGTTAAGATCATACAAACCACTCATAGCAATACCTGCAGCCATAACACTGCTGGCCATTCTCCTTGTGGTTTTCCATGGGCTCAATGAAAGCGTGGACCTCAAGGGGGGTGCTCTCGCAGACCTGACCCTTGAGAGGAGCATCAGCGGCCCGGAACTGGAATCACTCCTCAGGGGTAAGATGGGTCTGGATGATGTGAAGGTGCTGTCGGTGACAGGTAAAAGGGCGACGGTACAGTTCGGTACCGATGTGGATGTTGTCAGGGTGAAGGAGGCACTTAAGGGGACTGCAACCATAAACAGTTACAAGTCTGTAGGACCCGTCCTTAGCAGGCAGGCACTGAATCAGATATACTGGGCCATTGGATTCGCATTCCTCTTCATGTCAATCACAGTCTTCATAGTGTTCAGGGACCCGATACCATCCATTGCTGTTATCCTTGCAGCAGCATCCGACATAATAATAGCGGTTGGTGGCATGTCACTCCTCGGCATACCCCTCTCCCTTGCATCGGTGGGGGCCATACTCATGCTCATAGGTTACAGTGTGGACACTGACATTCTCCTCACCACAAGGGTCCTGAAACAGAGGAAGGGGGACATCAACCAGAGGGCCCTTGGGGCCATGAAGACAGGTCTAACCATGTCCATATCGGCCATTGCCTCAATGACAGCCCTGTACCTGGTCACCGTTTTCATTATGCCCGAGGCACAGGTCCTGAGTAACATAGCCGCTGTGCTCATAATAGGGCTCCTTGCGGATATCATAACCACCTGGCTAATGAACCTTGGAATTCTAAGGTGGTACCTGGAGGTTAAAGCATGAACAGGAAGGTCTCAAAATTCCTCAAAGATTACAGGGTGATACTCCTCCTTGTCCTTGTTGCAGGCAGCATAGCTGCGGTGTCAACCCTGGGGATCCAGCAGGGTCTTGACCTCAAGGGGGGTTCACTCATACAGATACAGCTTGAAAGGCCTGTGGATGCTGCCACAATGAATACAGTGACAAGCGTGCTGGACAAGAGACTGAACATATTCGGTGTCAAGGACGTGAAGGTACGTGCCAGTGGCGATCAGAACGTTATAGTTGAAATTGCAGGTGTGCAGCCGGATCAGGTTGCAAACATAGTGGGGACACCGGGTAAATTTGAGGCTAGGATAGGAAACGAAACAGTCCTCACAGGGGCGGACATTGTGAGTGTTCAGGCGCCCATAATCACAGGCAATGAATGGGAGGTGCCCTTCAAGCTTTCAACTGCAGGAGCAAAGAGGTTTGCTGAGGCCGCCAGGGGCAAAGCAGGGCAACCGGTTAACATGTACCTGGATGACCGTCTGATCACCTCCCCTGAGATTTCACCTGAGGTTGCAACAGGAAAACCAACCACAGATGTCCGTATAACAGGGACTGAGAACAGCAGGGAAGAGGCTGAGGCGCAGGCAAAGGAAATAGAGACACTCCTGAAATCAGGGTCTCTTCCTGTTAAGGTTAAAATTGTTGGTGTGAGCAGTGTATCCGCTGAACTTGGAAGGCAGTTTGCAGAGGGTGCGCTGATCGCAGGACTTCTTGCTATCCTTGCAATTGCCGCCATACTCATAATACGCTACAGGACACCCATCCTGGTTGTGCCAATCTTCATGACGACACTTGCGGAACTCATAATCATCCTGGGTGCTGCTGCTGTTATAAGGTGGAACATTGACCTTGCGGCCATAGCAGGTATACTGGCAGCCATAGGTACCGGTGTGGATGACCAGATCATCATAACAGACGAGGTGCTGGCAGGTGAGGGCAGAAGAACCCGACGTAAGTTCAGGATAAAGGATGCCTTCTTCATAATATTCGCATCTGCAGGTACCCTGATAGCCGCAATGCTTCCACTGGCCTACGTGGGCTTCTCAAGGGGTGCCACAGGTATAGGTCTTCTTTCAGGTTTCGCATTCACCACCGTCCTTGGGGTGCTCATAGGAGTATTTATCACAAGGCCGGTGTATGCAAAGTTCATTGAAACTTTCAATGTGGGGAGAAGGTGATCTGAAGGTGGTTGTGAGATGAAGAAACCCTTTGAACTGCGGGTCAAGCCAATAAAGAACGGAACGGTTATAGACCACATAACCGCCAACAGGGCCCTCAATGTACTCAACATCCTTGGATTACCTGATGGAAGGAGCAAGGTGACGGTTGCGATGAACATGGATTCATCCCAGCTTGGCTCCAAGGACATTGTCAAGATAGAGAACAGGGAACTTGAGTCATCAGAGGTGGATCAGATAGCCCTTATAGCCCCGCGGGCCACCATAAACATCATAAGGGATTACCAGATTGTTGAAAAGGCCAAGGTGAGGCTTCTGGATGAGGTGAGGGGCATCCTCAGATGTCCCAACCCCAACTGCATAACCAACAGCAACGAGGGCGTTGAGAACAGATTCTATGTCATATCAAAGGAGCCTGTGATGCTGCGATGCTATTACTGTGAGCGCCTCATAGAGACCGAGGAGATAGAATCCCAGTTTTAGGGTGATTCCATGAGAGAGATTAAGGCATCTGCACTGGTAATCATATTCCTGTTTCTCGTATCACCTGCAGCCGGCGCTGTTTTTGTAACAGATTCATCCCATGCCATTATAACGGCACCTGCGGCGGCACATACAAAAAGCGGGCTTGTGGTGAGCAGTTACACCCCAGAGAAGTCCGTCCTCAAGTATGTTAAGGGAATGGACACGGTTGTTGTTGGTGACGTTAAGGTTAACGGGACCCGTATACCTGCAAGGGCATCCTCCCTTGCACGTTACTGGAACAGGAGCAGCGTGGTGGTTCTTGGAACGGGTTCAGATATATCAGCAGCATATGCTGCAATAAAAAACGATGCCCCCCTTCTCATAAGCGGGAAAAGGTTACCATCAGCCACCAAAACAGAGATAAAACGTTTGAAGCCCAGGAAGATAATCGTATGTGCCCCCTCATCAGCCATACCATCATCATCACTGAAGGCCCTTGGCATACCCTACCAGAGGGTGTGGTATGGCAGTGACTCAGCCACACTCAGCGCCCTCAACCCAAAATCAGGACCCGCTGTTATGGCACCCAGGCCACTTCTCCCCGTGGCAATGACACTCTGGAGATCAGCTGTATTCTCCACATCCACATCAGTTAGAGTCAATGAAACGGTTCTCTGGTCATCATCTTATCCAACGACATCTGTTATAATGAACCGCTACGCTTCAGGTACACCAGAGACCATATACATGAGTTCAGACAGGTTGAATGGTGTTAATGGAAGAACACTCATGGAATCCATAAAGGCAGAGATAGCAGGGTCAGCAAGGGTTATAATAGATGAGAGATCACCGGCCCCCGGGGAAGCAGAGCGTGCGATCAAGAATGCCCCCTCAGGGTCCCTTGCTGTTTACATAGCAGCTGCATGCCCCGGGACGATGTACAGTACCATCTCAGGGATAAAATCAGGTTACCTCAGATCATACGCCTCCAGACTCGACGGGGCGGCCTATGTGAACTACGGTAGCCTCAACCTTGAGAGGACCAGCTACCTATCAAGGGCATGGGATGATAACTTCTCAAATGTCTACTTTGCAGGGATCAGGGACCCCTCAGAGTACCTCAGGAGTGCAGGTATTCTCCTCCTGGAACCAAGGGTTTTACCCCAGAGCCAGCAGGTCCACTTCACAGCAATGAAGCTCATCGATTACGCCTACTCTGCAGATGGTGAGCACCTGAGGACAGTGGATTCATCAGCCTACATCGCAAGGCATGAGATCGATCCAACCACACTCTCAGCAGATGCCCGCCGGATAGTCAGTGGTGAGGCAACAGGTATGACCCGGGAGAAGTGGGTCTACCTCGCATCCCAGTACATAGCAGGGCTTCCCATCAGAAATAACACAACTGCAGTATCAGACGCCAGTTCCTCAAGCAACACATATACAGGGACACTCACAAGGGCTGAGTACCGTGACGCCGCAAGGAGGGTCTATGAATTCACAAAGAGCAACAGGAGGCTTCCCTCCTATGTCGCAGTGGGTGATAAAAAGCTTGGAAGGGACGAGTACACACTGATGTTTGCACAGATAATCCAGAACCACACAGATAAGAGCAAGATGGTGTTCCCATCATCCGTTAAGGTGGGTGAGAGCCTCATGGACACCGTGGTCCAGTTCATAAAGGACCTCATAACATAGGTGTGCCGAGCCTCCCCTTTTCAATTTAATATAACTCCTTTTCTGCAAAAACAGATAATCAAAAAGGAAGGAAAATGGGGTTATTCTCCATTGCAGATACCTTTTTACAGGTCACATCAGAGTATAAATCCCAATTCATATCACGCTATTCTCCATTGCAGACACCCTTGTACCGGTCTCATCAGAGTATAAATCCCAATTCATATCACGCTATTCTCCATAGCAGATACCTTTACCCAGGGAAACCCCGGTTTCGGGGGTTTACACGATAAATTCCCTCTCAGAGGCAGTTGAACACCTGAATGTTTTTCCCTGACGTGCGCTGATCTCCTCAGGAAGGCTATCATCAGGTTTCCCTGACGTGCGCTGATCTCATCAGATGACACCATTGTACCTCAGGAAGGCTATCATCTGGGTGTAGGATTTTGTAACACTCCCAGATGCAACCGAACCATGGGGTGACCGGACCTCAGCTGTAACTGCAGGAATGCCTGCAAGGTTGCAGACATCCTCAAGGGCTCCTGGATAATCCTTACCTGCCACCTGTGATGGTATGAGGGCTGATCCGCTGTAACGGCTCATGTATGATGCCATCCTGTAGCTCTCATAGGTGGGTATCCTTGTGCAGAGGATCGATGTTTTCCCGGGCACTCCGCCTGGTCTTGTTGAGTGGAAGTCCCCCACGGCACTCACGCCCCTTGAAGCAGCCACCTGAACTATCCTATTGGATGGTGTGCCCCTGACATTTGCAATGCTGTTGGGGTTCTTACCATTCCAGTACCTGGAACTCCGGGCAGTGGATGATGGTATAAGGAAAGGTACAACGTAGACCGTCCCCTTTATACTCTTACCTGAAAGGTAATTTATGAGTTTAACAGCAGCAATTGAAGCTGGAAGTTCATTTCCATGGACACCTGCAACTATGATAACCTTCCTGCCACCATTCCCAAATGTAAACATCGGTGTGCCCTTTTTTGCGGCCTGAAAAACCTCCGATGTTACCGGTGTGTGAGGGGAGTGGTGCCTGATGTAATAGTTCCTTGATACATCCCCCCCGGTCCCGGTATAGATAATCTCAGTTTTGAGTGCCGAAGCCACGGGGAGAGATGAAAGGAAAAGTGCAACTGTAATTAGAATCGTTAAAAATTTCAAAGGTGCTTTTCTCATAATCCTCACCTGCCATATCTATATTCAGCATTATATATTGGTTTTTTGGTTCCAGAAAAAAAGGACATGAACAAACCAATCATCTCTATACTGGTTTTTTGGTTCCAGAAAAAAAGGACATGAACAAACCAATCATC
>NZ_JBNASF010000023.1:0-24191 GCF_049720995.1 Methanothermobacter sp.
AAGGAGCAGAGTTTAATGTGATGAAATAAGGAGCAGAGTTTAATGTGATGAAATAATTAGGTGCTAAATATTATAATAATAGCCATTAATGAGCTAACTATTAACATACAAATTAAAAATTTATTATTCTTATTTAATAGATAATTATATATATAACTTTTATAGTAGTATATTTGATGGTCACTACTTCATGATTCAATTCAATAAATGAAATTGAGGTGCAGTGAATTCATGAGATTACTTATCAAATTTAAAAGTGATGAATCGTTCAAATATTCCTCAATTAACAACTACACTATTCAAGGTTTTATCTATTCTTTTTTAAAGAGAAGTAATTCATTTCACGATTACCATGACATGGAGGGCTTTAAGTATTTTTGTTTCTCTAACATCTTCCCACTATCTGATTTTAAAAAAGGAGAATTAAAAAACATAATAATATCTTCTCCTAATTTTAAGCTCATAAAGACACTTGAAAAGGAATTGAAAAAGAGAGAATCAGCATATCTTGGTAATTATCCAGTTAAAATAGAATCCGTAAGTCTATTCAAACCCAGACTTGAAAGACAGTTCATAACCAGTACTCCCATTGTCCTCTATAAGGATGTTAGAAAGAATTACTATTTCTCAATGAAGAAGACTCACGACTTTCAGTTTTTCATGGATCGCCTGAAAGAAAACGCCCTCAAGAAATATAATTCATTTTATGATGAGGAGTACTACTTTGAGGGGAACATTTTTGATAGGCTTGAATATGGTCGTGAAGTCGCAGTCAGACTCAAAAAGGCAGATAAACTTTTTATAGTAATAGGCACGCTCTGGAAAAATCTTGAGAAGTTTAACATGGATAATAAGAAGTTTTACTATTTTTTACTGAATTGTGGCCTTGGAGAAAAGAATTCACTTGGATTTGGAATGTTAAATACGATGGGGAGTCTTAAAAATGCTTGAAATAAACTTTGACAAACACGACTTTCTCTATGACAACGGGATTGTGAATATATTTTCAGAGTTAAGATCAGATAAAAGATTTGAAAAAGTTGACGAATACAAAGTGAAGTACAAAAATTCAGATTTTATACTTAAAGATACGTGTCTTGAGTTCAAGGGAAGATTTGAGGATTTAAAAGAATCATATTATATTTTAAGAAGTATTTATTATTCAAGAGTATTTGAAGAAACCCAAAACTACAAACCTTATTATGATCAGAAGACTGATGATGTTTTAATACGACCAAAACTGAATGTTAAACCATTTCTTCAGAGATCAGAAAGGACAAATCACCTTTTACCAAGAGTTAAGGTTTCCAAAGAAAAATTGCAGCTTTTAAAAGAAAGAGAACTCGAAGTGAAAAAAAAATTTGACAAGAAGATAGGTAAAAATGAGAGTCTTCAGTACGGTAAAAAGAGCGAGGTCATGATTTACCTTGAACCTGAGGAACTTGGTAAAAAGATAGCATCGCGAATAAAGGAGATTTTGGAAGGTGATGAATGTTTCCTTTGCGGGCTTAAATATTCCAAATACCTTGACGATGAAAGTAAAGAGAAGGAATTCAAAATATTATCTTCGAATCTGATATTTGATTTTGGAACAGGAGATTCAAAGCCCTCTTTCAGAGATTTAAGATCGGGAAAAGACATAACAGCTTGTTTTATATGTGATCTGATATACAGATATGGTCTTATTAATAATTATTTCCAGAAAAACAACGTTTTTATAGTCGCAGCACCTTCTTTAAGGTTTCTTTATCATGTCAAAAAGAATTTGAAAATCCCTATGGACTATATTGAGGAATCAAATAATGGTTCTAATTTCATTGTTGCAGGGGATTTTGCCGCAACTGACGTTTATTCAAAATTACTATTGTTACTTTATAAAATCAAATCTAAAATCATTAGTATGGATGATCTGTCCTATCTCTCTGTCTTTTGCTTTATGGTAACTGGGAGGGGAGTAGATGATTTAAGGGTATATAACAAACTCTCATATATATCAGAATTCTTTGATAGGACCAAAACCATAAAAAACAGTTCAGAGAATTTATTTTTAAAAACAATAATAAATTATGCTTATTATAAGGATATAAATAAGTCTGAAGGCAAGAATTTGCCAAGGAAGGAACTTTCAAGGAGAATACTTCTTGGTCTTCCTTTGGACCCTGTCATTATGGATCTATCTTTTTACAATCTTTCCTTGGATAAACCCTCGGTTTTGAGCCCCCCATTACTCTATCAATTTCTTAAGGAATACTTGGAGGTAACTGGAATGACGGAATTAAAAGAATTACATAGGATATGCCGACTTGTGGGAGATAGAATAGGATATTTCGCAGCCCAATATGGAAATAAAGATATAATGTACCCTTTGAGAGAAATAGGAAATCTAGAAGGACTTACAGAGTTTTTTAAGAACCTTGAATATGAAATAATGAAAGAAAACGCTGGAGCTCTATGGAATTCTAAAGAAAATGAAACAGGTAAAACATACAGCAAACTGATAAATGACCTCCTTGAAGAAGCGGATAATAACAAGAAAATCCTTTTGATAAGGAATTACCTTGCTATTTATGCTATACAGAAATATCTATCGGCTATATATGCTAAAAACAAAGGAGGATCTTAAAATGAGTCGAAAATTTGTGAATATTGGGTACATTACCAAGGTTAACATAGACAACCTAAACAGCAGTGAAAACCCAGGTAACATGGTAGTTTTGAAGAAAGTTCAGGATAGTAAAGGAAATTATTTCCCATATGTTTCAGGCCAGGCAATGAGATACTACTTGAAGGAAACAATGAATCAACTGGGAATGAAAATTACAAAGTTAGATAAGAATGGTGAATATATAATTGAAGCTAAAAGTAAAGGAGATGAGAGATATACTGACATACTAAATAACCATCCCGATCTTGATCTATTTGGATTTATGGAAGCAGCTAAGGGCTCAGGAAAAATGGCCCTCAGGCGCTGGTCTCCTGTAAAGGTATCGCCTCTCATAAGTATATTTCCGTGGAAGGGGGAGACAGATTTTCTTACAAGAAAGAAAGAGGGGCAAGAAGGCGGGGATCTAGTTAAAGTTGAGATAAACACCTTTAATTTCATGAGAGGAAATATTGTAATGGACCTTGACGCGATAGGGGCTAGTGTTGATGAAATGAGCTATGAGATTAAGGATGTCATAGATTCTGAAGAAAAGAGATCACGGATAGGGTACCTTGTTGACGCAATAAAAACCATCGATGGGGGAGCAAAAAAGGCGAGGCTTCTTGATGATTTAACTCCCAAACTAGTGGTTGTAACTCTCCAGAAAGCAGGAACCCCAATTTTCCTCAATTCACTTGACATTGATGAAAATGGAAACATTAAAATAGAGTACATAAAGGAAGTAATAGACGAGTTCAGCGAAATAATCGAGGAGTGCTGCATAGGTATACGTTCAGGAATATTTTCCAATGAGGAAGAGATAAAATCATCATTTGATGATGTAACCTCGGTTAACAGAGCTCTTGACCGTGTGAAGAAATGGGCTTAACGGTGTTAAAATGGAAGCAGTGAGGTTCATTGCAGAGGGACTTATAAATTCCTTTAGAATACCCCAGACATCAGTTTTTCAGTTGACATACCTTGCACCGACTAAGACACAGATAGCGGGGCTTCTGGCAAATATTATGGGCAAGAACGAGGAAGGATACTACAATCTTCTTAATGATATCAAGGTTGGTATAGTACCATTGTACATAGAATCAATTTTCAATGATGCATGGACCTTCAAAAAATGGAAACCTGCTGGAGCTGGTCGAGACATATTACAACGTGAAAAGATTTACAGAGGCAAATTCCTGATATACATCTCTGCCGAGGAGTCTGTTCTTGAGGATATCTTTAAATTTTTGAGGTATCCCTCAAGGATACCTTCTCTTGGCATGGACGATGAAATGGTTCTCATAAGAGATATAAAAAAGATTGAAATGGACTACAAAAAAGATTCGGTTGTACATAGCATCTTTAGTTACACTGAGGGAATGAAATACACTCATCACCCTATAGAGAATGGCCTTCAGGTATTATTTCCACCTAGGATAATTACCACTAATCTTAACTTCAACAGAGAAGTAATCCCTCGAAAACCAGTAGACTTTGTTCAGATCGTGGAGTTCCTTGGGTTCGAATTTATGCTCAATGAAAGCAAGGAAATTTATTTTGACAGAGAATATTCATATAACATAGAAATGATCTGAGCCAATGACTAAGATCAGAGTGCATGCCATGATTGGACTAAGGGATTTTGTAGTTAAACATAAGGATGAATTTGTTAAAATTTATGGCATAGATCCATCCTTTTTTGAAAAGAATATTATAGCAAAGACTGCTACTGATGGCTCCTTTACTCTGAAAGAACACACTGAAAGCGCTTTGAATTCTCTCAAGGATTTTTTAGATGAAAACAGAGAAATTATTGATTCATTTGCAGAAAGAAATGATATTAACAAACAATCTCTACTGGATTCGCTCTTTTTTTCGGTTTTTTTCCATGACCTGGGAAAGGGAACCATGGAATTTTACAATGATAAGATTTTAAACAAGGGGAAATCATACCATCCTCTTTACTCAATCTATTTTACACACGATCTTGGCCTGACCATAAATGGCATTGATTACGTTACACTCGCAGTACTCACACATCACACGGTTTTACATGAGGATATTTACTCTGATGAAAAATTTAAGGACATGGAACCACCCATTTACTTCAAAGAAACAATTAAATTCGCTTTTAGATATCCTGAGTATTATAAAAAATTTTTTAATAAGGAATGCACTTACAACTTTAAGTTTAAAATGCCCTCTAAAAATCCTCATGACCTATTAAGGGCTAAATTTTCTTGGAATTTCGATGAAAAGGGAATTTTAGATAGTCTAAATAATTTTCTCAGCGAAGCCAGCATTCTGGAGAAGAAAAAGGTAAAAGAGATCTATGGATTTATAACGGGTAATTTAATAAGAGCAGACTGGTCTGCAAGCGGTTCATACAACATAAGCCATGAATTTATTTCAAAGGATGAATTCTTGGAAAAAATTAAATTCAGAGCCTTTAAGAAGGGAAGAAACTTTGTTAAAAAAGCTTTCCAGGAAAAGGCTTCTCAGAGCCATGAAAACCTTGTTATAAAAATACCTACTGGGGAAGGGAAAACAGAGGCGGCACTTCTATGGGCCCTAAACAATGTGAGAAATAAACATACCAAAATAATATACACAATGCCGACCCAGGTCACGAGTAATTCAATGTACAAACGTCTGAAACATTACTTCGGGAACGAAAACGTAGGCATACTGCACGGATCCTCCTCGATTATACTTAGAGAGGAATATACTGATAATGAAACGATATGGAGAGAAAGTATACTTAATAAGACATTTTCAAAGCCTGTAACCGTATCAACATTGGATTCATTCATTCTTAGTTTTTTTAACATAAAAAAATGGCCCCTTTCACAGTTGAATATTGAAAACTCACTTCTAATAATTGATGAAATACACTCCTATGATTGGCAGATGCTGGGGGCCCTTAAAAGGATATTGCATGAACTTAAAGGGAGGGGGTGCAAATTTACAATAATGAGCGCTACCTTTCCCAAAAACATTGAAAAAACTCTTTTAGAAGGATTAGAATACAGAATAATAACTGAAAATGAGCTTTTTGATTACAAGCCCTTCATTTTAAAAACAGAAAACTCTCAGATAACAGATGTAATAGATCATATAATCCATGCTTTCAATGAAAAAAAGAAGGTTTTGGTAGTTACTAATACTGTAAGCAGATCTAAAGAACTTTATAGATGTCTAAAGAAATCAGGATTTTTTAATACAAGAAAATCACCTAATGAATCCACGGATCTCATACTTTACAATTCACAATTCACTAAAAAGGATAGGAAGGATAAAGAGAATGAAATTGAACTTAAAGAGAAATGGAAAGATAGAGGCCTGGTCTTGGTTGCGACTCAGGTAGTCGAAATTTCCTTAGATATAGATTTCGATTTATTGTTTACTGAAATAGCTCCACTTGACTCTATAACACAGAGGGCTGGAAGAATAAACAGAAATAAAGATCCTGAAAAAATTGGGGAGATTTACATATCGATGGACATTGAGGCTGAAAATGATAGGGGACAGTGGGTGTATCCTTATGGAAAAAATGTGATAGAATGCTCAAAAACTATAGTTAAAGAAGGAACCCCTTCCCTTGGTGAAATGGCTGAAATGGTATCAAATCTTTATGGATCCCTCTTTGAACTTGAAGATATCTACTTTGAATTTAAAAATAAATTTAAAAAGGGTTATGATAAATACGACGTTGTTATAGGAAAAAAAGGTCCCTACACTATCAGGTTTAGAACGGAGGATTTAGAGGAGATTTCTAGATTACTAGCTCTGCGGGACATTGATGAGCGCTTTGCAAAAATTGATGTTGTTCCAGCGGTTCTTGCTGATGGAGAAAATATTGACAGATTTGAAAATACGGTTGGCATACCAAAGTGGCTTTTTATTAAAATGTTAAAGGAGGGTAAGATAGACGAGATGGAGAGATTTTATCTTGCTCATGGATTCAATTACGATTATGAAATTGGACTTGATTTGCAAGAAGAGGATGATTGGAACTTTATTTGAATTTGATTTCCATGAGAGTAACAGGTGTGATGATACAGTACTATATAGCTTGTAAAAGAGAGCTATGGTTATTTTCAAAGCAGATAAACATGAATTACGATAATGAAGATATTCTTATTGGAAGATTAATCCATGAGAAGAGTTATTCTCGGAAGAATAAGAGCATAAATTTTGGGGATATTGCTATAGATTTTATAAATAACAAAAACTTGACTGTTTTTGAGATAAAAAAATCAAGTAAACTTGAAGAGCCCGTTAGATATCAGCTTTATTATTACTTATGGTATATCAAAAAATTTACAGGAAGGGATGTTAAGGGAGTAATCCTTTACCCCACAGAGAAGAAACGAGAAGAAGTTAAATTGACAAGAAAAATTGAAGAGGAAATAGAGGAACTAGTGGATAACGTAAAGCAAATCCTAAAAAAAGAAAACCCACCACCTGTTATTTTTAGGCATTACTGTCGTAGATGCAGTTATTATGAATTTTGCATGGCATAAAAAGGAGAGATTATATGAAGGATCCTTTGTATATAACTTCCCATGGGACATTATCTCGCCGAGGAAACACTTTATATTTTATCAATAAAGATATTAAAAAACCATTACCAGTTAACCGTATAAATGAAATAAATTGCTATGGGAAGGTTACCCTGAAGTCAGGAGCATCATCTATGCTAATGAAAATGGGCATACCTGTTAATTTTTTCAATAAATATGGTTATTATGAAGGATCTTTATATCCTAGATTACAGCTCAATTCTGGACTGGTGGTGGTGAAACAATCTGAACATTACATTGACTCCGCTAAAAGGTCTCAGATTGCTAAAGAGATGGTTTTAGGTATCAGACACAACTTAATTAAGTCTTTGAAATACTATAGAAAGAAAGGTAAAGATGTTGATTCATACATAGATACCATAAAAAAGGAGAATGTGGAAGGGGATATCCCCCAACTGATGAGTAGTGAGGGACGCATGTGGAATGCGTATTATCAGAGCTTCAATTGTATTCTAAAAAAATTTAAAATGGTAAAGAGGGAGATAAGACCCCCAACAACTGAACTCAATGCCTTAATCTCATTTGGTAATTCTCTGCTTTATGTGAGTGCATTATCAGAGATTTATCATACGTACCTTCATCCTTCTATCAGTTTTCTACATGAACCTGCTGAAAGGAGGTTTTCACTTTCTCTTGATATTGCGGATATCTTTAAGCCATTGATAGTCGGTAGAGTCATATTTAAGTTAGTGAATAATAAAATGATTTCTGAAAAGGATTTTGAGAGGGATGTTGGGGTTATGCTTAATGATAGAGGAAAGCAACTTTTTTTGAAGGAATATCAAAATAAACTTGATACAACCATAAAACATCCGAAAATCAAAAGAAAAGTTTCATACAAATATTTGATGCGATTAGAGGCGTATAAACTAATCAAACATGTTCTAGGAGATCAGGAGTATGAAAGTTTTAAAGCATGGTGGTAACTTAGGTGCTTGTGTATTTTGTAGTTTATGATGGGATTGGCGGTTGTAGATGAGTATCTGGTTGCGTGGTTGCATGTATTTACTTGTAGTTTATGATGTAGATGTTAACAGAGTTAATAAAGTGCACAAGTTTTTGAAAACATATCTTCACTGGAGACAGAATTCTGTATTTGAGGGTGAGATCAGTAGAGCACAATTCAATGAAATAAAAAGCGGCCTTAAAGAGTTGATTGATGAAACTTCGGATTCTATCCTGATCTATAGATTGCCTAATAAGAATTATTTATATATAGATATCATAGGAATTGAGAAAAATCCTATTGAATTTATTATCTAGGTCTGCCTTTATAAGTAAATTACATTATTGCAGTTAGACTTATATGTATATTGAAACAAAGGATTCTCAGTAATTATTTCCTTGAAATATCAAAATATCGGCTCGGCTTTAAACTAGACGGAATCGTATGGAAATATATTGTCGAATGGGAAAGTAATTTCGTAATATATACCTATAACGAATAAAAGAGGGGGTCATCCGGCCCCACAGAGAAACCTTCCACTTACAGCGTCAACCCATGCCTCACCAATCACCATTCTGTAGGTGGAACTGGAGGAATTCCAGTCATACACCAGGACATGGTAGACAGGCCTCTTAATTCTAAGACGGACAATCTTCCCCCTCGCATTAAAACCTGAGATGTGCCCTGGGGGCTTCTTTATTAGCTTCGCCTTCAGCTTTAACCTACTGTAATCTCCGGGAACGGATTTTTTAACAATCTTGATGGCCTTTGATGAGGATATAAGGCCATAGGAAGATCCACTTAAGGCCACAGATCCCACGAAAACAATCGCTACAATTAAAGCAGCAATGATAACTCTTCTCACAGAAAAACATCCCTTATAAATGATGAATCATATCATCAACTCTCAATTGATTTTATAATCAACATTTCATTACAGCCCGTCTCCTCATGGTATGGGACGCGCCGGATAAGTATTTCATGATCAGCAAATTCTCTCAGTATCCCCTCAATGTATATGGACCTCCTCCTTCTGTGAATGTTGGTAACTGGAAATATCCTCACCTCCCGTCCCACCCTCAGCATCTCACGCACCGCCTCAACATGAAATCTGTAACTCAGTTTATCCTCATAGAGGAAGAGAAGATTTGCGGAAAGCACAAGATCAAACTGCAGGTCACTGAATGGTAGATGGGGTAGCTCCCCGGCAATGTAACCCGATGGGTCTTCCCGGTAGTCACTCATAAATTCCCTGAAGACAGCCCTCCTGTAATCCTCAAGTGGCAGACCCTTGACCTTAATGTCCCTGAAGAACTCACAATGGGATCTTCTGTGCCTCTTAAAACTCTCTTCTGCCAGATTTTCAAGTTCATCTGGTTTTCTACTGTAGATAGGGTCAACTGCAGTTACATCGAAACCCTTTCTCTTCATTTCGCTTCTGAAGGAACTCACACCTGCGGCACAGTCAAGTATTCTCTTTCCTGCAAGTTCATCATGCTTAAGGTTGAACATGTTGATGTACTCTGAGAGCCCCCTTCCAAGGAGAAGAACTGATTTCATAAATATGTGTTCAATTTTATTATATAAATATTCATGCAAAATCGTCTGATTTTGACGAGCCCATATATACCATGAAATCGAAATGCGTGCTTTCTACCATTTTTCTTCAGCTACACCTTGAAGCCATACCTTAAGGATTTTCATGTATAATGGGGATCATTTAGCACATTATAAATACCTCGGATTACATAAAGAAATTGTGTAAAAAAACTGAAAGGGGGGTGAAAAATGAGAAAATTTACACTGACACTGGCGATTCTTATTCTAATGGTTGCAGCTGGAACTGCAAGCGCCGCAGACACTGAAAACCAGACAGACTCAGATTCAGTTATAACCGGTACGGTGACGTACTGTAACAGTACAGAACCATTTGAGGGTGCAGTTATAAATGTAGCGTCCATGAATGGTTCTAATCTTGCTTCAGGTGTAACAGGTGCTGATGGGAGATACTCTGTCAGTCTCCAGTCACCTGATAGGACATTTGTGGTATCAGCGGTTGCTCCAGGGCATGTGATACCATCAAAGACTGTGACCCTTGATGAGTCAGGAATAGCCACTGCCGATTTCAGGCTCGGGACCCTGAACCTGACCAAGGGTTCATGGGATATCATTGGACTTGACCACAACAATGTGAACGTCGGGCCAAACCAGCACCTCATCCAGATCAGGGTTAAGAATAATGCCCTAACAATCGCAAACAATGTAACAGCAAATTTAACCTTCACTTCAACCAATCCATACATTTATCTGGCTACAAATGAGACCGCAAATAAGTACCTTGGGGATATAGCCCCAGGGGCCACTGTGGACGTGTTCTACCTCGTGGAGATTTCAAGAAATAGCCTTGCCTATCTAACATCAAGGAACTACACGGTAACAGTTGGGGGCACCAATACAGGATCAGCAGACACGATAAACGGTACGCTATACGTGGAGAAACTTGTATCACAGAACCGTAACGATGTGGTCTCCATAACCGTGAGCAATCCCACACCAGCCATAGGGGATGTGATCGCTGTCACCGTTGTATCAAAGACGGCTTCAACCTATGATGTTGTTAACCTTCCACTTACAAACTACAACCCCGCCATTCTTCAGCCGCTGAATGTAACAGTAACATATGGGCCCAACACCAGCAACAATGTGCGCCTTGACTCACCGGGTCAGAAGAACTTTGTATCAGTCTGGCTCTTTAACGTGACTGGCGCTGGCGTAACAAGGCTCTTTGGGCTTATAACAGACGGGAGCGGTTCAAGTTACCACTACAACTCAGACTTCGGTGAGAATATCACCATCAGGGCAGTTGAGAAGGCTGACCTTGCAATTGCAAAGTCCGTCAATAACACGGCAACCAACATAGGGGACACCGTCAGATTCACACTCACAGTTGTGAATTATGGACCAAACAATGCAACAGGAGTCTATGTGGTTGACAACCTGCCTCCGGGCCTTGAATTCGTATCAGCAGCGGCATCAAAGGGTACCTACAACAACAGCACCGGTATCTGGACCATAGGAAACCTAAACTACTTTGAAACAGTGACACTCAACATCACAGCAGTGGTCACCGCAACTGGAACCATTGTCAACAATGCCAATGTGACCGGTGACATCTTTGACCCCAACATGGCGAACAACTATGCATCAGCAGCCCTGAACTCTCCACCAGCATCAGACCTTACCATCGACAAGTCCGTGAACAATCCTGAACCCTATGTGGGTGATACCATCCAGTACACAATCACGGTGAGCAACAGGGGTCCTGATAATGCAGCCGGAGTTCTGGTGGAGGATATACTACCAGCTGGACTCATACTGGTCAGCGCGACACCATCCAAAGGGTATCTACACCACGGCACATGGTATGTTGGCACACTCAACTACCTTGAGGTGGCAACACTAACAATACTTGCAAAGGTCAATGCCACAGGCCTGCTAACAAACCTTGCAAATATAACATCACCGAACTTTGACCCCAACCCGGATAACAACAACGATACCTGCGACGTGACCGGAATCCCCGTGGCGGATCTCCGTATCATAAAGAACGTCAACAACCCGAGGCCCAACTTCGGATCCAATGTAACGTTCACAGTTGCAGTTACGAACCTTGGTCCGAGCACGGCCACCGGAGTGAATGTCGCTGACGTCCTATCACCTGGACTCGTCTACCTGAGCCACACGGTTACACAGGGTTCATACAACCCATTAACAGGTGTATGGACGATAGGAACGCTTAATGCAGCTGCGTCAGCCCTGATGAACCTCACGGTCCTTGTTAATACTACAGGAGATTCCAACAACACGGTATCAGTAACCGGTAATGAAAAAGACCCTGATAGGACAAATAATGATGCAGTATCACTTTTGAATGCGGTATCAGCCGATCTGAACATCCAGAAGACCGTTGACAGGCCCGTTATAAATAACGGGGAAACAGCAATCTTCACCATAACCGTGAGGAACGCTGGTCCTGACACACCATCCAACGTGGTTGTAACGGATCTTCTCCCTGCAGGTCTATCCATCATATCCTACACGGCCACACAGGGAACCTTCAGTGAGGCAACCAGAACATGGAATGTGGGATCACTTCCAGAGCTATTCCAGGCAACCCTGACGCTCGTTGTCAGGGCAACCCAGACAGGATTCCAGACCAACATTGTCAATGTATCATCAGAGCTTCCTGACCCACTGCCCCAGGACAACGTGGATGCAGTGACAGTCGATGTGAGGCCATCAGCGGATGTTAAGATCACCAAGACCGTTAGCAACACATCACCGGACTTCGGTGAAACCGTCGTTTTCTACATCACAGTAACGAACCTTGGACCGGACACGGCCACAGTTGTGAGGACAGTTGATACACTACCGGCAGGCCTTGTCTATCAGTCCCATGAGGCATCTGCGGGGATCTACTTCCCAGAGTTCAACGTCTGGACGGTTGATTCACTTGCACCGGGCGCATCAGAGACACTAAACCTGACGGTCCTTGTTAACGGTACCGGTGAATTCATAAACACAGTATCAGTAACATCCAATGAATATGATCCTGACATGACCAACAACCACGCAGCAGGCGCCCTTAATGGACAGGCAATTGCAGATATCGCGGTTCAGAAGACGGTCCTCTTAACACCCATCAACAATGGGCAGAGCACCAACTTCACGGTAACAGTCACAAATAACGGGCCAAACGATGCGACGGGTGTCACTGTGGAGGATATTCTTCCCGCAGGACTCTCACTGATCAGCGCAACTCCATCCAAGGGAACCTTCGCTGGCGGAGTCTGGACAGTGGGCAACCTGGCAAATGGGGCATCAGCAACTCTTATGCTTGAGGTACTGGCAAATGCTGCAGGTATCTTCACAAATTATGTCAATGCCTCAGCCGACCAGTCTGATCCCGTAATCTCAAACAACAATGCCACAGCGTTACTCAATGTGAACCCATCTGCAGACATCTCAGTCACGAAGACGGTAAGTAACTCATCACCGAATTTCGGTGATCAGATAACCTTCTATGTGACTGTTAGGAACAATGGACCTGATAATGCGACAGGGGTCACTTTAACAGAGAAACCACCTGAGGGACTTGTATATGTGTCCCATGTGATATCACAGGGAGTATGCTATCCACTTGCATGCATATGGATAGTCGGGGATCTTGCAGCTGGTTCATCAGCGACTCTGAACTTCACCATGCTTGTGAATACAACGGGTGATGTTGTAAACAGGGTCCTTGCTGTTGGTGAAGAGTTTGATCCGTATCCTGAGAACAACACTGCAGAGGTGACGGTTAACATACCACCTGCAGCCTACCTTGTGATAGATAAGGTGGCCAATGCTACAGTGGTTAACTCCACTGATACTGTGAGGTTTACGGTTTCAGTGATGAATATGGGTCCTGATACTGCAGTGGGTGTTGTTGTTACGGATCTGCTTCCAGCTGGTCTTGAGTATCTGAGTTACAGTGCCACCCAGGGAACCTATGATAACTTGACGGGTGTCTGGTTGGTTGGTTCACTGGTTAAGGGTGCTGTTGCTGCTCTGGATATTGTTGCAAGGGTTGCTGTGAGTAACACGACCCTAATCAACGTTGCGGATGTAACGGCGGATACCTACAACCCGAACCCTGATACGAGTGCAAATGCCACCGTAACAGTGAACCCGAGGGCGGAGCTTACAATTAACAAGACAGTGGATCGAAGGGCTGTGCGCGTGGGTCAGAACGTCAGGTTCACCATAACAGTAACCAACAATGGACCCGACACAGCACTCAACACAATGGTTACCGACAGACTGCCAGATGCCATGAGGTACATATCCTCCAGCGCCACCGTCGGTTCATACAACCCGTCAACCGGTGTCTGGATGATAGGCGACCTCCCAGCAGGCTCAAGCGCTGTCCTTGAAATGGTGGTCCAGCTCATAAGGCGCGGCACATTTGTGAACGTTGCAACCGTGAGTTCAGGTTCATCAAGCGGGGGCAACAACACGACAGAAGTTGAGATCGATGTTGAACCATCCCCGGGACCTCAACCAGGACCTCAACCAGGACCGGGAACTGTACCGATGAAGCCAACAGGAGCACCTTTAGCTGCACTTGTTGCAGGATTGCTTCTTGTGGCAGCAGGTTCAGCTATATCCAGAAGAAAATAAACCATTTCCTTTTATTTTTTAATTCACCCTGTGATTGCTATTCTTAAGGCAGCATAAATTATGTATATAATGATAAGAACGACCCCTTCCACTCTTCTAAGCTCCATATCCGTCCACATGAAGTACATTACAATAAACGTCACAGCTATCAGAATGGGGGCATCAAGTACCACTGAGAGGGGCTCAACAGGGATTTTCACGAATAATGAGGGAACCCCTATGCCTATGAGGATATTGAATATGTTGCTTCCAAGTACAGTACCCAGTGAGAGGCTGCACATGTGCTTCCTTGCGGAGTTAACAGCGACAACAAGTTCAGCAAGGCTTGTTCCAATGGCGAGGGCAAACAGGCCGACTATCATCTCAGGAATGTGGAGAGCCACGGCAATTTCAACTGCACTGTAAACCAGTACCCTGCAGAACACCACAAGCCCGGCGAAACTTAAAACTGCAGTTACAATGGTCTTCCAGCCAGCATCACCACCCTCTATGTGGCTTGTGTAATATTTCCTCTGCTTCTTTATAAGAATTAGAAGGTAAACACCATAGAGGCTGATGAGAACGGCACCTGTAAGTGGACCGATGGACCCCATGAGCATGAAAGATGAAAGTATCAGGATGCTGAGAAGCCCGAATAATCCATCCCTTCGGATCTCGTCCCTGTTTGTTGTAACAGCACAGGAGAGAATGGCAGATATCCCTATGATACCTGCTATGTTCCATATGTTTGAACCTATCACCACGCCCACACCGAGCTCAGGGCTACCTGTAAGGACGGATATCATGGCGGATCCGAATTCCGGGAGAGATGTCCCTGCAGCTGCAACCGTAACCCCCAGTATTATCTGGGATATTCCAAGCGCCCTCCCGATGTCAACGATTCTGTCCACAAAGATGTCCGCGGATCTTATAACACCAATGAGTGAGGCGCAGAAGATTAATGTTAATATGATAGGTGACATGGTTTCCCCGTCCTTAATTGATTGAGAAATATCAGTATTATCATTGACATCATTTCATTCACTGACTGCCAGTTATATATATGGATCATGATAAATAGACCTTAACTATAACTTGGTGGTAGCCTATGAAAAATCTTTCAAGGGAACTGGTTTCAAGGATACATGAAATATCACGTCCTGTTAAAATAATGCATGTCTGCGGTTCACATGAACATACTATAATGCAGCATGGAGTAAGATCACTCCTCCCGGATGAGGTTGAGGTGGTGGCCGGACCGGGATGCCCTGTCTGCTGCGTCCCTGCAAGGGAGATAGACGAGTGCATTGAACTTGCAAGGCAGGGCGTTACAATCACAACATTCGGTGACATGCTCCGCGTCCCTGGTTCAGAGGGGTCACTTGCTGATGCCAGGGCAGAGGGCGCCGATGTCAGGATAGTCTACGGAGTGGGAAACGCTGTGGATATAGCAAGGAAACTTGACAGGGAGGTCGTCTTCATGGCTGCCGGCTTTGAGACCACCGCACCAACAACAGCATCGGAGATACTGGCAGGGCCACCAGAGAACTTTTCAGTCCTATCCTGCCACAGGCTGATACCTCCAGCACTCAAATTCCTCATAGAATCAGGGGAGGTTAACCTCAACGCCCTCATAGAGCCAGGTCATGTATCAACCATAATCGGCATGAAACCCTATGAGCCCTTCTCAAGGGACTACGGAATACCTCAGGTCATAGCGGGATTCAACCCCCTTGACATACTCATGGCGGTGTACATGATACTCAGGCAGATCGAAAGGGGCGAGGCAAAGGTTGAGAATGAATATAGGCGGGCGGTGAAACCTGAGGGTAACATCAAGGCCCAGCAGGCGATGGATGAGGTTTTCCGCATAACCGAGAGGGAGTGGAGGGGATTCCCTGTCATACCGGGATCTGTATATGAGATCCGGGATGAATTCTCAGAGTTCAATGCAAGGGAAAAATTCGATATTGATGTTGGGGATACTGTTGAGGTACCCACAGGCTGTATATGCGGCGCAGTACTGAGGGGCGTTGCAAGGCCGGAGGAATGTTCACTCTTTAAGACCCGGTGCACGCCCACAAACCCCGTGGGAGCCTGTATGGTTTCAAGGGAGGGGACCTGCAACATAGCCTACCGCTACAGTTCATTCAGGGTGCAGTGATGAGGGCCATTGCAGTTGACATAGATGGCACCATAACCGACAGCTCCAGAAAACTTTGTATTAGCGCTCTCAGGGCCCTTCGGGGCGCTGAAAAAAAAGGAATACCTGTCATAATCGTGACAGGGAATGTCCTGTGCTTTGCAATGGCAGCATCAGTCCTTATAGGGACAGGCGGCGGTGTTGTGGCTGAAAATGGCGGCGTGATATACTCTGATGGAGACATAAAGGTCCTGGGTGATATCAGGAAGGCCGAAACAGCCTACAATCACCTTAGAAAGATTTACCCTGTCAGGAAGGTCCAGTTCTCTGATCTAAGGTTATCTGAGGTTGCAATCACCAGGGAGATCCCTGTTCAGGCAATCAGGGATGCCCTTGATGGATTTGATGTTGAGGTCTATGACACGGGCTTTGCGGTGCACCTTACAGACCCCCAGGTAAATAAGGGCTCTTCCCTCAAAATTGTGGCAGAGTCAATGGGAATTGAAATATCTGATGTCATGGCCATAGGAGACAGTGAAAACGACATGGAATTCCTTGAAAGGGCGGGCTTAAGCGTGGCAGTTGCCAATGCAGCCCCTGAGCTCAGGGAAATGGCAGATTATGTTACTGCAGGGGAATATGGCGATGGAGTTAGGGAAGCCATCCATAAATTTGCAGGGGTGGATATCTGATGTTTGATTTTGCGGAAAAGGCCCTCAGGATGGCCTTAAGGAATGCTGAGATGGCTGAGGTCTACATTGAAAGGGAACATACCGTTGAGGTGCAGGTTCAGAGGGACCTCATAGACTTTGGAAAGATAGAGTCCATGACGGGTATCGGTATAAGGGTACTTAAGGGGGGTAGGATGGGCTTTGCATACACCTCAGATCCATCGAATCTTCAGCTAGCCGTTCAAATGGCCACAGAGAATCTCAGGCTGGCTGATCCAGATGAAAATTTTGGATTCTCCGCGCCAGCCAGCTACCCCACGGTGAAGGAGATCTTTGACAGATCATTCATGGAACTGGACGTCGGGGAATCTGCCAGCATCGCAGAGGTGATGGTTGATAAAACACTTGATGAGGGCTGCAGACCAACAAGTGGGGGGTTTTCAGCATCCCTGGTTGAAACATTCATTATGAACTCGGAGGGCGTTGAGGCTTCATCAAAGTCAACGGGATTCTCAGCATATATATCGGTTAATGCCGAAAAAAACGGGTCCAGGACAACAGCATATGAGTCTGATTCATCATGCAGCATGGACATAGACCCTGAATGGATAGCGGGAAGGGCCTGCAGGATAGCGAGGGATTCCCTTGGCGGTGAAAATGTTGAGAGTGGAAGGATGTCAGCTGTGCTTGACTACCATGCAGCTGCAGGGTTGCTTGGCACATTTGCCGCTGCATTCAGTGCAGATAACGTTCAGAGGGGGAGATCCATCCTGGCTGATAGGATCGGCACTGAGATAACATCCCCTGACCTCAGCATATACGATGATGGCACACTGAGGGGGGGTCTTGGATCCTCACCCTTTGATGGGGAGGGCACACCATCCCAGAGAACACTCCTTGTCGCTGATGGAGTCCTTGAGGGCTACATACACAGCATCTACACTGCATCGAGGGGTTCATGTGAGAGCACAGGTAATGGGCTGCGAAGCTACTCTGACATACCCCTGGTTTCAACCACAAACTTCGTACTTGAATTTGGGGATGAGGTTTCGGCTGATGATTTCAGCGGGATATACGTGACTGATGTGCTGGGTGCCCACACAGCAAACCCAATCTCAGGTGACTTCTCGGTTGAGGCCAACAACGCCTTCATGGTTGAGGGGGGCGAATTCAGGCCGGTGAAGAAGGCAATGTTATCAGGTAACATATTCGACCTCATGAGGAATGTCTCATCCACCGACCTTGAGAGGAGGCAGATTGGAGACTTTGTAACATCACCCCTCATTGTTGAGGGTATCCATGTAACAGGTTAAGATGTCAGCATGATGAAATCGAGGGATTAGAACGGAAACTTGACCGTGTATCCATGTAACAGGTTAAGATGTCACTGAGAGATGCTCTTGGCCACTACCTTGATGTGAGGGATGGAAGGAAGGACGCAGGATTTCTTGAGGCAAAGGCCACTCCGGCATCCTTCAGCAGGGATTCAGGGACCAGTGAACTCTGGCGGGAACATGAAAGAATAGAGCTGGGGGTTAAGTGTTCAGGGGAGTGCGGAAAATCATTCCTTGACCTGAAAATTGAAATTGCGAATAGGATGTTCAGGAAATGTTCACTATGTCACTGGCGATGTGGTGTTGATCGTAACCTGAAAACTGGAAAATGCGGTGTTAAATCACCCCTGGTTGCATCGGAGTTCCTGCACTACGGTGAGGAGGCACCGCTGGTGCCCAGTCACACGATCTTCTTCTCAGGCTGCACAATGAACTGTGTCTTCTGCCAGAACTGGGATATATCACAGAACCCCTCTCTGGGTGTCAGCATCCCTGAGGACCGCCTCGCAGCCCTCATAGAGGAGAGGAGGCGGATGGGATCAGCCAACGTTAACTTCGTTGGGGGAGACCCGACCCCGTCACTACCATACATTCTCCGTGTCCTCAAAGGGATATCAATCAGTGTACCGGTGGTGTGGAACAGCAACATGTACCTCTCACAGGAATCCATGAGGCTCCTAGCTGGTATCGTGGATCTATACCTCACTGACTTCAAATTTGGCAACAGTGACTGTGCATTGAAGCTTGCCGCCGTAAAGGACTACTTTGAGGTCGTATCAGAGAATCACCTCAGAATAAGGGGGGAGGATATGGTGATAAGGCACCTGGTGATTCCAGGGCACCTTGAGTGCTGCACAAAACCCATCATATCATGGGTCGCAGATAACCTGGGGAAGGACACCGTAATGAACATCATGGGCCAGTACAGGCCCCTCTACAGGGCATCATGGTACCCTGAACTGAACCGCTACCCCTCCATGGAGGAACTTGAAGAGGCAAGGGGATGGGCTCTGAGGGAGGGTATTGAAAATCTTATCTGAGGATAAGGAAGTGAGCCATGTGAAGATTTTAATAACAGGAAGACCTGGAAGCGGGAAGAGCACCCTCATTGAGAGAATAAAGGATCACCTGGAACTTAAAGGCCTTTCTACTGGGGGCATATTCACCCCGGAGGTGAGGGAGGGCTCATCAAGGGTTGGCTTTGAGGTTGTTGATATAAAGTCAGGCAGAAGGGGCCTTCTTGCCTCGGTGGATAGGATGGGGCCCCGGGTGGGGAGGTACGGTGTAAACGTTGATGTGGTTGATGAAATCGCTGTTCCAGCGATAATGAGGGCTCTTAGGGAGGACGACTGTGTCCTGATAGATGAAATAGCGCCAATGGAACTTAAGAGTGAGAGATTCAGGAGGGCTGTTGATGAGGCGCTGAATTCAGATGTTCCTGTGGTTGCAGCGGTCCACAGAAAACTTGTTCAAAGTATAAGAGAGAGGGGTGACATAAGAGTATTTGTTGTGGATCCTGATAGTCGTGATCATGTTTATCGGAGGATCATTGATTTACTGGGTGATTGATTATGGAATGCGCTGATTATGGTATTACAAGGGCACTTGAGAGGGATAACCTCAACCTCAACCCCCTCCAGAGGGGTGGTGTTTTACCTGCAGCCGCCAGGAAGGCCCTCTATGAATTTGGGGATGGCTACAGTGTCTGTGATTACTGTGAGGGGAGGCTGGACCAGGTCACAAGGCCAGCTGTGAACAGCTTCCTGGATGACCTTGCAGATTTCATAGACGCAGATGCTGTGAGGACAGTTCATGGAGCAAGGGAGGGTAAATTTGCGGTGATGCATGCCCTCTGTGAGGCTGGTGACACCATAGTTGCAGATGGAAACGCACACTACACGACACACCTTGCTGCAGAGAGGAACGGGCTTGAGATGGTTGAGGTTCCATCAACGGGACACCCTGACCATGAGATAAAACCTGAGACCTACAGGGAGGTTCTTGAGGAGGCCGCTGACAGGGTTGATGTTAAACTTGCAGTTCTAACACATGTGGATGGTAATTACGGTAACCTCACAGATGCAGAGGAGATAGCCAGGATATGCAGGAAGATGGGTGTCCCGCTACTCCTGAACTGCGCCTATTCCATGGGTCGTCTTCCTGTTAAACTCAGAAAGATGGGGGTCGACTTTGTTGTTGGAAGCGGACACAAGAGCATGGCAGCCTCTGGACCGATAGGTGTTCTCGGGATGAGGTCTGAATGGGAGGATACCCTCCTCAGAAGGTCGGGGAGGCATGAGAAGAAGGAGATCGAGATGCTGGGCTGCACATCACGGGGGGCACCACTTGCCACCCTCATGGCTTCCTTCCCACACGTTGTGGAGAGGGTTTCCCGGTGGGATGATGAGATTAAAAAAACCCGTAGATTTGTCTCCGAACTTGAAAATATGGGTGGTATAAGGCAGATTGGTAAGAGGCCCAAGGAACATGACCTTGTGAGGTTTGAAACCCCTGTATTCAACGATATTGCATCTTCACATCCCAGGAAGGGTTTCTTCCTCTACGAAGAACTTAAGAAGAGGCGGATTGTTGGTATAAGGAGGGGGCAGACTGAGTGGTTCAAGTGCAGTGTCTATGGAATGACTGATGGGCAGGTTCAGTATGTGATTGACTCCTTCAGGGAGATCATCGAAAAGAACAGGAATTGAATTTACATTTTCCTCAAGAGAGGGCTTGCAGTAAAGGTAGTAGCTGAAAACGGGAGTTCCCTTAAAGTATAACAGGGAACTGTATTTCCCTTACATTTTCACGGTATATCTCCCGGGGAGCCCCTATTATGTCAATTCCGTTCTCCTCTACGTAAGCTATGAGCTCATCATAGGCTTCATCCCTGTTTTCAGTGTATTCATTAAATATGACGGTGTGCTGGGGGATGGTAACAATTTTAATGTCACCGGCACCCTCTGATTCGCCATTTATGGGTATTCCTGCATCATATCGGCCATCATCCTTGAGGGGGCCTGTGTAGAATATCACCAGTGGGTCACCGGCTATTTCAAGGTTCTCTGATGAGATGAATTCTCTAACCTCTTCAATGAGTTCATCTGTTTTGCTTAGGGGGCCGCTGAAGGTTATAAGCGCCAGTTTCTCGTCATTTAATGTCTTTTTTCCTATCATTGAATCACCTTCACGTATTAACCAACGACCAGTATGGGGGTTTCTGCAGATTTAAGAACCTTTCTTGTTATACTTCCGGATATTATGCGGTCAAGTCCGTGTTTACCTGAACTGCCCATGACAACGAGGTCCACATCCTCATCCTCCATTGTCTCCAGGATAACCTCTGCAGGGTTGCCCTCAAGTATCTGGGTATCGAGTTTGCACTCCTTCATTCTACCATTACTCTGCATAGATGAAAATTCGTCCTTTAGGATGGATATTGCCTTCTCTGCCTGTTTTCTGAGTATCCTTTCAATGCGCCTGCTGATATCCTCATCCCAGACTTCCCTGTAGGATGTGTCAACCACACTTATCCCCAGGATGTCTGCACCACTCATCTCCGCAATTTTGAAGGCGTGTTCTGTTGCCTTCCTGGCGTCATCTGAGCCATCGGTGGGTATCAGTATTCTCCGGTACACCATCAGACACCTTCACTTATGAGCTTTATGGAGTCATCTGCCGAGTTCTGGAGTGCTATGCTGAACCCGGGCTCTGCACCTATAACAAGGGTTTCCTTTCCGTTCTCCTTTGCTATGTTTATCAGGGGGAGGAAATCTGCATTTCGTGTCATCAGTGCAACCACGTCAATGTGGGGGTTGTGTATGAGTTCAAAGGCCTCCACTGCAAGCTGTACATCCACGTCCCCGGCGACTATCATGGGTGAGAATCCCTGGTTTACAACTGCCTCGATGAGTTTATCTGAGGCGTACTGGTTGAGGAGGACCTTACCCACCCTGAGGTTTCCCCTGTCAACCAGGAGGTTTTTAACAAAGTCAAGGTCTGAGCAGAATTCCTTTCTGAGCATGTTTGGACCATCCACGAGGAGTCCAAGATTCTTTTTATCTTCCTGGCTGTTATCTATTATCATGAAGTTAACTTCATCATCCATATTCATTCTTTTCCTCACTTATCTTTACTTTAACTACAGATTGTATCTAAAACCTTATATAGTTATTTATCTTATGGCTGCTATTCATGGGTCTCTGCTTTCTGGCTTCTGATTTTTCAGGGCCGATTCAAGGAATATCTCAAGGTCCCTCCAGAATCTGTCCCTCCCGATTTCTCTGGCCTCAAGAACCATCCTTGATGTGAGGTCGAGGTTGAGGGAATTTATGGTCAGTGTATGGATGTATATGGATAGCTCAACAGGGTCAAGGTCACTGCGAATGCTTCCATCCCTCATACCCTCTATGATTGCCTCAACCATGAGTCTCCACATCCCTGTGCGGAGGTCCACTATCTCCCTTGCATCCTCACCTTCGCTCATCTCAAATCTTTCTGTGCCACTGTAGCAGTATATCCTGAAGTAGTCAGGGTGTTCCTTTGAGAATCTGTAAAGGGCATCCACCATGGCCTTCACCTTACCGTAACCGTCTGTTTCAAGTTCTGAACATTCCTCATACATCCTGTGGAGTATTCTTACACCGTAAAGGTTAACGGCGAAGAATAGGGCCTCCTTATTTTTGAAGTAGTAGTAGAGGAGTGCCTTGTTGACTTCCGCCCTTTCTGCTATTTCATCCATGGTCACCTTGTCGTAGCCCCTCTCGAAGAATGCCTTCTCAGCGGCCCTTATTATCTGCATCTGTCTTTCCTGCCTTTCACGTTCTCTCCTGGAAGCCGGGGCCATTTGACTCACCTTTTCTGCATCTGTAGGATATCTGTTCTGCAGCTTTAAAAGACTTTTACCGGAAGATTTATATATGTTTAACCACAAGTTAAAATTTAACCAGAAGTTAAAAATTAACCGATGGTTAAAGAGGTGTTTATATGGCTGACAAGAAACCGGTACCCGGGGACTGGCCACACATAGTTGGGGACTATGTGGTTGGTGATGCCGAAAGTCCGGTTGCGGTTGTCACCCTCGGGTCCCACATGGAAGATGAGCCTGTAAGGGCAGGCGCAGCAATTTCAGGTCCACTGCACACAGAGAACCTTGGAATAGAGAAGGTCGTTGGTAATGTGATTGCAAATCCCAACCTCAGATTCCTCCTTGTATGCGGTGCAGAGGTCATGGGTCACATCACAGGCCAGACCATGAAGGCCCTCCATAGCAACGGGGTTGATGGAGAAACCGGGAGGATAATCGGGGCCACCGGCGCCATCCCCTACATAGAGAACATGCCTGATGAGGCCATAGAGAGGTTCAGAAGACAGGTGGAACTTGTTGACATGGTGGATGTTGAGGATCCCGCTGCAATAAGAGAGAGAATAGGGGAATGTGTGGTGCATGACTCAGGTGCAATTGATGAGGAACCCCTCATTTTAAGACCTTCTGAGGACCTGAATAAAAAGAAACCCGATGAAAACACCTGATTATTTTTTTAAGGGTCCGGACCGTCACCCTTAAGGCGGTCTCTTCCTCCTTTATTTTAGATCCTTATTCTATGGGGTCCGGACCGTCACCCTTAAGGCGGTCTCTTCCTCCTTTATTTTAGATCCTTATTCTA
>NZ_JBNASF010000024.1:0-23755 GCF_049720995.1 Methanothermobacter sp.
AAAATATTCTCCCTGAAGCCGGTTTCAGCCACGAATACAGACCCTGAACACACCCATTCTCCTTTTTTAGGTAATAACCATCATCAGAATGTGAAGAGCTTTATGTGGGCCATTCTCCCGCAGGCCATGAACCTCTCTGTGAGTTCCCTCACCCTTGAGGACTCGCCATCAATTATGAAGAGTTCAAGGCAGTTCCCGTCCTTGAGGTGACTGTGTATCTGGGTGCTGATTATATCCTCATAGTCATGTTTTATCTCTGTGACCATGTCCTCAGCATTTCTCTGGTGTATGAGGAAGAGGACCGCATTTATATGTCCCCTCAATTCCTGCATGTTTCTTTTCTCATCGATCAGAAGCCTTGCAGCAGCCCTTATAACATCGGATCTTCCTGAGAATCCCATCTCATCCCTGAGTGCATCTATCTCCGCAAGGAGCTTTTCACTGAGTGAAACACTGACCACAACCATGGATTACCCTATTTTAATAAGAACTTATATATTTTATGCTAAAATTTATTAAATTACATTTAAAATATTAACAATTTTTATATATTTCAGGGGATATAAAGTGAATGGGTGGTTGGATGGAAAGATGGAAGATGGGTGCAATTGCAATTATAACCATACTCTCAGTGGCTGGAATGTACGTCTTCACATCGGAGTCATCAGAGGAGCCCCATCAGGGAAAACTGATTGTGGCTGTTACAGTAATGCCACAGAAGGAGTTTGTGGAGGCAATTGCAGGTGACCATGCAGAGGTGGTTGTCCTGGTGCCAGAGGGCGCCGACCCACACACATATGAACCCGAACCAGAGACACTCCGAAGGGTTTCAGAGGCCAGGGCATACTTCATTGTTGGATCCGGCCTTGAATTCGAAAACCATTACCTTGATAAAATAAGGACCTTTAACCCCGGTATGAGGATAATAAACACGTCAGAGGGGATAGAGTTCATCCCATCAGCCATTGAAGATTCACACGGATCAGCCGAGAGCCCATACGACCCCCACGTGTGGACATCACCCAGAAATGCAATGGTTATGGTGAACAATACACTGAGGGGCCTCCAGGAGATTGACCCCCAGCAGAGCAGATACTACAGGGAAAACGCTGCGACCTACCTTGAAAGGCTGCATGAACTGGATATGCGACTCAGAATGGAACTGAAAAATAGAACCGGTGAGAGCATACTTGTCTACCACCCTGCATGGGGATACTTCTGCAGGGAATACGGATTAAAACAGGTTGCAATTGAAATGGAGGGAAAGGAACCCGGTCCGGCAACATTATCACTTATAATCCAGGATGCCAGAAGGAAGAACATAAGGGTTGTAATTGTATCACCACAGTTCAGCAGGAGGAATGCAGAACTCATTGCAGACGAGATAGGGGCGAGGGTTGCCGTTGTGGACCCACTGGGTGGAAACTACACCAGGAACATTGAGGAGTTACTGAGGGTTCTTCAGGGGTGATGAAAATGCTTGCTGTTGAGATGAGGGATGTGAATTACCATGTGAATGGCAGACCCATACTCGAGGACATCAACCTTGAAGTACCCCAGGGGGAGATCCTTGCAGTGATCGGACCCAACGGCGGGGGTAAAACAACACTCCTAAAACTCATAACAGGACAGATAATTCCATCGGAAGGAGTTGTGAAGGTTCTGGGGAAAAACCCTGAGGATGCAAGGGAAAGGATCGGATACCTCCCCCAGAGAAGTCACTTCAAAACAGATTTCCCCATAAACGTCCTCCAGACAGTCCTGATGGGTACATACAGGAGATTTGAGGCATATACAGATGACGATAGAAAGAGGGCCCTCAGATCCCTGAAAATGGTGGGGATGCTGGATTACCAGGATAGAAAAATTGGTGAACTCTCAGGGGGGGAGCTGCAGAGGGTTTTCCTTGCTAGGGCCATTGTAAGAAACCCGGATCTTCTCCTTCTTGATGAGCCAACTGCAAGTGTTGACCCGGCCTTCAGGACCTCATTCTACAACCTAATAGATGGCCTCAGGGGGAGTATAACAGTTATCCTGGTATCCCATGACATTGGAACAGTCGCGCAGCACGTGGACAGTGTGGCGTGCCTGAACCACAGGCTATTCGTCCACGGGACAGTGGAGGATGCCGTCAATTGCCTTGAGGATGCATATGGCTGTCCAGTGGAACTCATCGCACATGGGATACCCCACAGGGTGCTCCATGAACACAGGGAGGAATGATTGCTGTGTTTGAGATCCTACAGTACCAGTTCATGAGGAACGCTGTGGTTGCAGCGGTACTGGTCAGCATAGCCTGCGGTATAGTTGGAAGCTACGTTGTGACCAAGAGGATAGTCTCGATAAGCGGGGGTATATCCCATACAGCATTCGGTGGTGTTGGGCTGGGATACCTCCTCGGTGTGAATCCTGTGACAGCGGCCATCCCCTTCACCATTGCAGCCGCGCTCCTTATGGGTAAAATCACCAGGAAAACAGATATAAGTGAGGATACCGCGATAGGTATGCTCTGGTCAGCCGGTATGGCCCTGGGTATACTATTCGTAAACCTCAGCCCTGGTTATGCCCCGGATCTCTTCAGCTATCTCTTCGGCAACATCCTCATGGTAAGCAGCACCGACCTCTGGACCATGCTCGTTCTTGACCTCATCATAATAGCAAGCGCACTCCTTTTCAACAGGGAATTTGTGGCCCTATGCTTCGATGAGGAATACGCAGAGGTCCTTGGTGTTCCTGCTGACACCTTTTACCTGTACCTGCTTTCACTGGTGGCCATAAGTGTCGTTGTGCTCATAAAGGCAGCAGGTATAATACTTGTGATGGCACTGCTCACGGTTCCAGCGGCTGTTGCAAGGGACTTCAGTACAGATATGGGTGACATAATGGTCAAGGCCTCAATCACAGGAATATTCGCAGCTATACTTGGCCTCTGGGTTTCCTACTGGTCCAATATCTCATCAGGAGCCGTCATAGTCCTTATCCTCACAGTTCTATTTGGCGCAGCCCAGATTCTGAAGTCCCTGAGGGGTCCATAGAGCTGGAACCGGATCATGTATCAAGGAAGAGATGAAACCAGGTTCACAGCAGGCATATCAAAAAGTACATTAGAGAATAGATGAAACCCTAGATTATGAAGTGCGGATCAGACCTCAGGGATACACTGAAATCGGCCATCGGCGACTACCTCAGCATCACACTTATAACCGGGAAGACATACTACGGTGAGGTTAAGAGGGTTGAAACCGATTATCTGAGCCTTGAATTAAAATTAAGGGGTGGTAAAACAACCACCACTGTCATAATACCCCTTGCACATATTGTGACGATCACCCTTTAGGCTGGAGGACCTCAACACCACTCCCAGTCCCCACAATAACCATATCTGCAAGGCCGGCGAAGATACCATTCTCCACAACACCCGGTATACTGTTGAGATCCACCTCAAGTCCTGCCGGGTCGTGGATAGCGCCGAATGAGGCGTCAAGGACAAAGTTGCCGTTATCGGTTACAACCGGGCCGTCCTTCCCCTCAGAGGATCTGAGGTTTACACTGGCCCCCATGGACTCCAGTCTCATCATAACGGGTCTGCAGGCTGCAGGGATGACCTCAACAGGGAGGGGGAAGGCCCCCAGTCTATCAACAAGTTTTGATTCATCCACTATAACTATGAAGCGCCCTGCAGAGGAGTCAACTATCTTCTCAAGTGTGTGGGCAGCCCCACCACCCTTTATAAGGTTGAGTTGAGGGTCCACCTCATCTGCACCGTCAACCGCAACATCAATGTCGTGTTCTGCAAGACTTGTGATCCCTATACCTGACTCTGCTGCAAGGAACATGGACTGGTAGGATGTGGGGACACCCATAACCTCCAGTTCCTCCTCCCTGACACGCCTTCCAAGTTCCACTATGAAGTGGTGGGTTGTTGAACCTGTGCCAAGTCCAACGATATCCCCATCCCTTATCTCCTCAACCGCCCTGAGGGCGGCCATCCTCTTGAGATCCATTGTGAACTCCCACTCATTTTTTATTCAAGGGCTTCAAAAGAACCCTTCTCAGTTCATGACCGCCAGGACACTGTTTTCCAGGTTTTCCGAGATTTTTTACAATCCTGCACCTGTCACCCTCCCTGATACCCTCGGGGAAACAGAGATCATGCAGGCTGCACTCAAGATCACATTCAGGGGGCTCAAATGATATCAATGATCCTTCAAATGCTCCTTTTGCATCTATAAGGACCTCAACATTGGATTTTTCAACTTCAATCACCCTCACCTTCTCTCCAAGATGAACCGGGCACTTCTGGTACCTGTCCTTAACATCGGTTATCCTGTAGAGCCTTCCCTCCTCAAGGGGTCCTATGCATGTTGACCTGAACCTGCAATCCTCACATTCCTCGGCAGGTCCGCAGAAGAGGAACCTTGACCCCTTCCTTGCAAGTTTTTCACCAATAAGAGTTATCAATCATATCACTTCCGTTATCTTTGCAAGCCTTTCAGCGGCCTCGCGGGTTAAACCCCTGTCTCCAAGGATGGTGTATCTCTCCTTTCTAATGGTGTGGGCCAGTGTAAGTGCATCTATGATGTATTCAGGGTCTATGCCGAGTTCTTCTGCTGTTGTGGGGGCGTTTATTCTGGCCAGGGCATCCCTTATGAACCTCCAGTCCCCGCCGTGGAGGTGCATCATCATTATGGTCCCCACCCCACACTGTTCGCCGTGGAGTGCAGGTTCAGGTGCCACCATGTCAAGGGCGTGGCTGAACTTGTGCTCCGAGCCACTGGCCGGCCTGCTGCTCCCTGCTATGCTTATGGCTATACCGCTGCTTATGAGTGACTTCACAGCCAGCCTTGCGCTCTCCTCCAGGCCCTCCTTTATGGCATCAGCAGAGTTTATAATCATCTTGGCTGTCATGAGTGAAAGTGCTGCTGCTGATTCACTGTACCTCTCATTAAGAAGCCTGTGGGCAAGTTTCCAGTCCATTATGGCTGTGTAATTGGATATTATATCTGCACAGCCAGAGGCAAGGAGCCTGAAGGGGGCCTTACTTATGACCTCAGTATCTGCTATCACACCGATGGGTGAGGAGGCCTCAAGGGATGCTGTGCCCTCACCGTTCCTTATGGATGCCCTCGGGGACGCTATTCCATCATGGGATGCCGCGGTGGGCACACTTATGAAGTGCACGCCCTCAAGTGTGGCTGCCATCTTCGCAACATCGATGACCTTACCTCCACCCACACCAAGTACGAGGGATGTGCCGTTGAGGCCATCCTGTACCTCGGCCACCGAGGCCATGGTGGCATCCCCAACCGTGACCTGATCTACCTCGAATCCAGCATCCTGCATGCTCTCAATCGCAGATTCACCGGCAATTTTAAGGGTTCTGGGGCCTGTCACCACCATAACCCTTCCCTCGAATCTGAGGTCCCTGCATATCCTCCCGGTATCCTCTATAACACCGGGCCCTGTGTGTATCTCCCTTGGTAGCTGAATTTTCCTTGGATCCATGTTAACCCTCTGATGGAGTATATTATTTAAGTAGGAGTAATAAAATAATTTTTGATTGGTGTTTATTTCCAGAGAAAAATATACTTTTGCAGAAATTTATCAGGAAAGACCCTAACTGCTATCATGGTGAAAAAATGACAGAGTTCAGTGAATGGTTCCACAATATTTTAGAGGAAGCTGAGATTATAGATCAGAGGTATCCGGTCAAGGGTATGCATGTATGGATGCCCCATGGATTCAGGATAAGGAAAAACACCCTTAATATCCTGAAGAGGATACTTGACAGGGACCATGAGGAGGTTCTCTTCCCGCTCCTTGTGCCTGAGGATGAACTGGCAAAGGAGGCCATACACGTAAAGGGCTTCGAGGATGAGGTTTACTGGGTTACACATGGGGGTCTCAGCAAACTCCAGAGAAAGCTGGCCCTCAGACCCACAAGTGAAACCGTCATGTACCCCATGTTCGCACTCTGGGTCAGGTCACACACGGACCTTCCCATGAGGTTTTACCAGATAGTTAACACCTTCAGGTATGAGACAAAGCACACAAGACCGCTCATAAGGGTTCGTGAGATAACAACATTCAAGGAGGCCCACACAATACATGCAACCGCCAGTGAGGCGGAGGAACAGGTTGAAAGGGCCATAGAGATCTACAGGGAATTCTTCGACTCCCTGGGAATCCCCTACCTCATAACAAAGAGGCCTCCCTGGGACAAATTCCCCGGTTCAGACTACACAATGGCCTTCGACACCCTCATGCCAGACGGCAAAACCCTCCAGATAGGAACCGTCCACAACCTCGGACAGACCTTCGCCAGGACCTTCGAGATAAAATTTGAAAACCCCGATGGTGAGCATGAGTACGTCCACCAGACATGTTACGGCTTATCAGACAGGGTCATAGCCTCGGTTATAGCGGTCCACGGGGATGAATCAGGTCTATGTCTCCCCCCAGAGGTTGCAGCCCACCAGGTGGTTATAGTGCCGGTTATCTTCAAGAAGGCCGCGGATGATGTCATGGAGGCCTGCAGGGATCTCAGGAAAAGGCTTGAGGATGCCGGTTTCAGGGTGCACCTTGATGACCGTGACCTCCGGGCAGGGAGGAAGTACTATGAATGGGAGATGCGTGGCGTCCCCCTGAGGGTCGAGATAGGTCCAAGGGACCTTGAAAGTAATTCCGCAGTTATCTCCAGAAGGGACACCGGTGAGAAGATAACAGCGGACCTTGAGGGTATAGAGGACACCCTCCGGGATCTCATGGGTGACATCCTTGAAAGCCTCAGAACCAGGGCCTGGGAGAGGATGGAATCAGAGATCCGTGAGGCAGAAACCATCGAGGAGGCCAGGAACATCATAGAGGAGAAGAGGGGTATAATATCCTTCATGTGGTGCGGTGATGAGGAGTGCGGAATGGATGTCGAGGAGAAGGTAAGGGTTGATATCCTGGGTATACAGGAGGGTGGAAGCGGTAAATGCATGAACTGTGGTAGAGACGCCCCCTACAGGGCATACCTTGCCAGAACCTACTAGATGGGAGATTGGATGAACTCAAGAATCCTTCTTGTCATCAGCCTCATATTCATCTTCGCATTTCTGAGCGGATGGATAGGCTACATAACACTGGGAGGTCCCGACCTCGCATCTGCCTGCAGGGATGGCAGTGCAGAGGTGATACAGAAGGGGATCGCCGGTGAAGTCCCGAATACGGTTGAAATAAGGAACACCGGAAATAAACCTGTGAGGGTGGATACCGGCACCCTGCTCGCCTCAAAGACCTCGGGTGACCTTGTAATTGCCACAGACACCATTGTGAGTCCAGGTACCGTAGAGGATGTTCCGGCATACTCGGTGGAACCTGAAGATAGGACCTTAGAGGGGGTTAAACTGGAACCCACCGGTAAAGCCCCGGCACTCATGGTGGATGTCCTCTCATCATCGAACCCCGCAGATCCATCTGAGGCTTTCACCACACAGCTCAAGCTCTGGGTGCTTTCAAGGGGCGATGAACTCAACATATACCGTGGAGAGGTTTACGCCATGGTTAAAAAGAGGGATATGCGGTTCTACCAGCTCAGGGAGAACATCACAGCTGTGAGGTCAGAGCTCATGGATGAGTATGGACTCACAGAGGAACAGTTCTCGGAGCTGAACATCAACAGCCCAATCTTAAACCAGACAGGAAATCCCTTTAGACTGTTCTCGGTACTTGATGCCCTGAAGAACCAGATTGGAGCAAGACAATGAAGACCTGTGCCATAATACCTGTTTCAAGGTTTGCACATGCAAAGACACGGCTATCCCCCACACTTTCACCATCAGAGAGGGAGGGTCTGCTGAGGGCCATGCTGATTGATGTTTCAGAGGCCCTCATGAGACATGTTGACCGTGTTCTGGTGATCAGTGCAGATGAAGATGTCCTTGAATACGCCTACAGCCTTGGAGTTGATATACTTGAGGAGAGGGGCACTACGGACCTCAACGGCGCCCTGGAACAGGCTGCTGAGTTCTGCATGCCCGAATTTGAGAGGGTCATGATAACACCCTCAGACATACCCCTAATAGGGAAAACTGATATCACTGAACTCCTCCACAGGGCATCCCACTTTGATGTTGTGATAGCCCCTGCCAAGGGTGGCGGGACCAACACCCTGATATTCAGGCCCGGGTCCATGAGGTTGAGGTTCGGTGACTGCAGCTTCTTCGAGCATGTGATTGAAGCTGAAGGTAGGGGGCTCAGCGTCTCAGTATATGACTCCTTCTACCTTTCACTGGACGTTAACACTGCAGAGGACCTCGGGGAGATAATACTCCATGGGGAGGGGACCCATGCAAGGGAGTACCTCCGAAAGCTCAGTTTCACTGTGAGGCCCTCAAGGGGTTCCGACAGGCTTGAGGTTTCAAGATCATTCTAGGTGAGACCATGATGGCTCTTTCAATAGCTGGTTTTGATCCATCAGGTGGTGCAGGGATCCTCTCTGATATCAAGACATTCTCTGCCCTTGGAGTTTACGGTGCAGGGGTTATAACTGCACTCACTGCCCAGAACGTGAGGAGGGTTTCGGGTGTAATGGCAGTACCCCCTGAATTTGTTGGAGAACAGATCGACCTTGTGATGGAGGACCTGAACATAGTGCACGCCAAGACAGGTATGCTCTACAGTGAGAAGATAGTGTTGACCGTTGCAGAGAAGATCCGGGAGTATGACTTGCGGGTTGTGGTGGACCCTGTGATGGTGGCGGCCTCAGGAGGCAGTCTATCTGCAGGTGTTTTCCCTGACGCGCTTAGAGATCATCTCCTCCCTGAGGCACTTATAGCAACACCCAATGTTGCAGAGGCAGAGAGGCTCTCCGGGGTCTCCATAAGGACATTGGATGATGCGGTGAGGGCTGCGGGGGTCATGGGTGAAATCTGCGATGTTATAATAACCGGAGGCCATCTTGGTGGTAATAATGTGCTCTGCATTGACGGTGACGTATCTGTACTTGAGGGTGAACTCATAGAGAGCGAGAACACCCATGGAAGTGGCTGCTCATTCTCGGCTGCGACTGCGGCATACCTTGAGATGGGCCTTGAACTGGTTGATGCCCTGAGAAAGGCAGGGGACTTTGTAAGGGAGGCCATAAGGTACGGACACCATGGTACCCTCAACCAGTTCTGGATGTACAGCGAATAGGTTAAGTCTCGCATTAAAAAAATCAATTGGTTTAAGCTTCATTTGAGCTGTTCTTCCACCGTATATTGGGCTTCTGTATCCCAGGAGTTTTTCCATCATACCTATGGAGGAACCATAGATTATGAGAAAAAGTTTACTCTCTGAGAACTTTAGGTCCCAGTATTCCTGTAGAACTGATGGGAGGGATGATCATCTTTTATGAGATAGGGAAATTCATCTATTGCGACTATAAGCCTCCCGGAGGCTTTCTGGTTCAGATACTCAAAGAATGCATCACAGTTCTGAAAGGATTTCTGAGCAGAAAATCATCCCAAAAATACCTGGCAATCATCAGAAAAACGTTTCAGATTTTCAAAATTGCTTGTTTCCCTGGCTAGAAGGTAAATTCCCCCACATCCCCCTATAAATTCCAGTAAAAGACTTGTTTTTCCCGCTCGCCTTCTTCATAGAGAACCACAAACTCTGCGTTTCCTTTTTTCCCCCATTCTCAAGTGCCTTAATTCCTCCCTCCTGTCAAGAAACATTATTCACTCACCAGTAATTTACTTGAAAGTAAACTGATTCGGGTTCCATAAACCAGAACACCGATTAAATCATGCCAGGATCTGGAACCGCCGGGATGATGAGTATGAGGTGAAAATCATGGAAAAAATTAGAGCAGCTCATCCCTGAGGTCAATGGTATCCTCAAGGGATGGACCCGTGGATATTATGGTGACCGGCACCCCGGTTTCGGATTCTATCTCCTCTATGAAACGTTTTACTTCGGCTGAAAGGTCAGAGTACTCCCTGACACGTTCACATTGAGGGTAGAGTCTGTCGACACAGGTAACAGCTATCTGTGTGGCTCCGTTGATCATGCAGGACTCCCTGGCCATCTCCATATCAAATAGGCCAATCCGCCTTCTTCTGCCGGTGACTGTCCCGTACTCCTCAAGGCCGAGCTCCTCTGCCTCCTCCTGGCTGATCTCAGTGGGGAATGGACCCTCACCAACCCTTGTAATGTATGATTTGAAGACCGCTATTACCTCATCAACCCTTGTGGGTCCAATACCCACATCTGCCGCAGCTGTACTTGCGGTGGTGTCCTTGCTTGTAACATAGGGGTATGTGCCGTAGTAGAGTGAAAGACCGAACCCCTGGGATCCCTCCACAAAGACGTCCTCCCCCTCATCAAGGGCCTCGTTGACCTCAAGGGGGACGTCCGTAAGGAAATCCTCCAGTTCATTCACCTCACGTGCAAGTTTCGCCGTCCTCATAACACGGTCTGCATTTGCAGGTCCACATCCCGTACCGGTGCTTCCTATCTTCTTGGAGAGGTAACTGGATGACTGGTCCTGCTCCTTGTGCTTCTGCTCTATTATGGCGCACCTGTAGTCAACCCCTGTCCTCTCTGCCACACTGTACTTTGACAGGTACTCCATTTCATGGAGGAAGACCTCAGGGTCAACAAGGACACCGGCACCTATGAGGAGCCTTGCATCCTCATGGAAGAAACCTGAGGGTGTGAGGCGGAGCCCGTACTTATCACCCCTGAATTCAACTGAATGGCCCGCGTTGGGTCCCACCCCTGCCCTTGCTATTATTGATGGCCTGTCATTGTAACATAGATAGGTTATGCATTTACCTTTACCTTCGTCACCCCATCCTCCTCCAACTAAAACGGTGCACGTCATACTGATTCTCCTTAAAATTTCTGCCTCTCATATATTAAGGGGTATGCAATAAAAGTTTTTCCCAAGTTCCCGATGAGGTTAACTCATGCCTTCCTTCTTATTATCCTCTCAAAGAGCATGGGGGTGAATCTCCTCTGGAGTGCTATCAGAACATGCTGCTGGAGGGCCTCCTCCATGGTTTCAAGGGTTAATCTGTCCTCACCCTTCCTTATCCTCACAGCCTGGGCTATCTGGGCTATATCCCTTGCATGGGCGAAGGTTGGCTGGAGGCCCTCACCTCCCTCACTAATCGGCCTGTAAACCCTTGCAAACCTTTCAAGGATTTCAGGGTCGTATTCCTCCCCCATTGATTCAAGGTTACGCCTGAAGACCTCAACTATCTCATCCACACCGGGTTTTTCAAGGTGGACATGCAGTGGCGCCCTCCTGAGGTGGGCCTCGTCCATTATTGTTATGTCAAGGTTGGTTGAGAATGCCGGTATGAAGTGTGTATGGACGATTATCGGTGACCCCTTAACGTAGATCATGTCCTTCTTGTTCTCCAGGGGGACGATGAGGCGGTTCAGGAGGGCGTTATGGTCCTCCTTCTGCCTTCCAAGGTCGTCAATGAGCAGCACCCCACCATTGGCCTTTATTATGGGGGATGTCTCATAGACGCCCTTGTTGGGGTCAAATCTGGTTTCAAGTTTCTCACTTGTAAGTTCAGATCCTGTGAAGACAAACGGGGCGTATATCTTAACCCACCTCGGGTCCTCTGGCTGTTCGGGACATGCCCGGTGAAAGTCAGGGTCATAGAACTGTATCACCTGTTCACTGAACTCCACATAGCGTGGTATGACCAGCGGGGGCAGAAGGTCCGACATCTTGCTTGTTATGAAGGTCTTACCTGTACCCGGTGGCCCGTAGATGAACAGCCCCTTACCACCTATTGCACCCTCTATGAGTGTCTTCTTTGCGCTTTCATTCCCCACCACGTCACTGAAGGCCTTATCTATGACCTCCTGGGGGATCCTTATAGGGAATCTTCCCTCAAGCTGCCTGCCCATGATTTCAAAGTAGCGATCATAGCTTACAGGAGCCATCCCCATGTAGGGGTTCTCCCTGAGGAGTTTATCCGCCTGTTTCCTCCCCTGTTTCTTGATGGTGTAGGTTACACTGGGGAAGAGGAAACCCCCACCTGTGGGAGCGCAGAGCTCATCCTTCTCCATCTCCTTGAGGCATTCCTCAAGTATGTCCACATGGAGCCCGGTTATCTCATGTATCCGGTTAACCTGTATGCTCCCATAGGTTGCTATGATCTTCAGAAGGAGGTTTTTTATGAAGTTAACTGAGAGGTCTATCTCATCAAGTGTCTTTGGCTGTTTGAGCAGCTCAAAGAGTTCCTGCATCTTTTCATCATGGTAGTAATCCATTCAACCACTCCTCACCTAAGAATCTGTCTCTCTGATAATATAATAGGTTGGGTAACTTAAGCTTTGGCCATCGGTGAATCTGCCACCGTAAATTATGAGGAGCCGTTATGATTCTGCCACTGAAGGTATGTGCCGCGTAAAGTTCCTCAAAAGGATGTTCTGAAGAATTCCCAGAGTCCATGATCAAATGTTATGAGAGCAGATACAGGCGCAATGATGGCCAATACTGAAAAAACTGACCAACAGAAAAGCAATAGAATGCCCGCCAAAGAATAATTTCATCGCCTGAATGGTTCCGGAGTCAAATTAAGATTGTCAATTGTTTTCATGGCCAATTCGAGATTTTCATGAACTTTCATAACATTTTCAACTGGCCAGAATGTTAGGTCGCGTCTGAATTCTTCTGGGAGTCCTTCGGATTCTCTTTTTATTTTCTCTAATTGTGTTTCATCGGATATGGCGACGACTTTCTGTACGGTTGGGTTGCTTTTTGCTTTTTGCAGGTTCATTAGTAGGCTGTCGATGGATCCTGCTTTGTGGACTTCGAATACGTAGTTTACGATTCCGAGGTTTCCTATCTTGGCGCTCCAGACCACATCTACTCTTGCGCCATGGGCAACCTGAACCTCTGTATCGGCTTCAAAACCTAACATTGACCCTATATCTTGAGTTAAATCCCTTATTTCATCATGATCAAAGTCGTTGTCTTTTGGTTTTTCTGGTTTTGCACCTTGTTGGCTTACTTCAAAAAAGAAAAAATCAGTGAAGAATAAGCCTATATCTTCCACCTTTGACTTTTGAAAGTTTAGTTCTTCTTGAATGGTTTTTACAAGTTTGTTGTAAGTTTTGTATTCTTGTGGCTTGAGCTTGTATTTCTTGGTGTCTATGATGCTTATGTTGAGGATGTCCAGCGCTTCTCTGGCTTTTCTGTTCCATAGGGAGCATTCGTGTGGATGAATGTATGCTAGGATCTCTGTTATTGCGGCTGGTCCTAATCCTTTGATCATTTTAAGAACTTTTCCATATCTTTTATGTGGTGGAATGGAGGTATCCAGGAGTATTTTAAATGCTTCCTTGATTTTTTTGATCCCGTTGTCTGCTATGATCTTCTGGACACGATACTGCGCCCCAAAACTGCTAACAGCCCATGTATTCGACAGTATTTCTACAAGGTCAATCTCTGAAATATCATCCATCTTTTTGGGAAGCTCCCCTCTGAAATAGGATATACGATCTAAAACCACTTTTTTATATTTTTTCAAATTTTTCACTTTCTGTGTAAGTTGGACAAAGCTTGTTAAAATAATCTTTCAAGTTCTTTTTTTGTTTCTCATTTAACTCAACCATATGATCCACAACCTTTCATTCCACTGAATTTTATTCTGTGTCATATGTGTTATCTGACATTCCTAGTTATGAAATCATCTGCAACAAAAATAAGAAAGCATATAAAACACTGGTGATGTTTTTGGAGGGGGCATTTACTGAATTGCTAAATGTCAAATAAGAAAGGTAAATTAATATAAAGGTAGGAGTATGATTGATGATCCATATCTGGTCATCATTCCAGCAAGAAGAATAAACTTTCCTACAATGCAAGCCAATTAGTCGAAATTGCCTACGAAGAGCTATCTCCTCTCAAACCATGATCGCTGATAACAATTAAACCGCCAGAACCTGTTTCTTCAAATTGTTCTGAGTGCCACTCCCTCAAAGACTTCATCTCAAACAGAGCTACTGTTTATAATGTTTTCATCAGATCAGGGTAGCATGTCCCATGTAAATCTAAAACTGCAAGCGAATTATGATCTGTTTTACCAAAAGCTTCAATAAATCACATCGACCGGCATCAGAAAAATGCAGACATAGATGCCCTGCTAAGAATACAATCAGAAAACATAGACCGCGGATGGGCAATAAGCGCAGTGATCCAGACACTAAAAACGACATAACAGAACAGAAAACTAAATGAAATACCTGGTACGATAAAGGGGACCCCAGAAATACCCGACGAAGAAACATGAATCCATGAGGAACTCTTCGCAGAAATAAGATTTAAAATCGAATCATTTCCACTTATTTTTAATAATTTCACTACATCTCTAAAGAGTATATATGCATCACATAAAACCAGAAAACAAAGGTTTCTGATTAAATTTATGTAGTTACAATTAATATAAAAAAATACAAATACATAATGGTCTATGTTTAAAATATAGTCTTTGGTTGTAAGGTGGTTAAATGTCGATAGATTCCGATGGTAGTGATAAAAGAACTGGAATGCTTGGTGAATGGTGGAAGCGCAGGGGACCACTCACAAGGGCTTTCATCATTGTACTTGGGATAACAATCTGGTCAGCTGCCGCCTATTCCTATGGTTACGATAATGGTCTTGGTGGAGCCATAGACGACGAAAAAGATTCCTTCCAGTTGAGTATTGTGAATTACACAATCCAGAAGGACGAATACGGGTATGAGATTCAGGGGGAAATCCAGAACAACTATGATAAACCCATATGGCTCATCCCGAGAGTGGAGGTGAAGGGCTTTGATTCCAATGGTGAAATGGTTCTGCATGACCCCATATTCATAACCAGTTCAGAGAAAATCAGACCAGGTGAGAAGGTGAAATTCAGGGGGGAGGGTATCATCCTGGAGGGTTACAGCCTCGATGATATCATCATCGGGATTAAAACAGAATGTTCTGGTAATGAATGGGCATAGAAAGGTGGTCTGAATGGCTGCGGATTTCCGTGAAGAAAATAATGGAAACTTTTTCATGCGCTGGTGGAGGAGGAGAGGCACCTTCACAAGGGCAGGTATAGTGGTATCCCTCATTATAATATGGGGGCTTGTGATGTTTATCATCGGTTACACCAATGGTTCATCCTATTTCTACGACCTCCACAGGGGAGATGTCCAGGCAGAGGTGCTCAACTACACAGTACTGGCCGATTCCAGTGGAGGCTACGTTGTGGAGGGTGTGGTCCAGAACAGATACGGCGCCACACTACTCCTGGACCGTGTATGGGTCAAGGGCTATAACTCATATGGGAAGGTCATTGCCCTTGGAATGGCTCCAGTATTCACGAATTCATCCCCAGTAAAGACTCTGAGACCCGGGGAAATCGCCTACTTTAAAACAACAGAGTGGGAATTTGAAGATGGATACTACCCCGCGGATATAACGTCCTTTGGTTTAACAGCCAGAGGTAACCTCTTAACACCCTCAGGGGCTGTATGTGGAGTGGAGATAGAGTGATGTTCTGAACGCGCCCTTTTCCATCATGTGAAGAGCAGTGTGAGGAATACTGCTATTGCCATACACAGAAGGAGCAGAAATCCGGTGGCGCAGTACCATGCCATAACAGTTCTTAACTCCTCCTGAACAGCATTCATACACCCCTCTTCTAATTTTTTAGGGAAATGGGTATTCATGAGAACTTCCTGTTTCATGGCAATGGGACTTTCAAATCCGTCTGAAAGATTGAAATTCCCTGCTGACACTCCAGTAGCTTTTCCTTTTTTCATGTCATTTTTTAATATTTCCTTAATGGACATACATAAACATCTGTTGAATGGCCGAACTATTAAGGTCCAGGTCCAGATGAGTAAACTATAGAACACCTTAGAATTCAGAGCCCTCCAGTTATCCACCTCTTAAACATTCACCTCTCATATTCCACCTCCTCTTCAGCTGATACACTGGTGAGTCTCACATGTTCAACTCCCCGGAGACCCATCATCCTCTCTGTGAGTTCACGTATCTCTGCAACATCGCCCCTCACCACAAGAACCTCAAGGCGATGTTTTTCTGTGAGGTGGACCCTCATCACGGCGTCTATGTACTCCCTGTAGTGGTGCTGTATGTCGGCTATGTCCTCCATTGCCCCTGTGTGGTGGTTGTAGATCACCGAGACTATCCCTGTCCTCTCACCCTCCATCTCATTCATCCACCGGTACCTGACAATGTAGTCCTTTATGGCATCCCTTATACCCTTTGATCTTGACTGGTATCCCCTCTTCCTCAGCACCTCATCAAATTCCTCAAGAAGTTTAGCTGGAAGAGACATGCTTATCCTGGTCATTATGGTCATGGTATCACCCCTAATCTGTGACACCCTTTAATCTGTGTATGAAGTATAAATAATTAAATATTATTAAATACCGGAATAGTGCGGCAGGTATATTACTATGTTCACTGTCATCTGATAACACCATTTATGGGTGTATCTGGAGGGTTGTGTATTCATCCGCGTGATGTTGAATATAGGGTAATCAAGGCCAGGTCAAAATGAATTAATCGCCTCAGAGGTCCTTACCTGCCCTGCGGGTCCTCATGAGGTTTTTATCCCCCCAGGATCTCCATGGTGATACTTCTTAACATCCACCCCGAGCAGTCTGTCACCTAACATGACACTGCGAATGCTCTCTGCAATGCCTGTCCTCTCAAGTTGTTCCTCTGTGTGGCCTGCAGAGCAGAGCACCACGGCCCCTTCAATATCAATCCTCATATCCCTCTCTCCATCCTCATAGATGTAGGCGTAACCGCAGGTCCAGACCCTTTCAAACCATCCCTTGAGTTTTGCAGGGCAGTCACTCCAACAGAGAGGATAGATGAATGAAAGGGAATCGACCCTCCTGATCCTCATGCTCCTCCATCACACCCCTGTAAGGGTGCCCCTGCTTCCTGACGGATCTCCCTCAGGTACTCCTCCCGACTCAGTTCCGACCTGAAGTTCATCCTGTAGAGGTCCCCGACCTCATATGTGTGTCCGGCTTCACTGAGAACATCTGTAAATACCTCAAGAACATCCCCTGAAAAGGAGGTCCTGGGGCCGTGCATATAAAGCCACCACCATTATTATGGTGGAGCATATTTATAATCCTCAGGACATGCATGGAAATCCATTTAAAGGACACCATTACAGTCTCCTCCTGTACTGAAGCTCCCTGAAGGGTACCATGACATCTGTACCCCCTCCATCATCCCTGAGGCGTATCCTGAGGTCCCCCTCTATCTGCCTGGCAAGGTTCAGTGCAAGTTCAAGGCCCACCCTCTTCTCGCCTGAAACCCCCACACCATCATCCATGACCCTGAGACAGTATTCTGAGTTCATTCTGCTGATTTCAACCTTCACGGTACCCCTTCCATCGGGGAATGCATGCTGAAGGGAGTTGGATATCAGTTCATTTATTATTAGGGCCAGTGGCATGGCTGTCTCAACGTTGAAGGTGTGCTGGGCGTCTATGTGGAATTCAACATCCATTGCATCAAATACTGATCTCAGGTGTTCAGCTATCTTCATTATGCAGTCCTGCATCATCACCTCTGCCAGGCTATCCATCCCATAAACGGATTCATGTATGGCTGCCAGTGTCTGGACTCTGGTTGATGTCCGGAGGAGAGCCTCCCTCGCATCGTGACTTTTGGATCTTATCTGCATGTTTATGAGGCTTATGATGATCTGGAGGTTATTCTTCACCCTGTGATGGAGTTCTCGAAGCAGCACCTCCTTCTCCATGATATTCCTCTCAAGGTCCTCCTGTGCCATCATGAGGTCTGTTATGTCGGTTAGGGAGATTATTACCCCCTCATCGAGGGGAATGTACCAGCCTGTGAAGTGTCTATCCCCTGATTTAAGGCTCCTGATGTGGGAGGGTGCCTTAGCATCCCTGAACCTATCATGAATGGACCTCCAGTCAATCCCAAGTTTTTTCATTGCCCTGTTGAGGTGCATTGGATTGCCATCTGCATCGATGACCGCAACGGCCTCTTCAAGGTTCTCAACCACATCCATGAAGAATTTACGTGTCCTTCTGAGGCCCCTTTCATTCCTGCGGCGTTCATAATCAACTGTGTTGAGCCTGTGGGCTGTGAAGGTTATGGTGACTATGATAAGCGCCACTGTCAGGGAAATGAGGAAGATCTCTGCAGGGAATGGCAGCTTGTCCCGAACCCTCAGGATCAGGATTCCTGTGACCGTTATGGCTGTGAGCATGATTGCAAGGAGCACCCGTGATGTGGAACCTCCTATCATTCCTGAGAAGAGTGGTTCAGTGACTCCCCTGGGGGATAGAGGCCCAGTAACCCCACAGCGGCCATGAGAAGCTCAGCTGAAATTGTGGGATCCACCCTGAGTGCTTCAACAACCTCCACCACACCCGTGAGGTGGGTCATAACCAGGGCATAGGATACGATCCCTGTGATGTATGCCAGAGTCTGCCCAGCATGGTAGTGTCTACGTGTAAGGAGAATCATGCTGCCAGAATAGGCCACCAGCAATGGTACCGGTAAAACTGTATGCAGATCCGGAAATCCCAGGATGTGAATGAACTGAAGTGCGATTATAATTATGGATAGGAAAAGTGCTGTTATTCTATGGGAGAACCCGGCGAGAATTATTGATGCACCAAGCAGCAAGAGACCCATGTGGAATATTGGGAGGTCCATGTATGACCATCCACGTCCAGCCATCATGAGAAGTGCTGCGGAGGATACGAGAATCAGAAAAAAACCCATCAGGTGGGGTACAGTATTTTTCATGGTGAGATCCTTTTTAAAGGGGACAAACTCCATTTGAACACCTCATACCTATCTGAGGAGGTTAAACATAAAAATTTTTTGAAAAAACAGAAAAATTATGGTTATTAACTCACTTAAACCGCATTCATCATGCCAATGAACAAAAAGAGTCATTTTACCGGTTACAGGTGTCCACTCATCCTTGACCCCCCCATCCGATTCATCTGTGTAACACTGGGACACAAAGATTATATACTGTTTACTACACAGTAATGTGCATAACACATAACTGTGTAATATGAGGGTCATGAGATGGGTGGTATATGTGAAAGATTCGAGAAGGAAATCAGACGCGGAGCCATACAGCTCGCAGTGGTCTGTCTTCTTGAAAGGGAACTTTATGGATATGAAATAGTCAGAAAACTCAGAGAATCCGGGTTCAGGGTCGAGGAGGGAACCATCTACCCCCTCCTGAGGAGACTCGAGGGTGAGGGAATCCTTAAAAGCAGCTGGATGACAGGTGAGGGAAGGCCCAGGAAATATTACAGAATCACAGATTACGGTAAAAAGGTCAGAAAAAAATGGCTTGAATTTTTCAGGGCAGTGAATCAGGCCCTCAATGAAATTGAAAGCATCATGGAGGAAGATCAATGAATAAACTTGATGAATTCATAGAAAGGGCAACCCTGAGATTACCCCCAGAGGAAAGGGAGGAGTTTGCCCGGGAACTTAAAACCCACATACTTGACAGTGCAGAGTCAATAGCCGCATCAAGAAAAACAGGTGTCAGTGAAGAGGTTATTGCCGAGGCCCTGGAGAGGATGGGTCCACCAGAGAAAATCGCAGAGATGTACCCCTCAGAGAGAAAATGGAAGCTTGGAAAGATGGTGGAGTCAGGAATCTGCGCAAGATGCGGTACCTGTGCCGTTATATGCCCCAACAATATCATATCCTTCGATGGAAGGCCAGATCTCAGAGAGGAGTGCCTCAGAAACGGCCATGGTATGTGCTTCGAGGTGTGCCCTAGGGTCTCCTCAGAAGGTTACCAGATAAGCATAAGGGAGAACCTCCAGGAGAAGGTCTACCACGGAAGGGGACCCATCAGGGGCCAGGACGGAGGTGTGGTGACATCATTCCTCAGGCACCTCCTTGAGAAGGGTGAAATCGACGGCGCCATAGTCGTTGGTGACGAACACTGGAAACCCGTATCACTTCTTGTGCAGACAGCAGAGGACCTTGAGGAAACAAGCGGGTCAAAGTACAGCATATCCACCCTTGAAGCACTAAAAACCGCAGGAGACCTTAGAATTGAGAGAGTGGCAGTTGTTGGCCTTCCCTGTTAGATAAACGGCCTCAGAAAACTCCAGTACTTTCCCTACCTTGCAAAGCATGACCTGGAACTTGGAAGAAGGGGCAAACCAGTGAAACTCCCTGAGATACGTTACCTCATAGGCCTCTTCTGCACCGAGAAATTCGAATATGCAGACCTCAGAAATGTGCTGAAGGAAAATGGTATCAGAATTGGGGACGTTGAAAAATTCAGCATCAGAAGGGGCAAGCTTGAGGTTGACCTCGGCAATAGGAGGGAAACCCTGAACCTCAGGGACATCAGGATTTCAGAGGGCTGCAAATCCTGCAGGGACTTTGACGCCAGACTTGCAGACGTATCTGTGGGGTCCGCCGGAAGCCCCGAAGGCTACTCAACAATCATAGTGAGAACCAGAAGGGGTGCTGAAATAGCCGATGCTGTTGACCTCATCGATGGTGCAGACAACACCAAAATAGAGAAGATGAGGGACCTGAAACTTAAGAGATTCCAGAGGGAACTTGAAAGAAGGGGAAAGAGTGGTGAATACATCTCCTTCTACTGGACCTCCGATTACCCTGGAGTATCCAGGAGGGCCGATGGCACCTACTTCATAAGGGTGAGGGCCCGACCATCAGGCTGGTACAGCCCATCAGAGTTGAAGGAACTTGTCAGGATCGCCGGAAAATACTGTGCAAGGATCAAGGTCACCAACAGGGGATCCTATGAACTCCATGAAGTAAGCGGCTTTGACGTTGAGGACGCCGTTGCTGACCTGAACGCCGCAGGACTCCTCACAGGATCAGAGGGTCCCCTTGTAAGGGCCACGCTTTCCTGTCCAGGTAAAGAGAACTGTGGAAGCGGGATCATAGACACCACAGCCATCTGCAGTGCCATAGAGGAGAGGTTCAGGGAGAGACCAGCACCCTACAAGTTCAAGATAGCGGTGAGTGGCTGTCCAAACAGGTGCATGAGGCCCCAGATCCACGATGTGGGCGTTGCAGGTGTTGAATTTCCTGAGACAGTTGAGGAAATCTGTAACGGCTGCGGCAGGTGCTTCGAGGTCTGCAAGGTGGAGGCCATCAGCGTAAGGGGTGAGACATCCTACACCAACCATGACATCTGCGTGGGCTGCGGTAAATGCATAAGGGAGTGTCCACACACTGCAAGGAGGGCGAGTGAAAGGGGTTACATACTCTACATAGGTGGTAAGGCGGGTAGAGAACTCGTTGAAGGTATAAAGACACGTGTTAAAACTCTTGATGAGATACTGGAATACATAGACGCTGTTATCAGGGTTTACACTCTGCATGCCAGTAAGCCGCAGAGGGAGAGACTCGCATCAACCATGAAACGTGTCGGTGAGGAAAAATTCATGGGTGAGGTGAGGAAGCTCATAAAAAAGGAGGGATCCGCCAGCACGTTAGATTGTGAGAAAAACCAATAAAAAAAGGAGGGATCCCCAGGATCACTCCAACTTCACAGTCTCAAGTATTGCATCAAATGCTGTGTCATTCTTTGGTCCGCTATACATGAATGCATAGCCGCTTGTCCTGTTGAGTTTCAGGTACACGAAGACCGTCTGGGTCGTTGAATCGGCGGCCTTCACCATCGCTGCATTACGCCCGGCGACCTTTATTATGCTGGATGATACAACACCCTCATTGCTGGCCATCTCCCTCCTGACAGTTTCAGGATCCTTCAGGTAGTAACCTGCGCCTGCACTTACCTCTGCAACTGCAAGCTCTGAGGTGCTGTTACCAAGGAAAACTATGACATCCTTGGAGATTCCCGCCTCCTTCTTGAAGGCCCCCTGGGCCCCTGCAGGGTCAAGGGTCTCCCATGATGCAGGATATGTGAAGTTCAGTTTTCCGTCAGAGAAGCTCTTATACTGGGGCTCCTCACTCACACAACCAGATACAATGACCGTTGCGGCCACAAGAACCAGGAATAGAATTTTCTTCATATTCAACCTCCCATAATATGGTTGTCATGGATATGATTTATAATTTACCCGGAGCCCATCAACATATAAATAAGGGGACGTTGAAAGATCAGGAACTATGTGTTGTGACATGCGGCTTCTAGCCTGAGGTGGCATCCAGGTCAGAATTGGGAACTATATATATACTTACCCCCAAAGTATAAACACCCGCATGATTAAAGATTCATGATCTGTAGAATTGATTTTAGGTTGATAACCATGAAGGTGAAGGAATGGTGTATGTTCTGTGGGGAATGTGCAGGTGTGTGCCCACGGAACCTCATAGAGGTCAGGGAGAATTCCCTGAAATTTTCAGAGGACCAGTGTAGGGAATGCAACATATGCATAGAGGTATGCCCTGTTAGGGCCCTTGAGAGGTGATTGACATGGTGACTGAAGTTGATGTCCTTGTGATTGGCGCTGGACCAGCCGGTTCAACAGCAGCGAAACACGCCGCCATGGGTGGGGCAAATGTACTCCTCATTGACAAGAAATCAGAGATAGGGGCACCAAAGAGGTGCGCCGAAGGGGTATCTGTTGGGGGCCTCGAGTCCCTTGGAATAGAACCAAACCCCCGCTGGATCACAAAGAAACTTGATGGTGTGCGTCTGGTCTCCCCCAACGGCACAGATGTATGGCTGACCTCAGATAAGGTGGAACTGCCAGAGGCAGGATACATACTTGAAAGGAAGGTCTTTGACAAGCACATGGCAATGGACGCTGCGAGGGCAGGTTCAGGGATCATGGTGAAGACCCTTGCAACCGGGATGGAAAAGACAGATGATGGATACCTTGTCAGCGCAGAATGCATGGGCAGGGAGTTTGAGATAAAAGCCAGGATAGTTATTGCAGCCGACGGTCCCGAGTCAAGGGTTGCAAGGTGGGCCGGCCTAAACACAGCCACAAGACCCAAGGACATGGAATCAGCGGCCCAGTTCGAGATGGTCGGAGTGGAGATGGAGGATAATAACTGCATCGAATTCTACTTTGGAAGCGTGGCCCCAGGTGGATATGCCTGGATATTCCCAAAGGGGGATGATATCGCCAACGTGGGCCTTGGAGTTCTCTCAACAGAGACCGATAAGAGCGCCTATGAGCACCTGGTTGAATTTGTTGAGTCATGCCCCGCAACAAGGAACGCCCAGCCTGTTGAACTAAACATCGGCGGAGACCCTGTTGGTGGCATGCCAAAGAAACTTGTGGCCGACAGCCTCATGGTTGTGGGGGACGCTGCAGGTCAGGTGAACCCCCTCACAGGTGGAGGTATAATAAGCGGTATGACCGGCGGTATGCTGGCAGGAAGGGTTGCTGCTGCAGCGGTCAGTGAAGGTGATGTCAGCAAAAAGAGGCTCAGTGAGTATGAGAAGCTGTGCCGTGAGGAGATCGGGAAGGAGATAGACAAATACCTCAAGGTCAAGGACTACATGCTTACACTCAGTGACAGTGAACTTGATTCAATCGCAGAGGCATTCCAGGATGTCGAATTTGAGAAGGTGAGTACCACAGAACTTGTTAAGAAGCTCATAAAGGTCTCACCAAAGGCCCTCATTAAACTCGGCAAACTCTTCTAATTTTTTCCATTCAAGCACCAGCGAAGAACCCAGCAACTGAAACCCCATCCTCTTTAATCTAATTTTCCATTCAAGCACCAGCGAAGAACCCAGCAACTGAA
>NZ_JBNASF010000025.1:0-22808 GCF_049720995.1 Methanothermobacter sp.
GCGTTGTGGGTGTGTACTGCGGTGTTTTGCTGTGGGAAGCCCATTTCACTGCCAGACCACACCTCATACTCATATATCATTCTCATTATCATCACATGGCATGGCGGTCATGGCGCAGGGGTTATACCTGATCTCGTTTCGATCTCAGTAGTTAAGTCCTGCTGCGTTGTGGGTGTGTACTGCGGTGTTTTGCTGTGGGAAGCCCATTTCACTGCCAGCCATTCATGCTAATCCTTATATAAACCTATTTTCATAGAATTAACTGTCACATCTTAACGACTGATGCCCAAGGTCCTTCTATGACATGGGCTGATGCCCGGGATGATTAGAAGAAACCCAGCATCGGACAGACTGCCTGCTTCGAGGGTTGCTCGGGGAGGGAAGGGTAATCTACCTGTGAACCTGTAGAGTTAGTGTGCAGGCAAAATTTATAAATTTATAAAATTAAAGGTTAGTTCTATTCAGGCACAATTACCTGCACTCAACTTTAGTTTATTTCATCAGCCTCTCAAAGTCATCGAACTGTTCATTGATCCAGTGATATATTGTTCTTTCACGGACTTTCAATTTAAGGCCATCTGAAAGCTTTTTCCTTTCATCAAAGTTCATTGTTATGGACCTGTAGATGGCATCTGCAGTTTCCCTTATATCAAATGGGTTCACCCCTATGACATACTCAGCAAGTTCCTCGTAGCAGCCGGCGTTCTCTGAAAGTATAACCGTCCCTGATTTTTCGTTCATCAGAGCAGCCTCCTTGGGGACGATGTTCATGCCATCGGCAAGGGGGTTCACAATGAGGCAGTCATAGTTTTTGAATGCGGCAGCCACAAGTTCATAATCGGCACGGTGGATGTACTCAATGGGTTTCCATGTGGATTTACCGTAAATGCTGTTGATTTCATCCACAGTACTCTTCACAGAATCCGCATAATCCCTGTACTCCTTTATCTGTTGCCTTGTTGGTTTACCCGTGGCAAGGAACTTTACCTTCCCATGAAATTCAGGATGCTCCCTTAAAAACAGTTCATAAGCCCTGAAGCCACGGATTATATTTTTGCTGAGATCCGCCCTGTCTGTACGGTAGATGAGAAACATGTCACCCTTCAACTTCCTGACAAAATCCTCCTTCTCCCTGAAAGCATCTGATGTGGCAGTTCTTCTTATGCTATCCGGATCAACGGATATGGGATAATTTCTTACAAACGTTTTTTCATCCCCATTCAGCACCACTCCATTCTCAGCATCCACATAGTAGCCAAGGTCCCCGCAGCATTCCATGAAGTTGGAACAGTATCTCTCTATATGGAATCCGAGAACAGTATTTGAAAGAAGCCCATTTATTATGCTCTCCCTCATCTTTTCAGGGAGTATTCTGAAATAATCCCTCTGTGGCCAGGGGATATGTATGAACTGGCTCAGAAAGACGTCACCAACCTTCTTTTTTATTAAACCCGGACACAGGTAGAGATGATAATCCTGTAACATAATCAGAGGATTCTTTTCGTTTCTTTCAACTTCAGATACAACCCTATCTGCAAATTTTCTGTTAACATGGACATAACCCTCATCCCAGGCAGTATAGATTTTATCATCGATTTCAGGTGCATAGGGTGTATTCCACATGTAGTGCTGGACGAACCAGAGGAGTGGATTGCTTATGACGCTATAGTATGATTCATACCTTTCACGGTCCACTATAACAAATGAAACGGTGAACCTTGGATTATCCTCTGGAAGTGGAACCCTGTTTTCAGGGTACCCTGCTGCCACCTCAGCGTCCTCAAGGGTCATGGCGCTGGAGACCCAGACACCGCTGAATCTTTCAACAACAGGCAGCAGGGTTGAAACAAGACCCCCAGCACCCCTTTTCATAACAATTTTTCCACCTTCTCTGAAAAATTCAACGGGGCCTCTGTTGGATACGATAACAGGGTTCTTATCTTCAAGAAACTTCATGCTGCGTTCCTGAAGTTTACTCACCATAAATATCACTCATTTTACTTTTTAGAATGTTCATTATATAGCGTGATTTCTTCTGGGTTTCCTCAGAGGATTCTGATTCAATATAGACCCTTATAAGTGGTTCAAACCTGGAGGGCCTTATGAGAACGACTCCTGATGATTCTTCAACCCGTATACCATCTATAAGTTCAATTTTTTTGTCACCGAAGTGCTCAGCAAGTCTTTCAATTACACTGTCCTTGAATTCATTGGGGCACTCCATGCTGAATTCAACCCTGCTGTATCTGCCCATTCCCGATGCAAGGTTGTGGAGTGTCATGTTTCTCTCTGCCATGATCTCCAGCATCTTCAGAAGTGCGAAGGTGGCATCATAGCAGTACTGGAATTCAGGGAATATGTACATGCCAGGTTCGTCACCACCAAAAACAGCATTCCCTGTGTAAACCCTGTTGAGAACATTGTTGACCGATGTCCTTATAAGACGTCCGCCGGCGACATTCTCCACTGACTTTGATGCAACCACAGAGGACACCACGGGCCCATCAGAGGATTTCAGGTAATGGTCTGCAAAAATCGATAGTACAGTCTGATCCCTTATGAGTTCTCCCCGCTCGTCTATGAAGAAGATGGTGTCCCTATCGTTATCCAGTATAACCCCCATATCCGCGCCGGTTGCCTTCACAACGTCTGCTATCATTGATATGCTGGAGGCATTCGCAAGGGGAAAGTTTTTACCAAACAGTGACCCTCTGAATGTGATGTTTATGGTCTGACAGTTGAGCTGGTTGAGTATATCACCCTCAATTTGCCATGGAGACCCCTCATCGTAACCCAGGACCACCATAAATTCACGGTTTCCTACAGAGGGCGATATGAACTCAACTATTGATTTGATATAGGAATCAAGGTAATTATTGACATATTGGAGCTTTCCAAGCTGGTTCCAGTCTGCATAAACTGTGGGACGCTGTTCAAGCGGAATTTCGTGGTTGCTGAGGAGTTTGATATTTATTTCATCTGCTCTGAGGGGTGAGCGCGAGACATTTATCATCAGATGACTGTCAAACCGCTCCATGTGGTGATGTATAACAGGAACCGTTGCAACACCAAAATCAATAACATCCACTCCAGCAGCCATCAATCCTGTTCCTATGGCCCTCTTTATCATCTGAGACGGTGTATGCGCGTCTCTACCTATCAGGACACGCCTGCAGCTTACGTAGTCACCTATCAACATCCCAAGGTTGAGGGCAAATGAACAGTCTATGTCCCGGTTAACCGAGCCCCTTATATCCTGGACGTACCTAGCCATTGGAATCACTTTTCAGCCACAATGGGATAATCTGAGTCAAGGAGGGAACCTGAGAGTATCCTTAGGTTGTTGCTGACGCTGCAGTGGGATCTGATAACAGTTGATGGTTCCAGGAGGGCACCCCGGCCGACAATGGCACACCTTTCAACGATGCAGTTCTTTCTGATATCGCAGCATTCATCAATAACACAGTTTATAAGCTGAGAGTCATCCCCAATTCTCCCGCCATCAAGAATAACGGACCCCCTCACGAAGCTGTCACTTCCCACATAAACTCCGGATCCAATCACGGTCTCTCTGCCTAAGAATGCCCCATCATCTATCTCTGCACCATCACCTATAACAACGGGTCCGGTTATACGAACCCTCTCACCTATAACCACATCCTGACCCACCCATATATTTCCAAATCGGCCTGGAACCTCATTTAAAAGTTCACCTTCTGGCCGGGGTGTTATATGACTATTGAGGGCGTCATGGTTGGCTTTAAGGAATGTATCAGGCTTACCTGCATCATTCCAGTAACCAGTGAAAACGAATCCGTAAACCCCCCTGTTCTCCTCTATCAGAACAGGAAAGATATCAGCTGAAAAGTCAGAGTTTCCTTCAGGGATGTAATCGAAAATTTCAGGTTCCATGACGTATATGCCGGCATTTGCGATTTTACTGAAGATCTCCTCTGGGCGGGGTTTCTCATGAAAACAGGTTATCCTTCCATCATCATCGAGAACGGCTATGCCGTAGTGTGAAGGGTCCTCAACTGGCGTGAGAGCGACGGTAACAAGCGCATCCTTCTTTCTGTGGAAACTAACCATTCGCTGGAGGTCGAGATCAAAAAGGATATCTCCACTGAGGACGATGAAGGTCTCATCTATGTCACTGGCTGCTACCCTCACACCCCCCGCGGTTCCAAGGGGTTTCTTCTCGGATGAAAATCTGAAATCAAGGTTTGGGTACCTTGAGGAGACATATGAACTTATCTGATCCCTGAGATATCCCAGAGTCATTATAATCTTACTGTAACCAGAATCAACTACCCTCTGAATTATGTAATCCAGTATGGGTCTATTTGCAACGGGTACAAGTGGTTTGGGTCTTGAAAATGTTAGAGGTCTTATCCTTGTACCCCTACCCCCCGCCATGACAACCACAGGTGTCATGGATAATATTATGTTGCCCTCATCTAATAAGTATTTTCAGCCAATTCATATTATATTAGGAAATAAACTATTTTAATAGCCACTTAAAAAATCTGAGGACTTCAGGGACCCCTGACACATAAAAGGAGGCCGAATCCTTTATTTCATCAGTTATCTCCTTTGAGAGCACAATCACTGATGCAGCTTTGATTTTTATTTCAGATTCTAGTTTTCTGAGTTCTCTGAATGCATCGGCATCGGTGACGTCGTCTCCAAGGTACACTGCCGATGATACGTCTGATTCCTCTATGATTTTCCGGACTATGAAGCCCTTGTTGTACTCCACCGGGGGTTTGAGTTCAACGAGCATTCTACCATGATCCACACGTAGTCCTCTGGATTCAGGCATCTCTCTGAGGGCATCAATTATCCTTTGCTCTGTCAGTTCAGGGTCAGCGCACTGCCTGTAGTGTATGGAATAGCAGATACCCTTATCCTCAAATATGATATTCTCATCAGGGGATTTTTCCTTTAGTTCAATAGCACATTTTCTGATGAGGGGAATGTACTCATCAACTTCTCTGAAGCGATCATACCTTCCATTTATAATGTACTCAAGCCCATGGTTTCCAACATATATTGCCTCCGGGACCCCCACCATCCTGAGTGCCTCATGGACTGGTCTTCCACTTATAAAGGCAAGCACACTGTAGCGTTCCGAGATTTTCCTGAGAACTTCCCTCATCTCTTCATCGACACGGGCTTCCTGGGGGTTTGGTGCTATTTCACTTATTGTACCATCGATATCTGTGATTATTGCTGTCCTGCTGGGATCCTTCAGGTATCCAAGTTCATCAAGAAAATCAAATAAATAATCAGGCATCAAGAGCACCTTTAATTCTGTCGAATATGATATAGGGGTCGCTTCCGATGACAGAACTTCCAAAGAGTTCCATACCACCTATATCAGATGATGCTGATGCAACGTTTCCGCGGTCTATGATTCTTATAATGCCAGGGATCTCCATTTCTGCATTAAATGGGTGCATCGAGAGGTTGAAACTGTAGACACCACATTCATCTATCAGGCACCTTAAGATCTTGAAGAGCTGATTCTGCAGATCAGAATCCCTGGAGAAATCTGTTTTAAATGTTAAGATGATCTCCTTTTCCTTCAGGGGGGTTATACTTGCATATGTACACGCACCTTCTGATTCAACACCAAGTCCAATGGCATGGTGCACTGAAAAGACATCATCATGGTATGAAGAACCGTAAATTTCCCTGTATCTCCTGGAGATATCATCAAGGAATGCAATCCTTGCATAGGGCTTACTGCCCAGGAGAAGCTGCATGTGGCCGTGGATCTGTGATGCCCCCGCCCGTGGAAGACAGTTCCATACCAGGAATGGAAAATGAAATCCTGAGGATTTCTCTGCCATTTTAAACCATTCTGAGGCGGTTATAAGGTAATCTGAGAATTCTTCCAGATTGAAGTCCAGGGGGTCATGCTTTCTGAATATCAGAAGGCCGCTCCATGCATCGTATTTCGCTATGTTTGATGCTGTAATGGAATACCTGCCCACAACACGTCCGAAATCATCTTCAGGCGTGTACAGTTCTGGTGTGCAGAAGTCACACCTTTTTTTATCCAGGATAAGTTCATCAAGAACCCTTCTGGCAGGTCCAGTATCCATAGCAGGCTTTTTAAGGCGCATGGAATTAAAAAGTGATCCTTCACCTGTCCAGCGGTTGTATGTGCTTATTATCCTTTGATTTTCAGCGGATTCAATAAATTTTATCCCAAACCTCTCTTTGAGGCTTTCACTCACCTTAAGGTGTCCTTCACCACATCCAACATCGTATATGCGGTTGAATATCTCATAGATATCCTTCTGCTCTGTTTTAAGATCCAGGAGATATTCCTTGAGATGGGTTATCATGGTAACTGATATAATTTTTCAGATTTATCCATTTTTCTGAAACTTTTCAAGTATCCTGCGGTAAACCATCCTCTCATCATCACATGATTTCTCATATATCATCCTTATGATCAGCTCAGGGGTGCTCCTTGCAAGATAGTTTATCCTGGGTGTTCTATCCACAATGAGATTATAGTTCTCATCAAGGCCCCGCGCCTCGATACCATCAACCCTGACATCCACGTACTTGAGTATTTCACGGGCCATGTGGGTCACAATAACCGCAATGGATTCAGATTCCATTATGAACTCTATGAAGGTTGCTATGATCTTCACTGCTGCATCAAGTTCGGTTATTGCCTCAAGTTCATCGAGCAGTATGAGCTTTGAGCTTCCACTGGTTGTCACAGGGGTGAAAGTCCTTATGAATGACTCGAAGGCACCGGCATCCAGGGACCTCTTCTTTGAGATAAAGTGGATCTCCTCAACAGGCCTTACCCTGGCCTCAAGAGCACATACTGGAAGCCCCATCTGGGCCATTAGTGTCACCTGAGCAAGTGTCTCAAGAAGCGTTGTTTTTCCACCACTGTTGGCACCAGTGAGAAGCACAACATTATCAGGATCACCCAGTTTGTAGTCAATTGGCTGCGGGTTTCCTGATCCAACCAGGTTGAGGTGCAGTGCCCCCCTGAGGATGATCCTATCACTGAATTCTGGTTCAACGAGCCTGTAATCATGGGCAAAGAGGCCCAGGGCGAAGCGGTAGTCAAATTCCATTATGTCCCTTATTTCATTTTCAACAGCTTCTCTGAGTTTACTGAGCCTCGATGCCGCGTTTACCCTCTTTTCAAACCTTCTTATATTTTTTGATGCCGATTCAAGACGTTTAACCCTTTCAAGTTCCCCCTGATCTATCTTGAGGGGATACGATTTTATGAAGGGATCGAAATCAACACCTGTCTTTTTCTTTATCATTTCACGGGCCTTTTTGAGGACATCATCGAATATTTTCTCGAGTTTACCTGTCATACCCTGGTTAAGGAGGACCAGGACCTCCTCGCCTTTAAGGTCAATATCCTTTATCAGGTTCCTTAATTCTGAATCCGCCCATGCCTTCACAGAGTTCACGGCCTCATCAATGTCAACTTCATCATCTTCCAGGCCACCGAGTTCCTCCATTATTGCAAGGACCTCATCAAGACAGGTTTCCATACCGAGAATCCTTTTGATTTCACAGGCGCCGCGCAGGAGGTCAATGTTCTTTCTGAAATATCCAAGAACATCCTCCGGCACGATCTCATGTTTTTCTGAGTCTGCAGTTACCATTACCGTGTTGAATGTGTCCTCCAGGTCAATCATTCCCTCGGAGTAGACATAGATTATAAGTTCGTATTCATCAAGTTCACCCTGTTCAGGGTTCATTATAACGGGGTGGTAGCGGTTGAGGCCCATGTCTATCATGTGATCATAGTCCTCTCTTGTCTCCACCAGTATGGCCCTGGATGGATTGAAGGGGGGGCGGGGTTTTTCAGGCCTCTTAATTTTTTTCAGCAGATCCCTTAAATGTTCAACCGGAAGTTCAGAGACCATTTTCTTTGATTCCATAACCATTTCAATATGGCTTCTTATGGTATCAATATCTGTTGAGGGGTGGAGGAGCAGTAGCCGGTTACGTGCATAGTCGGTATGGGCATATGAACTGATGTTCTCAACTATTTCCTGGTAAATCTGAAATGCCCTTTCAGTTTTCAGGAAGGAGGGAACAGGATTTCCCAGGAGCTTGCTGGTTATTTCAATTGCTTTCCGCTGACTTATACCTTCAATTGATGCTATTCTATCAATTTCAAGGTTTTCAACAGCCCTTAAAAGCTCCTTTTCTCCCCCAAGTTCGTCTATTATCTTCTGCGCCAGCCTTTCCCCTATCCCGCTGACATCTGTGAGGGCTTCCCCGACAGAATTCATGGACTTCATCATGCCCACTATGTGGAGTTACTGGAATATATATGAATTCAGAGTGCACATGAAAAGTATTCCAGGCGGGCATCTGCAGGGAATCCCATTATTCTGCAAGACCCCTCCTGAAGTGTGATGCTGTTACTCCTGAGGGACTTCCCCCTACAATGCGCTCCTTGATATCCTGGAGCTTTTCGGGTGATTCAAGGGCATTCACATATGATTCAACAATCAACCCGGTCCTTCTGGGAGATTGAATACGGCAGTCGATGGAGAAGTTCCGGAAGCCTGCATCAAGAAGAGAAGGTAAAAAGTCAATGAGGCAGGTCTCCCTTGAATTCATGATTACCGTTTCACAGCCCAGAAGCTGATTTATGGGAAAGACGTCACCCCTCCTGTCCATGATACCCCATCTGGAATCGGCTGATGTATCAAAGTCAGGGGGTGCAAGTTTCCAGAGGTTGTCCCGGGTCACCATTGCGGTGAGGTTCCCATGCACGATGATTTCAGGGGGTACCTGAATCCTCTGCAGGTCCTTCCAGGATAGTTCAGGCGAGACGGTCAGGAGGTGGAACTTGCCTGAGAGGAGTGCTGCTGAGTGACTGTTGTAAATGTTGAGGGCGGGTGATCCATACACCTTCACATCACAGTTTATAAGGTCAGGGATACCGTAACCACCGACCATGAGGTCCATGGAGAGGTTCCCTTCAATTTCAAGGAGCCTTTCAAGGAGCCAGTCATGGGTTATGTCGGGCCATTTCCATACAGTTTCAGCACCGTATCTGGCTGAGATCTCAGAGGCCCTCTCGAGAACACCCATGATGTCGTCATCATCACAGCTCCTGAAGTCACCATGAACCTGGGGTTCCAGGTAAACCCTCCCTGCACCGGCCCTCAGGGCGGACCTCATTGACTTAAGGTCCTCAACATAAACAGATATGCAGGGGTCCTCTGGAAGTCTTCTGGAAGGGTAATCAACTTCAGGTTTGAGATGATGATGGGGGCTTCTTCTCTCTTTGAGTATCCTTCTTTCGACCCTTATCAGAAGATCCCTTCTGAGTGCATTAAGGCGGCTAAGGGGGTAGAAGAGCCCTCCGGGGTACCTTAATTCGGTTAAGGTAAGCCTGAAGGGTTTATCCCCGGCCCTCAGCAGATGGTTCTTTATTGTATCCTCATTGAGCGGTCTTTTTAGGGCTCTCTCAAACTGTGTTTCAACCGATTCCCTGAGCCTTAACCCATTCATCATCCATTCTGCGGTCAGATAAACCATCCCATTTTTATCTGCAGTGAATTTCAGTTCAATATCCCAGCACTTTCCTGGAGATGACCTTCTGAGTTTTTCAGTGAATTTCTGGAGGCTCTTCCTCCCTGTAAGGTAAACCCGTGTACCCTCCTTCACAGGGACTGAAGGAAGGGTGAGTAATCTTCCATCGTATCTGTGATCATGGACATACAGTCCTTTACCTGTATCCTGGAAGAAGAGGCCATCACCTGCTTCCGGCTTTATACGGGAGGTTATCCTTATATGGGTCCTGCCACCTGTGTACCTTTCAACATACCCCACCGGCAGGCCCCTGTCACCAGGGTATTCCCGGCCCATGAAATCCTCCCTGAAGAGGTGTCCTCCTGTGAGTGTCCTGTTGAAGGTCAGCCTGAGTTTCTCAAACTCCTCCTCTGATGGCTTCCACCCACCCATCTTTATCTTATCAAGGGCCCTTCTGTAGACGCTTACGGTGGTGGCAACGTATTCAGGTGACCTCATACGTCCCTCTATCTTCATGGATTGGACTCCTGCCTCAACAAGTTCCTGAAGGTGCATGTAGGCTGAAAGGTCCCTTGTTGATAGGAGGTACTCCTCCCTGAGAGGCACCCTCCTCTCTGAGGGTTTTAACTGGATGAGTTCATACTTCTTTCTGCATGGCTGGGCGCACCGACCCCTGTTACCGCTTCTACCACCTATAAATGAGGATAGAAGACACTGGCCAGAGTAACTGTAGCATAAGGCTCCATGTATGAAAACTTCAACATCCACATTTGATTCAGCCGCCAGGGTCCTGACCTCCTCAATGGAGAGCTCCCGTGCCAGTATAACCCTCTCAAGGCCCATCTGCTCCGCCCACCTTATCCCCGCCATGTTGTGTATGGTCATCTGGGTTGAGGCATGGAATGGAAGGTCAAGTGATAACTCATCCCTTAGAACAAGAAGCGCAGGGTCCTGTATGATCACAGCGTCCACACCTGCACTGGAGAGCTCCTGGAGGTATTCAGCTACATCTGGGAGTTCAAAGTCCCTTAGAAGAGTATTGACAGTTACATACACATTTCTGTCATGCAGGTGGGCGTATTCCACCGCCTCACGAATTTCCTGCAGGCTGAAGTTCTCTGCATAGTACCGTGCACCGAAGTCCTTTCCAGAGAGGTAGACGGCATCGGCCCCTGCATTGATGGCGACCCTGAAGGAGTCAGGGGAACCTGCAGGTGCAAGGAGTTCCGGGATTTCCAAGTAGAGTTACCTCCGAATAAAATAGGGATTTATTTTATTTCCTCAAGGACCTCGGTAACTATCTTAAGGAATTTCTGTACGAGGGCCCTGTTCTTCTCCTCACCGGCCCTGACACGGTCCTCTTCAATTTTTCTGTGAATCGCGATTGCATATATATCTGCAAGGCGTTCCAGTATCTCAAGATCCCTTTCATCGTAGTCCCCATCCTTCCCTGAAACTGCGAGTATTCCCACAAGTTCATCGTTGAGTAGCGCGGGGCATGCCAGGAAGTTCCTTATTTCAATATGACCCTCAGGGACCCCTGTTGATTCAGGATGTGTGGCTGGATCATTTACAAGAACTGGTTCCCTCTTTCTGATCACGAGATTCCAGAGACCACCCATCTCGGTGGATTCAGCGTCCAGATGACACTCCTCCCCCACCTCCTCCGATGGGAAGTAATTCCTCAGACCATCTGATTCAAAGAAGCCTGCCATGCAGTATCTGCTTTCTGTCAGGTTTTCTGCCCTTTCAATTATGCTCTCTGATATCTCATCGAGTGACATCGGGGATAGGAGTTTCTTTGATACCTCTGCAAGGCTTTTGTTTATGGCAGTCTCCCTTTCAAGCGCCCTTCTTGCAAGCTCCTTTTCGGTGACATCCCTGTGGACACCCACAACCCCATTTATATTGCCCTCAAAGTCACGGAGAGGTGACAGGGTTGTTTCAAAATGAGATTTATCCATGGGCTGCCAGACCCACTCATAGCTCACGGTTTCCCCCCTGAGCGCCCTTTCAATCATTTCGCTGTGAACTTCGTCACCGAAGACCTCGCTGACCCTTTCACCCAGGACTTCATCTGCATCAAGGCCGTATTCTGCAAGCGGTCCGGATGATATCATGGTTAACCTTTCATTGCTGTCAGCAGTGAACAGTATATCGCTTATTGATGATAGTATTGCTCTGAAGAGTTCATCGTTTTCTGCAAGCCTCCTCTCAAGCTGGTGTTTGTGGAGGGCGACCTCTATGACGCTGTGAAGTTCCCGGTCCTCAAAGGGCTTTATTATGTATCCAAAGGGCCCAGTTATTTTAGCCCTCTTGAGGGTTTCCTCGTCGGAATAGGCGGTTATGTAGATTATGGGGACCTTCATCCTTTTTGTTATCTCCTCAGCAGCCTCTATACCGTCCATCTCCCCCTTGAGTACAATATCCATCAGTATGATGTCTGGTCTTGTTTTTTCAGCCATCTCAACGGCCTTTTCACCGGTGGAAACTGTGGCTGTGACCTGGTAACCCAGGGATTCAAGTCTCTGGCTTATATCAATGGCAACTATGCTCTCATCCTCAACCACCATGACCTTGGCTTTTGACATGTTCCACCTCTGTAAATTAAAATAATATTAAATAATTCTGTATTTAAAGCATTATTAAAGTTATGTCATGATCTCAACTCATGGGAAGATTATTTTACCTTCAGGGATAGATTACTCTCTATGTACATATGCTTCGAGGGGATTGATGGGTCAGGTAAGACAACACATTCCGTCCTCACGGCGGAGTGGCTCAGGGAAAACGGCTACAGGGTCTTTGATGTTAGGGAACCAACGGACTCCAGGATAGGGAGCATCATAAGGGAGATGCTCTCCAGTCCAGATGCCAGGACCCTGGATGGTCAGAGGATGCTGGCACTCCTCTTTGCTGCGGACCGCCTGACCCTCAGGAGTAAAATTGAGGGAGAATGGAGTGGAAGTGTTGTGGTGAGTGACAGGTGCTACTATTCCAGCATGGTTTACCAGGAACCAGCTGAATGGGTTTCTGAGATAAACAGGTTTGCACCACGACCTGATATCGTCATACTCCTTGACGTTGATGTTGAAATGGCAATGGAGAGATGTGGTGGTACCGATGAATTTGAGGACCCATCATTTCTTTCACGGGTCAGGAGGAGGTACCTTGAACTTGCCGATAAAAACGAATTTTACATTGTTGATGCAGGGAGGGGGATTAACATCATCCAGAGGGATATAAGGAGGATAATTGCCCCCCACCTTGGAATATGCCCTGATGGGATAAAATAGAGCCAATGGATTGATGCATTCATTTTTCCAGGGACCCTGGATTCTCGAGTTCCTCTATCCTCTTTCTGATGGACTCAAGAATACGTTCCCTTGCCCTTTCAAGTTCCTCCAGTTCACCCCTCAGCACGGGTCCATCATCTGTCTGTATCAGTTCAACCTCGTATTCATCAATTATCTCAGCCATTGTTGTGTGTGTTATACCTGGCGGAAGTCTCATGTCATACAGCATCTAAACACCTTCCATGTAATCTCTTACAGGTCTCAGCATGTCAGTAAGGTAATCAGAGACCGCATTCTTCAGGTCCAGCGGGTGAAGGTCGCCGCTGGAGTAGATATTCAGGAGTTCATCAAGGTCCAGCTCAAGGTCGCCCCCGAATTTCTCAGGGCGCCTTATGGTCATCCTGCCATATTCTGGCATTATGAAGTACTTCACGATTTCGATGATCGGGTTACCCTCCAGCTCCCCCATGGGACAGTAACTTCCCTTCACCTTTTCCCTTATCTCATCGGGGGAGTCGTCCACTGCAATGAAGTTACCCTTGCTGGAGGACATCTTCTCTGAGCCATCGGTGCCGTGGAGAAGTGGAGTGTGTATGCACACTGGAGCATCGAAGCCGAGTCTGGGGAGGTTCTCACGTGCCAGCATATGTATCTTTCGCTGCTCCATTCCCCCCAGCGCCACATCCACATCAAGGTAGACCATATCGATGACCTGCATGAGGGGGTAAATAACCTCTGCAACCTTGTGGTCCTCTGATTCCCGTGTTATCTGGGCCATACTTCTCCTGGCCCGGAGGAGTGTTGTTATGAGGGCCATTCTGTATACAAGGTCCGTGTACTCTGGCTGCGTCTGGAATGATGAACCCAGTACGAACTCGGTTCTATCGGGTGAGAGTCCAAGTGCCAGGAAGCATTTTCTGTTGTAATCTGCCATCTCCCTTATCCGCTCCATGCTGCCCTTACCATTGAGGTATGCATGGTAGTCTGCAAGGAGTATCTTGACCCTGAAGCCGGCATCCTGCAGTTCCCTGAGCTTTCTTATGGTTATGGCGTGTCCCAGATGAACCTTACCTGAGGGTTCATAGCCTGTGTAGACAACCGGTTCATCCTTCTTCAGGACCTCCAGCAGTTCATCGGGTGTTATGACCTCAAGAACATCACGGGTTATGGTGTCGAGCGTATCATCCATCAGATCATTCCTCCGCCTCATCAATGATGTAGAGTCTCTTCTTAATTTCTATAACAGGAACCTGTTCTCCTATCTCAAGTTTTGATGTGTAACTGTCAGCTTCAAGGTCCACGGGTTCGTATGTTTCAGGGTGAAGCACCTGTATCCTGCCGGGGGATCTCGCTGTTACCGTGGTTGTCTTAACATCAGCGGCCCTCGCAACGAGGTCAATGTTTTCATATTCCCCCCAGAGTATGTTCTTCACGTCACGGGTTTCAAGGTCCTTCACACTCACCCCGCGCTTTCTGAGGTCAAGGACCGTGAGCATGCGGTCCCTGTGCAGCAGGAAGTCTCCTCTTCTGAAATCGGGGAGTCTGAGTGAGATCCATGTCCTGTAGAGTCCCTTGCCGCTTGACCTATCCTGCCCCATTAGCCGGGGTGACTCACGGGCAATACCGCCAAGCTCCTCCCTCAGGGCGCTTACAACCTTTCTGGCGGATTTATGGGATCCTATGTAGTAGTCGATCCCCTCGTTCACCTCAATCCTCTGGGGTAGGTATGCCAGCTTATCCCTCCTTGAAAGCTTCAGGAGGGTCCTTTTAACTGTCAGGTCAGCCTTTTCTATTTCTGATTTATCCAGTTCTCTTCCATCGGCCCTTAACTGTATCACAGCCTCGTAGTAACCTGAAGCCTGTTTGCTGCAGGCAGGACAGACAGTGTTTGTGAGGCGGACCTCTACCCCGTACTCCTGGCTCACCATCCTTCCAAGGACCTCAGCATCAACCTCCACCAGGCACTGGTAGATGGTCCCCCTCTGCTGTATTATTTCCAGTTCGATTTCAGGGTTTTCAACAGGGGGTTCCCAGCTAATATTCTCCTCAAGGGCCCTGTATACTATTTCCTCCTCGGGGAGACCCTCATCCACCCACTGACCACTTATCAGTTTTGCATGGCAGCGGCTGCATACATAAACGTCTATTTTGGCTGGGAGGGTGAGGATGGTGTATTCATCAAGGAAACAGTCCCTGCATAGTCCATCATATAATTCAGAATCAGAACTACCGCATCTGACACAGAACATTTTCTATAGCTGCTCCTCTATCTTCTCTAGACGTTCTTGAGGGGTGCCTTGGCACCGCATGCCTCACACTTGAGGAGGGATATTCGCCCCTCCCTGATTATTCTTGTATCTGGCCTGTTGCATTCGTGGCATATGACGAATTTGTTGACGTAGTCTTCTATCCTCTCGTTTATGAGGAAGTGGGTGAATTTACCCTGAAGTATGGCCCTTCCACCCTCAAGGTTACCTGCTGTACCCAGTTCCCTCAGAAGGAATTTCAGAAGGTGCTGGGGGTCCCTGTTGAGGGCATCTGCGACCTCCCTGAAGTTCTGTATGAATGTCCTGTTTCCCTGTATAACTGAGTACGCCTTTGGAACCTCAAAACGTTTTGTTTCAAATACCTCGGGGGGCAGCTGCTCTATGGCCCTTTCAAGTAATTTTTCGTAATCATCCATAATCTATACCTCCGGTAAAAAGTGTGTAATGGAAAATTCAGACCACCTTAAGGTATCCCCTGGCGGGCTCAAATATTGCGCCCTTATCCTTGAGGATCCTTATTAGTTCCTCAACCTTTTCCTCACTCACGTTATATCTATCCATCATCTCAGTTATAAGAATATTGGTGGGTGCCCTGCCACCGTAGTCCTCCTCGTATTCCCTTATGAGTTCAAGTAGCAGGCGGAACTTATCCCTCTCGGATTTGGGTGTTCTCCCCTCAACCTTGTCGATGTCTATCTTACCGGTCTCAGGGTCGTACCCCACCTGTTTCAGGCATGCCTGGGACAGCTTTATCGCCTTCCTGGCATCCTCCGCCTCCACATGTTCCTTGAGTTTTATCTTTGCACTGGCCTCTGAGAGTCGCACGAGGGCCTCCAGCTGCCTTGCTGTTATGGGAACCGGTGAGTCCTCATCGGCTGCGCTGGCCCTCATGGATACGTAGAAGTCCTCAAGGACCTGCATCGCCTCATCCGTCAGCACAGGTCTGACGTTCTTCCTTGCATAGGCTATGTACTTCCTCAGAAGTTCTGGATCGATTTCAAAGGGGGTGTGATCCTCCTTATGTGTTTTCAGGATGTGCCTTGCAAGTTCCCGGTCCTTCTCCTCATCAGGTTTGTCCTCAACAACGAATATCAGGTCGAAACGTGACAGTATGGTTGATGGAAGATCTATCTGCTCTGCAATTGATTTGTAACTGTCAAATCTCCCGAATTTTGGGTTTGCAGCTGCCAGGACAGAGCACCTTGAGTTCAGGGTTGCCATTATACCTGCCTTGGCTATGCTTATGGTCTGCTGTTCCAGTGCCTCGTGGATGGCTGAGCGGTCCTCATCACGCATCTTATCCAGTTCATCCACACAGACATTACCCTTATCCCCCAGGACAAGGGCACCTGCCTCAAGGGACCATCCACCGAATTCATCCCTCACAGCAGCGGCGGTAAGCCCGACCCCTGAGGTACCCTTACCGCTTGTGTATATTCCCCTGGGGGCCAGCTTTGAAACGTACTTGAGCATCTGGGACTTACCTATACCCGGGTCCCCGACTATGAGGATGTGTATGTCCCCACGGAGACGGGTCTTATCATCGAGCTCCTTCCCGGTCCCTCCAAAGAGCTGAAGGGCTATGGCCTCCTTGACCTCACGGTAACCGTGTATTGATGGGGCGGTGGACCTTATAATCTTCTCATATATGTTGGGGTCAGCTGCAAGCTCCCTTATCTTTTCCTCGTCCTCTTCACTTATCTGGAGCTCCTCAAACTCCTGTTCAAGGAACTCGGTGTAATTGCCGTATATGAAGTTCTTGAACCGCCGTGTCCTCTCATCCCTGACTGTCCTCAGTGTACCTGTGACCCTCACAATGTCCCCTGGTGTGAGGGTGTCAACCAGGTCATCCTCAAGTACGACGGTTATCTGGCGGGGCTGCTCACCACCTGAGAGATTCTCAAGGGGTTCCTGGAGTTTCAGTGTCTGGGTGTCCAGGAACTCTGATTCGTCCTGAAGGAGCCTGAATGACCTTCCACCACACTCTGAGCAGAGTGATGGCTCTGTGATCATATTTGTGGACTGGCTGACCTCATGGAGCCTCATGCAGCCCCTGCACTCAAACACGGCCTTAACTATCCTTGGCCTTATCTCATCTGTCTTCCTCACAATACCGTCAACTGCAACGAATTTACCTATGAATTTACTCCGGAGCTCCCTGAGGGGTATGACGTTGCTGACCCCGCTGAACCTTATGTTGAGGTCCACATTCTTCCTGAGGGGATCTATGTTCCTTATGGCCTTCTGGGCGGCCCTTATCACATCGTCTGGTTTTTCAATGAGAAGGTCTGCAAGGTCGGGGTCGAACATTTCAAGGTCAAGGTAATCAACTTCAATTGATCGGACGTTGGGATACTTCTCTATGGACTCAAATACCCTGTCCTTGTACTCCTTAAGTGAAAAGAATTCCTCGAATTTTGTGAGTGTCTTGCTCTTATCCACGGTTTTCATCATGAAACTATATTATAACGACATTATAAAACCTTAATTGACTGCGCGAACCTAGCCCCAATGTATGAACATGAAGATTTTTTTCACAGGCACTGGATATAAGGTGAGATCATGAAGAGATCAAGGATAAACCTCTTTAAGGTAACATCAATGACAATATCAATTCTGGGAGTGCTTCTCATAGCAGGTACCATACTGATATTTGCATATATAGGCGTCGATGCGGTATCTGATGCCATATCAGGGAGTGTGGAAAAGGGTGCCGAGTACGATGAACTCGCAAAGCTCCAGAGCGATTACTCGACACTTAAGGTCCAGTATGACTCGGTTAAAAAGGAGGTTTACCAGAGGAACAACGATAACCTTACAAAGACGTACCTGAATGCTGAAATAGAACTTGTGAAGGCCAAATCAGCGATTGATGACGTTAAAAGTGCCCTGGAGACAAACAAACCAAAATCTGAGGTTGATGATCGCATAAAAATAGCTAAATATCAGCTTCAGGTCGCCTCACAGGCCCTGGATGATCTGAGGGCCCTCATGTGAATTTAGTGGATGATTGTCTCCATTTTCATTTTCTGAGGCTCTGGACCTAATGGATGATTCTCTCCCATTTCCTTTTTCCCTTGAAGTCCTGCCCCACAATGTACATCTCCGCGCTTGCCTTTCTTGATGAGGCCGGTTTTGTTGTTTTGAGTTTCCAGAAATCCTTCCTCATTTCCTTCATGACTTTATCGAGTTCAGGGCCCTGAAATGCCTTGATAAGGATGTTACCCTTCCTTTCAAGGACCCTGTAGGCTATGTCAAGGACGTTCTCAACGAGATCCACTGAACGGAGGTGGTCTATGTCCCTTATACCTGAAAGGGATGGGGCGGCGTCTGATATGACCACATCAGCCCTTCCACCAAGCTCCTCAATTATCCTCTCCTTTATAGCAGGGTCTGTGAAGTCCCCCATTATGGCCCTGAAGTTTTCGGCCGGAAAACCCCTTATCCTCTGGAGATCAACTGCAACCACAAGTCCCTCCTCACCGACCTTCTCAAGGGCGACCTGTGACCATCCCCCAGGGGCCGCACCGAGGTCAAGGACCCTGTAGCCCTTCCTTATCAGTTTGTAGCGGTTGTTGAGCTGCAGTAACTTGTAGGATGCCCTTGAACGGTAGTTCTCCCTCTTGGCACTTTTGTAGTAGTGGTCTCTTTTCCTTTCAGCCTGCCATCGTTTTCCCATGCTGTCACCTCCTGAAGTTCAGTGATCTGCAGACAGGCGCCCCTGTCCTGATGATCCTGGCATCAAGTTTTTCATCGTCGATTTCAAGGATCATGACGCTCGGATCTGTGAGGCGGGGCACTGTAGGACTTCCTGGGTTGAGGAGGACCATGTCCTCAAGTTCGGTTATGAAGGGCTGATGTGTATGTCCGCTTATGAGGACATCCACACCCAGTTCAAGCCCCAGGTACCTCAGCTGCTGGGTATCACCGCGGGGGTAAACCTCCCCATGTATTAGACCCACCCTGTATGATCCTATCTCAAATACCCTGGATCTGGGGTTATCTATACCATATCGGCGGTCCATGTTTCCCTGAACGCACTCAACAGGTGCAAGGGTTTCAAGGTCACTCAGAACGTCCATTGAGGTGAGGTCACCGGCGTGGAGTATAAGTTCAACGTCCCTGAAGATTTCAAATACCGCCTCAGGGATTTCACCTGCCCTGTCGGGAATATGTGTATCTGATATAACACCTATTAGCATTCTCACTCTCCTTATAAGATGTGGTTCTTGGAATGGATTCTCAGTTTTATCTTCTGAAGCAATAAGATTACGCACTCATATATCTTTTTTATTTTTAAAATAAGTTTTCCAGGGTGGTGTCTGTATCTGGTCTGGGAATGAACTGTACCTTTTTCTCCCCTCTGGTCCCGGCGGTGTCTTTATTCCTGGACTGGACCGGGACCCAGGGACATTATGACATAGAAAAATAAGGGGCTGCTGGTCACCGTACAAATTCCTCAAATTCACAGGTACGGTCACCGAGGCCCCAGCACTTAACCTCACGGAGGTCAACGGGTCTCCCGCTCATTGATTCCAGTATTCCTGCAAGGAGACCCCCCTCAAAGTGACAGAGGGCCTTGCCTGAAGCGGGAAGCCCTGCACAGCTGAGGCACTCGTCGACCCTGAGTCGGTAGGGATTCTCTTCAAGAATTTCAAGTTCACCGACCCGGTTATCATGGAGGAATTTCACGGCTTCCTCAGCGTTCTTCAGTCCCATGCTTCTTCCGAGGTCCTTACCACTCTTGTAGAGGATACCATTGGCCCCTTCACCTATGATGGAATAGGGCATGAACCTCAGTATCCTGAAGAGTTTTATATCTGTGGTGGTACCAAGGGATGGTCTTTCAGCCACAAGGTCTTCAACATCATACATATTCATCACCTTTTAATAAGAAGTATGTGATAATATTTAAAATTTTATTATTACTTGGGGGGATAAAAAATTAATAATCAGTCGCCGGCAAGGAAACCACCGATCGCACCACCGATACCCATGAAGATCATTGAAACAAAGAGTAGTACCACCACAAGCAGTATGCCGGCGAATGCTCCGATGAACAGGCCTCCAAACCCTCCAAGGACGGCACCGGAGATTGTTAAGAGAACCGCTAGGACTATACCGCCAAAGGCACCGGCAACTGTGGCATTCCAGAACCCACCAGGGGCACCCTCCCCTGCCATGAGACCAACAACAAAGCCCGCGAGGAATAAGCCAAGGACAGAGGCCTGGTCAATAAACGGACTAAGGATGATCGGAAAAACAACTGCAAGTACGAATCCAGTAATGACAGCTCCCCACTTAACCATATAAACACCATCATAGTTTATGTTATGCTATCCTAAAAAACTTTTAGATTTATAGACACCCCTTGACATAATATTATACATGCCGGGGGAATCTATGGCTGTTGTCTTTCCACATCACCTCATGGAGAATCATCCCGCTGCAGAGAAAACATCAGACTTCCTGCTGGTGGAGGACCAGCTCTTCTTCGGAGACCCTGTATTCAGGTTGAGGTTCCATAAGAACAAACTCTTACTGCACAGGGCCTCCATGCGCTACTATTATGATCACCTGAAATCAAGGGGTCTGAATGTCAGCTACATAGATTACACGCCGGACCCTGACATGGAGTACCTCAGGGACCACCTTGAGGATATGAGCGGGTATACACACTGGAAATCCTTGACCATGAACTTGAGAGGAGATTGGGGCGTCTCTGCAGTGAAACCGGCACAGAACTTGTTGAAATTGAGGGACCATTCATCTTCAGAAGGAGACTCATGGACAGTTATTTCAGGGATGGGAGGTTCTTTCTCACATCATTCTACATAAGGGAGAGGAAGAGACTCTCCATTCTCATGGAAAACTCGAAGCCTGAGGGTGGTAAATGGACCTTTGATCGGGAAAACAGGAGAAGGTTACCCGGGGGTATGAATATTCCAAAACCCATAGAACTGCCTGAAAACAGCTATGTGCGTGAGGCCAGAAGTTACGTGGCTGAACGCTTCCCTGATAACCCGGGATCCATGGAACACTTCAACTACCCCACAACCCACAGGGAGGCCAGGATATTTTTGAGGGATTTCACACAGAGAAGGCTCAGGAACTTTGGAAGCTACCAGGACTTCATATCCCGTGATGAGGCGTTTCTATTCCACTCTGTACTTTCTTCCTCACTCAACATCTGTCTTTTAACACCCATGGAGGTCCTGAAAGCAGCGCTATCTGCAGATGCACCCCTTAATTCTGTTGAAGGATTTGTGAGGCAGGTTATGGGCTGGAGGGAGTTCATAAGGGCAGTTTACATTTTGAGGGGGTCATATCAGAGGACCAGGAACTTCTTTAACCACGGGGGCAAACTGACAGATAAACTCTATCATGGCAGAACAGGTCTTGAACCCTATGATACTGCAGTAAGGAGGGTTTTAACATTTGGATACACCCACCACATCGAGCGCCTCATGGTCATAGGTAACCTCATGCTCCTCCTCGGCACAGACCCTGATGAGGTTTATCGCTGGTTCATGGAGATGTTCATAGACTCCTATGACTGGGTGATGGTCCCCAACGTATATGGCATGAGCCAGTATGCCGATGGGGGGCTCATGGCAACCAAACCCTACATATCAGCATCAAACTACATCCTGAGGATGAGTGACCATTCCAGGGGCGACTGGTGCAGGGTCTGGGACTCCCTCTTCTGGACATTCTTAAGTGATAAGAGAACTTACATAGGTGAAAATCCCCGCATGAGGCTCCTCTACAGGTACCTTACAGATGAGAAACTTGAGGACTTCCAGAGGGTTAAAAGAAGATTTTTAGATGGACTCAGAGGGTCCTGATCGGTTACTCATAGCCTGTATAGTCCAGGGCCCCTGAGTTGTAGAGCCTCTGAAGGTCAGATGCATGGGTGAGCTCATATGCGGTGTAGGGGTTGTTGAGGTAGGGGTGGATAAGGCCCTTTATGATGTAATAATAGGCTCCCAGTCTCCCGTACTGCCTCCAGGCTATCTGCACATAGAGAGGAAAACCACAGCCAGGGTTTACGAATACGTTACCCTCCCGCACCGTACCATGAAAGACCATGGGCATGGGGCCCTTCTGTCCCTTCTCGGCAGCCAGCCTCTCAACGTAGTCCATGGCCTCATCGAGGGTGTCAAATTCGTACCCATCGGCCCTGTAACGGTATTTGCCGTCGGGCACCCCGAATATGAAGGATTCAAGGACCTCGGTCCAGTCTATGTCTGTCCTGTACTCTGAACTGATGTATGCGAGTTCTATTATGGTTACGTTGCCCTCCATGTAGTGCCTGTAGTTTGAGCTCCCTGCGTAGTGGACCACAAGGGCACACTTTGATCCCCTCTGGGCCGCGTACTCTGCAAGTACCTTTGACTGGGGGTGTCCCGGGTACATATCAGGGTTTGCCAGTTTCACGAAACCCAGACGCCCAACGGGCTCCACAGGCCCCAGGGCAGTTGCACCATAGAGGTAGGCTCCGAATATGAGAATGGCCGCAATGATGATGTAGGATGATCTTGCCATGTTATCCTCGTTTATATTTATCTATTTTATTTATGCTAAGGGCCCATTCTGTATAAAAGTAACGGTGCATATTCAGCAATAGGGGTACATCATTTTTCCCGCAGCAGGTCCCTGATTTCCCTGACCTCCCTTTAGCAATAGGGGT
>NZ_JBNASF010000026.1:0-21392 GCF_049720995.1 Methanothermobacter sp.
CTCCTGAGAATAACCCCTGGTAACAATCCGATTAGGCTCAACCCTCGTAATGGAAGTCCTCCACTTTGGATTTTTTACCTTCAGTATATCATTAATAATTCCTTCAGATATCATGTCCTTCCCTATCTGACTTTGAGTATTTAAATTTTAATGCATTTAGTGCACCTATATTCACTTAACGTGAATTAAATTCCCTGCCCTCTGAAATTTAGTTCACTAAATAGGTAATAAAGTACACTAAAATAGTAAATTTTAAATACTCCCACAACAAGGTAGAGTTTGAGGTGATGAAATGGACACCAAACTGATTATAGGAATAGTCGTAGCAATCGTAATTATTGCCGGCGCAGTCCTGGCACTTGGAGGAGGCGGACAGCAGGAAAAGATCGACATTGTTGGTTCAACTTCTGTTCAGCCAGTTGCCGAGAAACTTGCAGCTGAATACATGAAAAAGCACCCAAACGTTAAGATAAACGTCCAGGGTGGAGGATCCAGTGTGGGAATCAAGAGCGCCCAGGATGGTACCGCAGACATCGGAACAAGTTCAAAGGAACTTAAACCCGATGAGAAGAAAGGTCTGACAGAGTACCTCATAGGTAAGGATGGTATTGCAATAATTGTAAACAGCAAGAACACAGTATCAGACCTCTCAAATGACCAGGTGAAGGACATCTTCAGTGGAAAAATAACCAACTGGAAAGAGGTCGGAGGACCAGATGCAAAGATAACAGTTATAACACGTGAAGACGGATCTGGAACCCGAAAGGCCTTCGAAGAAATCGTGATGGGTAAGGAAACCAAGATAAAGAAGGACGCCATAGTTGAAAGTTCAACAGAGGCTGTTAAGCAGGCTGTTAAGCAGGATGCAAACGCCATAGGTTTCATATCACTTGCAAACCTCGACGAAACAGTGAAGGCCCTCAAGATCGATGGTGTGGCCCCATCTGAACAGACAGTTGCAGATGGATCATACAAGATACAGAGACCATTCCTCTTCCTTGTCAAGGGCAGTGCCCAGGGAGCAGTCAAGGACTTCATTGACTGGGTCCTCAGCCCAGAAGGACAGGCAATAGTCAAATCAGAAAAGGTGGTCCCAGCAAAGGCCTAGTGGTTTTAATTAAAACCACAATTTTTCTTTCTATCACCTTCAGTGAACTTTATTAATCAATAGGTGAAATCGATAACTGAAGGTGATGGAGATGGATGTAAAACCACGAAACATTCTCATAATAATCATCATCATAGCACTTGCATACTTCATGCTCAAACCGGGTTCAGATTATGAGAGAATTGAAATTGCAGGGTCAACCTCTGTTCAGCCAGTTGCCGAAAAACTCGCCGAGGAATACATGAAGGACCATCCGAATGTCAGGATAAACGTCCAGGGTGGGGGCTCTGGGATGGGTATAAGGACAGTCCAGCAGGGAGTTGTTGATATAGGAACAAGTTCAAAGGCCCTCAAACCCGATGAGAGGGATGGACTCAGGGAATATGTTATAGGAAAGGATGGTATAGTTATAGCTGTCAACCACCAGAACCCTGTCAGTGACCTCACAACAGAACAGCTGAGGGACATCTTCAGCGGCAAGATCCGTAACTGGAAGGAGGTTGGAGGCCCAGATGCAGAGATACATGTTATAGTACGTGAGGAGGGCTCAGGAACCAGAAGCTCATTCAAATCACTTGTAATGAAGGATGAAAAGATAAGATCAGACGCAATTGTCCAGGGGTCCACGGAATCCGTTAAACAGGCAATAAAGACTGACCCCTATGCGGTGGGTTTTGTCTCAATGGCCCATATGAGTTCAGATGTAAAAGCACTTGAGGTGAACGGAATAACCCCCTCTGAGACCACAATAGCTGATGGTTCCTATCCCCTTGTTGTTCCATTTGAATTCATAACCAGGGGGGAACCTGTGGGGATCGTGAAGGATTTCATTGACTGGGTCTTTTCACCGGAGGGACAGGCAATTGTCAGGAGTCAGAAGGTTGTCCCTGCAATAGCAAATGTCTCAGATGATACCTAGGAGGTAAAACATGATCAGCAGGACAAGGGAAAATTTCATTGAAAAAGGTCTTTTTATAACGGCGATCTTCTCCATAATCGCGATACTTCTCATAATAACCTTCATATTCCGGGAGGGGATCCCAATATTCCATGACTATGGCGTGATAAATTTCATATTTGGAATGGACTGGGCACCATCTGATGGTAAGTACGGTGTCTTCACGATGATAGTGGGGTCCCTCTGCATCACTCTCCTATCACTTGCAATAGCGGTTCCACTATCAATCCTATGCGCCATATTCATGGCGGAGGTGGCCCCTGAGATCATGCGCAAAATCCTGAAACCTGTGATAGAGACCCTTGCAGCAATACCCTCCGTGGTATACGGATTCTTTGGCCTCATAGTTCTGGTACCCTACGTGAGGGTCAACATAGGGGGTACAGGTTTTGGAATGCTCACAGCTGCACTCATACTCACGGTCATGATCATGCCCACAATCATAAGTGTATCAGAGGACGCCATAAGGTCAGTACCCCTCGAGTACAAGGAGGCATCCCTTGCACTGGGAGCAACCCACTGGCAGACCATACGCAGGGTCATTTTCCCCGCAGCAATTCCCGGTATAATAACATCCATCATACTGGGTATGGGCCGTGCCATAGGTGAGACCCTGGCCGTTATAATGGTTGCAGGAAACGTTACACAGATACCATCATCCATCCTGGACCCTGTAAGGGCCCTCACATCCAACATAGCACTTGAAATGGGATATGCAACGGGACTTCACTACAGCGCCCTTTTTGGAACAGCCATCATACTCTTCGTGCTGATAATGATCCTGCTGGTTGTTGCAAACTACTTCCATTACAAGAAAAAGATCGTTATAGGTGGAGGATACCTCTAGGAGGCTCAAAATGTCTTTCAGGATAATATCACCAAAAACCAGTCAGAAGATCATGACAGGAGTGCTGTGGGCATCAGGTCTTGTAACAATACTCATCCTGATTGTTATAATAGGATACATAATACTCAAGGGCCTTCCTGCACTGACCCCTGAATTCCTGCTATCTGAACCCATTGACTCGGGAAGGGCAGGTGGAATAGCCCCGATGATCGTATCAAGCATATACGTTACCCTCATAGCAGGAATAATCGCAACTCCACTTGGTGTCGGGGCGGCTGTTTACATGACCGAATACGCCACAGAGGAAAGGATGGTGAAGCTCATAAAGTTCGGTGCAGAGACACTGGCCTCCATACCATCAATAGTATTCGGTCTCTTTGGCCTGGCATTCTTCGTGGTTTTTCTAGGTCTTGGATGGTCAATTCTTTCAGGGGGCCTTGTACTGGCACTCATGGCCCTTCCAACAATCTTCCAGGTTTCCCAGGTATCCATTGAGACCGTCCCACAGTCATACAGGGAGGGAAGCCTGGCACTGGGTGCCACAAAATGGGAGACAATCTACCGTGTCGTTGTACCTGCAGCACTGCCGGGTATAACCACAGGGGTTATACTTGGAATGGCAAGGGCGATATCAGAGGCGGCAGCAGTCATGTTTGTTGTCGGATCGGCGCTTGCAATGCCCATCTCCATATTTGACCCTGGAAGACCCCTACCACTCCACCTATATATAATAGCCACGGAGGGGCTTTCACTCAAAAATGCATATGGAACCGCAGCCGTCCTTGTAATAATCGTGCTCCTCATCACGGTTCTCACCAACACTCTTGTTGATAGATACAGAAGGAAGATGATGGGAAGATAGGTGATATTATGCACAGAATTGAAGTTGAAGACCTCAACGTTTACTTTGACGAGGCACACATCCTAAAGGATGTGAACCTGAAGATTCCAAAAAACACCGTCACAGCCTTGATAGGACCCTCAGGTTGTGGGAAGTCCACATTCATCAGGACACTCAACAGGATGAACGACGTCATCCCCGGATTCAGACATGAGGGACATGTATACCTTGATGGCGTGGACATCTATGACCCCCAGATGGATGTTGTGGAGCTCAGAAAGAAGGTTGGCATGGTCTTTCAGAAGCCCAACCCATTCCCAAAGTCAATATTTGAGAACGTGGCCTATGGACTCAGGGTTCATGGCTACGATGACAGGGACTTCATAGAGGAAAGGGTGGAGGAGAGCCTCAGGGCAGCGGCACTCTGGGATGAAGTTAAGGATAAGCTTGATAAGTCTGCCCTTGGCCTCTCAGGGGGTCAGCAGCAGAGACTCTGCATTGCAAGGACCATAGCAATAGAGCCAGAGGTCATACTGATGGATGAACCATGCTCAGCACTTGACCCAATATCCACCACCAAGATAGAGGACCTCATTCACAAGCTGAAGAGGGATTACACCATAATCATAGTCACACATAACATGCAGCAGGCAACAAGGGTCTCAAAGTACACGGCGTTCTTCCTGCACGGTGAAATAGTGGAGAGCGGCCTTACTGAGGAGATATTCATAGAACCCCGGGATAAGAGGACCGAAGATTACATTACAGGCAGGTTTGGATGAAAAGCTTGAGTGGTGAAGTAATTGATTGGTGTTATCCTTGAAAACAAACTTTCAAAGGTGCTGAATGAGGCTGTTGAATATGGTAATGTGACATCTGAGAGGGTGAGGAAATCTGTATCCAGTTATATTAAAAAGGATGTTGAAACCGCTGAAAGAATAATAGAGGAAACATCAGGTGTTAATGAGGAGAGCTACAGAATAGAGGATGCTTGTCTCAAAATCATAGGACTCCACCAGCCTGTCGCAAAGGACCTCAGGCTCGCCTCCGCCATACTCAGAACAGCAATTGAACTTGAAAGGATAAACATACTCTCCGCATACATTGCAAGATACGCCATTGACAGCACCGACACCGTCATACCACCCCACATGGAGTTCATGTCACAGACCATCCAGGACATGATAAATGATGCCCTCGGAGCCCTCATGAACAGGGACATACAGCTACTCAAGAGGTCCACCAGGAATTATCTCCAGCTGCAGGAATTCTATAACCAGCTCCATGATTCTCAGGCGGATTTAATGGAGTCAGGTAACATGGTTCTGGTTGCAAGGAACCTTCTCAGTATGGGGCACCATGTTATGGGAATGGATGACAGGATAGCATACCTCATAGTGGGTAAGAGGGTTATACACCACAAGGTATTCTACAGCGTGCTCATGAAATAGTTTGGGGGGGGATTTAATGTGGCTGCCATTTGATAACCCTAAAAAAATGGATTACAGAGCCCTCAAGAGCTCATCAATCCCTGATTTTTCATATATCAGGATTCTAAGCGGTGAAAGTGAGGCCATAGTCTTCATAATGAAGGGGATGATAGTGGGGGCCTGGCACCTCAACCTCAACACACTTGAGGAGTCACACAGCCACAAGGCAATGGAGAAAATAGAAATAAGTGATGATTCAATCATTGAGGTTTATGAGGCTGATGGGGACCTCTTCAGCACACTCATTGAACTCAACGATGAATCAAAACTTTCAATACCCCTTGAGGCAGATATAATAATCAATGAGATGTTCATGGATGTCTCCTCAAGGGATGAGCTCCTTGAAAGGTACAGGATAAGGGTTCCAAGTGATGATTCAATTGAAAGACTTATCAATGACTATAAATCCAAGGAGGACTTTTAGATGGAGAAGAAATATCCGCGGATACTCTTCCGCAAAAAGCTTAAGGACCTCAGAAAGGACATGGAGGAAGTTTCCCAGAAAACCCTGAAGACGCATAAGATTGCAGTCGACCTCCTGATGGAATACGATGATGATAAGAAGGAGAAGGTCATCAAAAACAGTAAGATAATTGATGAAATGGTTTTCCACCTTGAAAGAAAATCAATAAGTTTAATAGCATCTGAACAGCCAGTTGCACGTGATCTCAGATTCATAGAGGCATGTATCAAGGTCGGAAGCCACCTTAAGAGGATAGGTTACCTCGCAGCAAATATCGCAGAGGCAGCTGAGAAACTTAAGGATGAGGAGATACCCCGAAAACCTCTGGAGGACCTCAAACACATGTCTGACTTTGTCCAGATGATGCTATCCAAGGGAATCTATGCATTTCTGGACCAGAACATGGACATGGCAAGGGAACTTCGGCACGACGATGATAAGGTGGATGACCTCTTTGACCAGACACTGGAGCATGTAACAGCGAGCATGTTTGAGGATAAGGAGGCAATATCCTACCTTGTTAACCTTCTGTTCATAGCAAGATTCCTTGAGAGGGTTGGTGACAGGGCTGTTAGCATTGCAGATAGAACAATTTTCATGATAACCTGTGAAAAGCCATGATCACATCCAGACGGTTATTCCATTCATAATCTTCTCTTTGTTTCTAGCACTGGCACTTTTTCTATTTTCATGACAGCCAGCCCATTTTATCTTTTCAATTTTCTCTACATAGGCTCTATGGTGTCTGCTGGAATTTATATTATGGGCGCAGAGTTTCAGCACGGCAGGTCCGGTCCCAGCCGGGCGCGGAACCTGCATGCTGCTCTACCCTGGAATTTTAAGAGCTGAAAACATGCGGGTACTACGGGAATTGACCTTACGCTTGCAGCTGGTGACAGCAGGGCCTTCTTAGGGCATCATCTACTTTCAGTTCTGAGGGTTAAGTTGATGAAAAGAAATGCAAAGATCGCATGAAATGCCTTGCAGAATGTCAATGGAGATGGTGGAAGGAGAGCCAATGGAACAGATTCTGCATGAAGTGTCGATCTGCCAGTAAAAGGCCCTTCATCTGTGATCAATCGTCCCTGATGGTGGCTGTGGCTCTCCTCGCGGCCCAGCACTGTATGCAGACACCCACCGGCAGCCCGGCGGTGTGTGTATGGGCGGTCCTTATCTTAACATCGAGTGCCGTTGTTTTACCACCCATACCCATTGGGCCACAGCCTGCTTCATTTACCGAGTCAAGTATGCTCTCTTCAAGGGATGCGAGTTCTTTTACAGGGTTTCTCTCCCCCACCCTTCCAAGCAGGGCCTTCTTTGCAAGTTTCATTGCAAGGTCTGATGAGCCGCCGATTCCCACGCCCACAATCACAGGCGGGCAGGGTTTTCCACCGGCTCTGAGTACTGTATTAACAACGAAGTCCCTGACACCTTCAACACCATCACCTGGAAGCCCCATGAGCAGCGAATTGTTGTTCTCTGACCCGAAACCCTTGGGGAATACCGTTATTTCAAGTCCATCAAGGTCCTCTGCAATTTCAACATCCACCTGCGGAATCAGATTCCCGGTGTTTGTACCTGTATTCTCCCTTGTGAGGGGGTCAACAACGTTTGGTCTTAGGGGAACCTCCTTTGTGGCCCTCTCAACCCCTGCAGCTATACCCCCATAGAGGTTTTCAACCTCAACATTCCCCATCCTAACGAACACTATGGGGAGCCCTGTATCCTGACATACAGGAACCTCCATCTTTCTTGCAAGTTCAATGTTGTCAAGGATGGCCTTTAGGTTCAGGAGGGCGATCTCGTCCTCCTCGTTGAGGTAGGCCTTTTTAAGTGCAAGGGTGACATCATCGGGGATTCTGATAACTGCCTCTCTGAACAGACGGCACACTGTCTCCTCAACCATCTCCTGCCTGATCATTGAATCACCAAAAAATAGTTTGGTCAGTATCTCATCAGATTTTTGAGACGTTTGAGTTCCCCTGTTATCCTATCCCTCTTGGCCGCCATCATATCCTCTGAACTCTCACTGAGGGCCTTCTTGGGGCATACCATGACACAGAGGGGTTTCTCCCGATCAATACAGAGGTCACATTTCACTGCAACACCCCTCTCATTGATGGTTATGGCACCAATGGGGCACGCGTCCCGGCAGAGACCGCATCCAATGCATTTGTCCTCAAGGATGACAACGGCACCATCCACCTCAACTATGGCATCCTCAGGGCAGATGTTGAGGCACGGGGCCCTTTCAGGCGCGCAGTGCATGCAGAATATTGGGACACCATCAATGACCCTTATGGCGTTTTTTGGGCATATCCTCTCACATTTCATGCACTCATCGCACAGTTCCGGGTTTGAAACCAGTTCTCTCATGAAATTCCACCTATTCAAGCTTCTGCCGGGCCTTCCTCTTTGCTGTCAGTATGCTGAGGATGTCAGTCCCTTCCTGGCCCTTGCCTATACCTGACATTCTGGATACGAACTTCCTCTGCCTTTCAAGTTTCAGTTTTTCGGTGTCCACGACGCTCAGAGCCCTCCTCGAGCAGGCCTTAACACATGCCGGTGTGTCAAGGTCAGGGCACTGGCCGCATTTCTGCGCCTTCCGATCCTCCATGACAACGGCGCCGAAGGGGCATACAAGCATGCAAAGTCCGCAGCCGATGCACCTTTCAGGGTCAACCTCGTCCTGAATGGCGTCTGTGGGGCACACTGTCCTGCAGGGGGCGTCCTCGCACTGCTGGCATATTATGGGGTAATGGAGGCCTTCAAGTTCCCTTATCATTATCCTTGAAGCACCGTAGAGTTTCTTGCAGGCCTCCTCACAGTCCCCGCAGCCGTCACAGAGTTCAGGTTGAATGATGATCTTCTGCAATTCAATCCCCCGTTATATTCTGAGCTCCTGGCACACGCTGTCAACGTATTCCTGAATCTTTGCCTTATGTTCCTCTGTGAGGTGTCTGAACCTTTTCTGGGCGTTCAGGTACTCTTCAACGGGTTTCCTCTGGACTGGCCTGTAGGTTACGCGGAAATCACCATCCTCTATCTCGTAGAGTATCCAGGAACCGGTTTCAACGGCAAGTCTTCCAAGTTCCACCGTCTTTGAGGGATCGAAGCCCCACCCTGTTGTGCATGGCTGGTGTAGATGTATGTAGGAGGGGCCCTCTGTGTCCCTTGCCTTTCTCACCTTCTCCATGAAGTCCTCGGGGTATGATATTGATGCTGTTGCAACATAGGGGACACCATGAGCCGCCATTATGAGTGGCATGTTTTTCTTTGGCCTGTCCTCCCCGAAGCTCTCCTTTCCATGTGGTGATGTGGTGGTGGATGCACCGTAGGGTGTTGAGGCACTTCTCTGTATACCTGTGTTCATGTAGGCCTCGTTGTCATAGCAGATGTATATTATATTGTGACCCCTCTCCATTGCACCTGATAGGGACTGAAGTCCGATATCCGCTGTCCCACCATCACCTGCGAATGCCACAACGTTAACGTCATCCCTGCCTTTGGCCCGGAGGGCCCTCTCAACGCCTGATGCAACCGCGGCAGCGTTTTCAAATGCAACGTGAATCCATGGTATCTCCCAGGCTGTTTCAGGGTAGGGGGTTGTTATAACCTCAAGGCATCCTGTTGATGAGACCGCAACGGTGTTCTTACCGAGAACCTTGAGAGCAAGTCTGACCCCCACTGTTGCACCGCATCCTGCACATCCGCGGTGTCCAGGGGCCAGGAATTCTTCTTCAGGTATTTTCATTGTGTTTCCTCCTTAAGTCCGATCCAGCTGACAGTTCTTTCAGGGTTTTCTGTCCTTTTAACAATTTCCATGATATGTTCAGGTGCTATTTCCCTTCCACCGAGACCCACAATGAACCCGTAAACCTCCTTGTCAGGTAGCAGGGCCTTTAACTCGGTGTAGAGAGCACCACCAACACTGAAGGTTATATTTTTATCCAGAACAGCAATCTTATGGACATTACTGACCGCCCTTTTGATCTCCTCAGCAGGGAATGGCCTGTGAACCCTCACCTTCAGGAGCCCCACGGCTTTGCCTTCCTGCCTCATATCATCAATAACCTCTCTGAGTGTGCTGCAGACTGAGCCCATGGCCACAAGGATTATTTCGGCATCCTCGCAGCGGTACTCCTCAACGAATCCGTATTCTCGCCCGAAAATTTCGCTGAACTCCTGACAGGCCTCTGCAATAACCTTCCTTGACCTCTGCATTGCCATTTCGACCTCGTAGCGGGCCTCCATGTAATAGTCTGGATCTGTGAATGTACCGAGTGACATTGGCTCGTCAGGGTCGAGAACTGCCTGTGGCTGGAATTCTGGCAGGAATGTGTCAACATCATCCTGTGATGGGATGTCCACGGGCTCCACTGTGTGTGTCAGTATGAAACCGTCAAGGCAGACCATGCTTGGAAGGAGAACGTCCCTATCCTCTGAAACCCTGTAGGAGAGTAGAACTGAGTCAAGGGCTTCCTGCCCGCTTTCTGCGTATATCTGCATCCATCCAGAGTCTCTTTCGGCTATTGAATCCTGGTGGTCATTCCATATGCTGAGTGGGGCTGATAGGGCACGGTTGGCATTTGCCATTACAATGGGGTTCCTGAGTCCGGCTGCAGCATATACTATCTCATGCATGAGTGCAAGACCCTGGGATGATGTTGCTGTGAAAACCCTCACACCTGCACCTGATGCACCCACGCATGCGCTCATGGCACTGTGCTCTGACTCAACCCTTATGTATTCGGCATTGAGTTCACCATCAGCCACATATTTTGCAAGATACTCTGATATTGAGGTCTGTGGTGTTATCGGGTAAACAGGGATGACCTTTGGTTTCGCAAGTTTTACTGCTTCTGCGACGGCCTGATTTGCGGATATAACCTTAAGAACCATTTAGAGTCTCTCCTATTTTTCTCTCTCCATCTTAATTGCCTTAACAGGGCATTCCTCTGCGCATATCCCGCATCCCTTACAGTAATCGTAGTCAATCTCATGCTCCTTATCTATGCAGCCTTCGGGACAGAAAAGGATGCAGTTATCACAGTCTATACATTTATCCTTATCAAGGAATGGTTTGAATGTCCTCCAGCTCCCCGTCTTGTTTTTACGGGTGCTTCCTGGTTCTCTGACGGTTGCTCCAAGTGATTCCATTATATTCACCCTGACTGTTTCATTTTTTCATAGGCTATCCTTGCAGCCTCTGCGTTTTTATCCCCAATTTTTCCGGGGAATGTCTCTTTGATAATCTTTATGAGTGAATCTATGCTTACGAGACCTGTTACACCTGCAAATGCCCCGAGCATTATGGTGTTAACGATTGGTCTTCCAAGGTTCTCGAGGGCTATGCCTGTTGCGTCAATGGTGTGGACCTCGGCGTTCTCTGAACTGAAGGTACTCGCGGTATTGAGTACAACCACACCATCCTCCTTCAGGCCTGAAAACACGTCAACCACATCAATGAGTCCCTCATCGAGAACAATAACATAATCGGGATTGTAAACCTGATACCTTCTCCTGATGGGTTCATCATCAATTCTTGTGAAAGCCATAACTGGAGCGCCTCTACGCTCAACACCGAAGAATGGAAAGGCCTGTGAGTATTTACCGTCTTCAAAGGCAGCTTTAGCTAGAATCTCTGCCGCTGTAACAGCGCCCTGGCCACCGCGTCCATGAAAGCGAATTTCGATCATAGTCTACCTCCATTTCTCATTGTTAATCATTATAAATTTTTAGTATATATACATGTTGGTCAATTAAAATTAATAGGGGTAATGAAATGAGAGTCCTTATAATCACAGGAAAACTTGCATCAGGGACTGTGAGGGAGGCAGTGTCAGCTTCAAGCCATGAGGTTCATGTTCACGTGGTTAACACTCCCATAGCGGCATTTTTAACACCACGCAGGATAATATCTGAAATCCAGAAGATTAAGTTTTCGGATGGGGCACCCGACATGATAATCATACCTGGCCTCATACCCAAGGACGTGAATGTGGTAGGGGAAGAAACAGGCATACCTGCCTATAAGGGACCCACAGACGCTGCTGACCTCCCCATAGTTCTTGATATGCTTGATGAACTTGAACTCTCCACAATGAAACCAGCCGACAGGCTCATTGAGGAGGAGCAGATGCGTAGGGCCCTTCAGTTCATAGAGGACTTTGAGAATGATACCAGAAGTAGAGAGGCGCTGCTGGAGAGGGATGAAAACATACTCATAGGTAACCTTCCAACGGGCAGGGACTTCCCAATGAGGGTCCTTGCAGAGGTTGCCAATGCTCCCATCCTCCTGAAAGAAGGTAAACTCAGGGAAAGGATTGAATACTTTATGAGAAGTGGCGCAGACATGATTGACCTGGGGATGCTGGCTGGCGAGGACAACTCAGAGCTGCTCCCTGAAATAATCGAAACTGCACGCTCAGCTGCCCCTAACGTACCCCTCAGCGTGGATAGTCTCAACCCCACTGAAATTGAGTCTGCAGTAGATTGCGGTGTCGACATGATCCTGAGCCTGGATCTTGGAAACTACAGGGAAGTTCTACAGTCACTCAGAAAAAAAGGTGTACCTGCAGTGATCCTTCCAACAGACTACAGTGAGGGATGGGTTCCTGAAACGGTTGAGGAGAGGGTTGAGGCCCTGGAGAAACTCAAAAGAAAATGCAGGGGTATAGATGTCATAGCTGACCCTGTGCTTGATCCGGTGAACAGCAGGAGCATAGTCGAATCTGTGATGGCATGCAGAATGTACGCCGCGAGAAACCCCGACCCTCTGTTCTTTGGTGTTGGAAACGTAACTGAACTCATCGACGCTGACTCCACAGGTGTGAATGCACTTCTCGCCGGTTTTGGAATGGAACTTGGTGTGGGTATACTCTTCACTCCAGAGGAGAGCGGAAAAGCACTTGGAAGTGTTTATGAACTCTCAGTGGCATCAAAGATGATGTTCCTGGCTAAACACAGGGGTTCTGTACCCAAGGACCTTGGAATAAACCTTGTACTATTCAAGGATAAGAGAAAGCCCGGCGGCATAGTTGAGGAAATCAGCGTACCCACCATTGAGGCTGAGGGGGGCATGAAGTTTGTAAGAGATAGGTGCGGCAGCTTCAAGATCATGGTTGATGATGGCAGGATAAAGGCCGTACTCTATGATAGAACAGAGCCGGTAATTGCCTTCACATCAGATAGCGCCAAAAGGTTATATGAGGAGATTATAAATAGAAAACTTGTAAGCAGACTTGAACATGCAGCCTACCTTGGAGCAGAATTACAGAAGGCAGAGATAGCCCTGAGAACAGGTAAAGGCTATGTTCAGGATTTTGAACTCTTTGAGAGGGCGGCGCTATTTGAAAATGGTCAGCGTTAATTAAATGAGTTATAACTTATTTTTACACATAAGGGAGAGTTTAGATGCAGTGCACCAGATGTGGATCAGAAAGGGTCATAATAAACAGAAAATACTCTGGACAGATGCTCTGCGGTGAATGCTTCATAGAGACCACCAGAAAGAAGGTGATGAAGGATATAAGGAAGTATGGTCTTATAGAAAGGGGCGACAGGGTCCTTGTGGGGCTTTCAGGCGGAAAGGACAGTGTCATGGTCACCGACATCCTCGATGAACTCAGGAACAGAAACATAATAGAACTTGAGGCTGTAACCATCGATGAGGGAATATCAGGTTACAGGGAGGATGGAATCAGGGCTGCAGGGAGGTTCTGTGCCGATAGGGGCATACCCCACAGGGTTGTAAAGTTGAAGGATTATGCAGGTATAACACTGGATGAGATCATGAAAAACCCCTCAAGGGGGGCATGCACATACTGTGGAGTTTTCAGACGCTGGATACTTAACAGGGAGGCCAGGAAGAGTGGGGCAACAAAGATAGCAACCGGCCACAACCTGGACGACGAGTGCCAGGCAATAGTCATGAATTATCTTGAGGGGAACCTTGAAAACCTCACAAGGATAGGTCCCGTGACATCAACCGCAGGCGGAAGGTTCATACCAAAGATCAAACCCCTCAGGGAGATACCTGAAAGGGAGGTTGGACTGTACGTCCTTGCAAGGGGCCTTGATGTCCACCTTGCAGGCTGCCCCTACGCATCGGGCTCATTCCGAAGGGAAATAGGTGACTTCCTGAAGCAGATATCTGTGAAACGTCCCACTATAATGTACTCCACCCTCAGGGGCTTTGATAAAATAAAGGAGAGCCTTATAAAGGATATGCATGGTGGCAGGAAATCAGGGACGTGTTTAATCTGCGGTGAGCCCTCATCAGGCAGGTTATGTAAGGCATGCACATTTATAAACGAATTAGGGGTGAATGAAGGTGAAGTTCACAGTGATTACAGATGATGGGAAAAGAGTAATGGAATCTGAAGAAACAAAGAAGATTAAGGAAATCCTCCAAGAACTCCAGATCCCACTGGAGACCGCCGTTGTTAAAAGGAACAGCGAGATAGTGATAGAGGAAGAGGAAATATCTGATGGGGATATTATTGAGATAATACGTGTGATCTATGGGGGTTAGGCGAGGGTTTGGAGATGAAGGTATACTATGAATGCGCGCCATGCTTCCTGCGGCAGGCAAGGGAGGCCCTTGACCTTGCAACAGATGACGAGGACCTCAAACTCCAGGTGATGGTGAAGGTAGTTGAACTCCTTAATGAAAGATTCAGGAAGGGCCAGGTATCAAATGAACTCGGAACAGCAATTCACAGACTCATAAAGGATATGACAGGTTCTGAGGACCCCTACCACATGGAGAAGAGGCGGTGCAATGAGATCGCATCCAGATTCCTGCCGCTTGTTGAGGAGTACCTCCAGAAACACGGCGACCTGGAAAGCCATGTTAAGGTTGCAATAACAGGAAACATAATAGACTTCGGCGCCCTTGGACTTGACTTCAACCATGATCAGGGGATTGAGGATTCACTGAAGGCCCCGCTCAGAATAAATCATGTGCCCTTACTTGAGAAAAAACTTGAGGATGCCTCAGAGGTCCTTTATCTCCTGGATAATACCGGTGAGATACTCTTTGACAGGCCCCTCATTGAAAAGATTGGGGAGTATGGGGCTGATGTGAAGGTTGCAGTTAAGGGCAAGCCCATCCTCAACGACGCATGCATGGAGGATGCCATTGAAGCGGGCCTCCATGAGGTGGCTGAGATCGTAACAACAGGCACGGACTCCGTTGGAATGGTCCAAAGTGACGTATCAGAGGACTTCCGGAGGATCTTTGAGGGGGCCGGGGTTGTGATAGCCAAGGGTATGGGTAACTATGAGGGCCTTACAGAGATAGATACCCAAGGAAAAGTTTTCTGTCTTCTAAATGCGAAGTGTCATGCAATTGCAAGGGACCTTGGTGTTGATAAGGGTGATAACGTGGCTGTGAAACTCTGATCTTTATGTTTAGGCGGTACGATGCCGTAAGTGGATGTAATTAACTCTTACATTTGATAAGATGCTGGTGGTAGGATGGATGTGATTAGGAAATGGGTCATTTCTGGTGTTCTGCTGGGGCTGATGGTGGTGCTTCTGATCTACTCAACCCAGCCGCATAACACCCCACAGAAAAATGAGGCCCAGAACAGGGAGTTCCGGTGGTATAAAAGTCCTCAGGAAGCCATAGATGAGGCTTCAAAGCAGAATAAGAGGGTAATTCTTATATTCTCTGCATCATGGTGTCCATCCTGCAGTAAACTTGAAGAGGAAACCCTGCAGAACCAGGATGTTCTAGGAAAAATTTCAGAGAACTACATTGCAGCAAAGATTGATGTGGACTCCGATCCATCGGCTGCATCAAGTTATGGAGTCTATGTTGTTCCAACCACAATCATACTGGATTCCTCAGGAGGCGAGATAGGAAGAAGGGAGGGATACATGTCCCCTGAGGAGTTCATCTCATATCTGGGGTAAGGTCATGCATGAATATATCCTATCATTTGCTGCAGGGATATTTTCAGCCCTATCCCCATGCATAATCCCTGTAGTACCAGTACTGTTCTCTGAGGCAGTTATGGGGGATAAAAAACAGATTTCACTTTTTTCAGCCGGTTTTGCCACAGTATTTCTCTCTGTGATACTGTTAACAGCCGTATTCACAGCAGCCGTAAACCATTACCTCCTCTATCTGCGCATACCCGCATCCATTGTGATAATACTCATGGGCGTCTGGCTTCTATCTGAGAAACCCCTCTTTTCATTCAGGGTTCCATCCACCGAAAATCACCTTCTTCTTGGTTTCCTCACAGCCCTTGCCTGGTCACCATGCTACAGCCCATACCTGGTAACGGTTATAGCATACTCTGCCCTGGAAACAGGAAGGTTTATTCTTAACATGCTTCTATACACTGCAGGTTTATCAGCAGTACTTATCGCCTTGGTTTTAATGGCAGAGCAGCCATTTAAAAGATTCATGGAAAGGACAGGGGATCTGAGAAAATTTGGAGGTTCAATGATAATAGCTGCAGGCATCTACATGCTTTACCAGCTGATTGGATAAAAAATGCGCAGTTACAGTATAGGAATCTCAGGTGATAATCATGAGGGTAGGATTCATAGGTTTCGGAGAGGTGGCGTATACCCTCGCCTCTAGGCTCAGGGAGGAGGGTGTTGATGTTGTAACCTCCCTTGAGGGCAGGAGCACAAGGACTGTGAAACTTGCAGGGGAAGCGGGTGTGGGTGATGTACCCCCGGAAGAGGTCTATTCTGCAGATATTGTCATATCGGCTGTCACCCCTGCGGTGGCCGTTGAGGCGGCAAAGGAGGCAGGAGAACATGTAAGGGGGGTTTTCGTTGATATGAACAACATCGCACCCGGGACGGTAAGGAAAGCCAGCTCATTCATAAAAAATGGCAGATTCGCTGACGCCGCCATAATGGGGAGTGTCCGGAGGAAGGGAGCAGGCGTGCTTATAATAGCTGCGGGTGAAGGCGCGGAGGATTTCATGAAACTTAACAGGTATGGATTGAACATTGAAGTCCGTGGCCAGAGGCCCGGTGATGCGTCGGCAATCAAGATGCTGAGGAGCAGCTACACGAAGGGTGTTTCAGCGCTTATCTGGGAGACACTCCTTTCAGCACACATAATGGGCCTTGAAGAGGATGTCATTGAGGTGCTTGAGTACACTGAGGGTGCTGATTTCAGGCAATCCATGATTTCGAGGTTGAGGAGTTCCATAATCCATGCAGGAAGGAGATATGAGGAGATGAAGGAGGTTCAGAGCATGCTCGAGGAGGTTATTGAACCTGCGATGCCATCATGTACCATGAGGGTATTTGAAAGGCTCAATGAAATTGATGTCCCATCTGATGCTGATTACAGGAACCTCCTTAGACTGGCGGCAGGGAAATATCAGCCACCACGTGACGATGCAGATATAAACAGGTAGAAATATAATATCCAAATGGTGGGGAAATGAACTCAGACCTTGAAAGCGAATGTGCCGCAAACCTCATGGAACTTGTCGGGAAAAGGGTTGTTGATGTGGAATTCAGTACCTATGATGATAAATGCTGGAGAATCTACATAACCACGGATTCAGGGATAATAGTGATGACATTCTGCAGGGACTGGAAATGCCCTGTTGTTGAGAGGAGAGATAAAGTTAAAGATATCCCAGGATTGGAAGGTTAATTGATTTTCACAGCGATTACGCACTGAATCGATATGTATCTGTGGAAGGTTAATTGATTTTCACAGCGATTACGCACTGAATCGATATCCGTGAAGGTTAATTGATTTTCACAAGGGCTCTGAATCCCTTCTTCCTTTTTCTTATCGTCGCATGGAACGGTATTATATGTGAGTCTATTACGAGTCTAAGATAGGTTGCCATCTGGGCTGAAAGGTGAAGTGGACTTTTTATCTTGATACCGTTCCTTATCTGGCAGGATAGAATATCGTTCTGGTCAACGTAGATGTGGGCATCCATTCCGTCCCTTATGCTCCTGACCTCATGCTTTCTCAGACTCAGCCCTGCCTCAAAGGATGAGGGGGCATTCACTTCAGGCCTGCCCCTGAGGAACATTTCATTTGCCCTTACTGAACTCATACCCTCAATGACCTTCTCTGAGACAAACCAGGCCCTATCAATCAGTTTACCCACCCGCTGATCCGGTGGAATCCACCCCTTCCTGGTGTAGTGTTCAATGAGGTCCCTTACCTCCTCCCTCCTTACATTCATCTCTATTGAACTCATGGCAAGTCTCGTCAACACGGGACCATAGCCGGCCTTTCGGAAGGCGGCCCATATCTGGCCTTCCCTGTAATATTTCCTGTTTCTCACGATGGAGTTGATGGCGTCTGCATTGAGGTAGGCTATTTTCATCAGTTCCCCTCGGGACAGGTTATTCATTCTTTCCATTATGGCAGCAAGGTTTCTCCTGCCGGGTACATTGCCCTTTTCTATTTCCCTTTCAAGAATTCTAATGGTTGATTCTGGCAGAACCCTCTGGACACTGGGGGTTATCTCCATATTGTTATCAATTATTTCCTGCCGTATCTCCCTTCCGGAAATTTTTGAGCCATCAACGGTAAGTTCCGGGATTATATGGAACTTCATTTTCCGTCTGTACTTGCTGTAGAGGAATTCATTAACCGCAAACCACCGTATTACGTTCCTGTTTGGGAGTTCACGGGGTATACCACTGAACACACCCCTTGATGCAAATTCCCTCGCCTTTTTGATTATGAGGTCAGGTGAGACATTTGCAGCATCAACATAGTCAACCACACCATCCTCTATCATCATGGCTATCCTTATTGGTACCGTATATGCAAGGGTCAGGCGGTAGTGGAGTCCCTCAATAGGAACAACTCTGTCAGCCCCTGCTTCAAGGGCCATTTCCTTCCTTGCTTCGTAGGGAACAAAAAATGGGGCGTGGTTTGCACTGAAATCCCTGTTCAGGTAAATTACAACCTCATCACCGGTTTCATCCGCTATTTCCCGGCCCTTATCTATGAGTCGCACATGGCCTAGGTGCACGGGATCAAAATCAGCGCTTATGCCAATCATTGCTCATCAGTCCATGATTTTTAGCTGTATTCACTGTATTTTATATCTGTGGATGCTGTGGTCTCTGAAAACTTCAACTCAGCCAGCCAGCGTGATCTGCATTCGCATTCATAGGGGGGTACCAGAGTCTGATCCAGGTTTGCTCTTATTATGAACTTCTTAAGGTCCCTGTTGCATTTTTTGCAGTTGTAGGGCCCTCTGGATGTCCCGAAACCGGATGTATCCATTATGGCAGGTACTGAAACCTTTTCTCTTGTCCTGTTGATTATTTCAATGAGACTCCATATCCATGGGGGTCTGTAGGAGCCATTTCTCCAGAGATCCTCCATAAGGGTCCCCCTGTGCACTGTTGATGGGCAGAAAGATAGGCGGTCAACACCGACCTTTTCAGCATAAATGGCGGTGGAAACGGCTTCCTCCACAGCCCTTTTTTCTGAGACCAGAATCGGTTTTACGAGGATGTATGCCTTTGATCTGACGTTAAAATCTCTTTTAAGGTCACTGATGGTGTTAACTGCCATTTCAAAGTCACTGTTACTGAAACCCTTGTTTATCTTAATCATCCTTGTCTTTTCATTGCAGGTTTCAAGGCCAATGCTTATCTCAACTATCTTATCACCTGCAAGTTCACAGCATCTTCGAACAGCTTCCTGGTTTATGTACTCGGGTCTGGATTCGAATATTATTTCCTCAACATTTTCCATGGCACCGAGACGGCTGATTATGTGTTCCATTGCCTCCAGGGGGAACTCTTCAGGATTCAGGAAACTTCCTGAGGTGAATATCTTAACGGCTGTTTTTTCCTCAAATTCGTAACTGGATATGATGTTATCGAATATTTCGATGATCTCACTTGCCTCCACAGGTTCCAGAAATGAGTCAGAGATGTAGCTGCACATTGTACAGCCACCGGTTTCTGATAGGGCCCATGAGCAGCCAATGGTGGGAAGTATCATAAAAAGGGCCCTTCCCTTCCCTGAGTATAATAGATCTTCCTGGATCCAGCTTGCTGAGAGTTCATCTGGACTTTTAGGTTTTATTTTTTTCAGGGCCTTTTTTCTTGTCCTGGATGCTAATTTACTGATCATTTTAATCCTGAAATAGTGGTTTATGTGTGGTTTTGCTGACTGTTTATCTTAAATTAGTGACTGAATAGTGGTTATATTGATGGATTGGCAGACTTTTTATTTAAATTTAATTCAGATCAGTAAAAATAGCATGGAATTAAGGCAGAGAATAATTTAAAATTAGTAAAATAAAAGGTTTCTGGGATTAGAAGCTTGCTATAACTTCTCCCAGGAGTTTTATTGATTTTTCTTTGTCTGGACCTATTGGTGATCCTGCAACGTACTGGGTTACGCCCATTTCACCGAGGGCTTCAATTTTTGGTATGAATTCGTCAGGTGTACCTACAACTGAGAATGCTTCCATGAGTGCGTCGTCAACTGCACCTATTGCTCCACCAAAGTCTCCTTTACCGAGTAGTTCACCGAATTTTTTACCTGTGTCTGCTGGCAGGCCGTGTCTTTCAAATACTGGTGGTGGTGATCCTGCTGCAATGAATGCAACAACTATTTTTGCTGCGTTGGCAGCTGCAGCTGCATCTTCATCGATTGAGCAGCATGTGTATGCTGCAACGTCAATATCTGCGAGGCTTTTACCTGCGGCTTCAGCACCTTCCTTTATGAGTGGCACTGCTGCTTCGAAGTCTTTGGGGTTTGATGCGTTTATGAGTGCACCGTCAGATATTTCACCTGCTGTTTTAAGCATCATTGGGCCCTGAGCACCCATGTATATGGGTATCTTTTCCTGCACGGCCTTCACACCCATTAACTGGGCACCGCTTTCTGTTTTTTCACCGGCGAGGAGGGTTCTCATCATTGCAATTGCATCTCTTATTGTTGAGACGGGTTTAACCCATTCGATTCCAAGGGCATCGAAGGTAGCTTTGTCACCGGGGCCAATACCGAGGGTTGCTCTTCCGTTTGAGAGCTCGTCAAGTGTAGCTATGGCTGAGGCTGTTATTGCAGGGCTTCTCACGTAGGGGTTTGTTACACCTGGGCCGAGTTTTATTGTTTCTGTTCCCTCTGCAATCAGGGCAAGGGTCTCGTATACATTCTTGTTGTTGTAGTGGTCTGTGATCCAGGCGTATTCGAAGCCCACGTCTTCAGCCAGTTTCACCAGCTTCACTATCTTTTCTATTGGCTCATTTGGAACAAATTCGATACCAAACTTCATAATTTATCACCATTTAAAACTTTATCCGTCCTATAAAAATAATTTGTTATTTAATGATAATCGAAAGTTTTAAATAAGGATGCTGTGCTACAATGGGAATCTTTCAATCTGAATATTTATTCAGGAAGTTTTTTCTGACCTTTAAATGCCGCAATATCTGTTTATGAGGCATTCTTTACAGTTCTCTTAATCAGACCCTGCCACCCCCATAATGGAATGCCGTGTCCATCAACAGCAGGTCACCGCAATCTTTATATAATACAATACGTATATTTTAATCCACCCGGTACATTGCATCATCTGTCATGAAATGACAGACCCACCTTTGCAATTTTTTCGATTTTGTTTGTGTTTGGTGGGGGGCTGTGTAGTGGGTGTGCCATGGTTTGTCCAGTGGCGCGGGTTCATGAGCTTAACCGTGA
>NZ_JBNASF010000027.1:0-18804 GCF_049720995.1 Methanothermobacter sp.
GTTTAACCCAACCGATAATTTAAGGACTCATTCTGCCAGAAGACCAGAAGTTTAACCCTAACCCAGCATATCAACCGGTGCTGCAAGCCCCCACAACATCCCATATCCTGAACTCAGCTACGCCAAAGCCCCAAGAATATTCCCTGTACAGGCATGATATCTGATATGGGGATAAAGGCCAGAAGGTTTTTAAGGATTTCTGAAGCACCAAAGCCCCTTTAAGGGTAATTGGCACGCCGCAGGTAGATTTATGCAGAAACCTGGATTAAAGCGGTTAAAATGATAAGAATATAAAATTCAGGTTTCACATCATGCTCCCTTCTCCATCCCCTGGCCAGAAGAGCCCCCATCACTGCAATGCCCGGGACTGGTACCACAGTTGCAGAAGACCCGCCTTCCATGCTGTCTTCATGATACCTGATGAGAGCATTGAGGACGTATTCCATTGTGCTCCTTAAACCCATACTCAACGCCTTCATGATACCTGATGAGAGCATTGAGGGGCTCTCTATTCAAGGTATCCTGTTGGATCCTCAACACCTGCAAGTCTGAAGGCCCTCCTCCTCCTCATACAGGACTCGCAGACACCACAGTGGACCTCACCTCCACTGTAGCATGAGTAGGTTAACTCGAAGGGCAGACCCAGAGCGGAACCAACCTCAACGATCTCCCTCTTGGTCATGCCTATAAGTGGTGCCCTCACCTCAACGCCCCTCAGCGTACCTATGCCCAGGAGCCTGTTGAATGCATCAAGAAACTCAGAGGAGTTATCAGGGAAGGTCTCGGCCTCCTCAAGATCCCACCCCACGATAACAGCATCTGCATCCAGGGCCTCTGCAAAGGAAACGCCAATGGCTGTGAAGACTATGTTCCTACCGGGTACCCAGACCCTCCTTGCCGTCTCAAGGCACTCCTCCCTATCATCAAGATCTGCAGGTGATGGTATCTCACCCCCCGCTGTGAGGGCAGAACCACCAAGTCTTCCAAGCCATGGGAGATCAATGGTTGTATGCTCAATTTCAAGGTGCCTCGCAAGTTTCCTGGCGTGTTCAATCTCCATGGCAGCACTCCTCTGGCCATAATCGAATGTTAAAGCGTGGATCTCATATTCAGATGCCAGCAGTGCTGTTGCAACTGCAGAGTCCATGCCAGCTGAAAGTATGCTGATCGCCCTACTCATCAGAATCCTCCCTGTGTTCCACCGGTATGGTGATTAACATTATCATCTCAGACCTTCCTCTATCAATGTTATTCTCCATCATTTTCCTCCATGAAGTTTCTGAACTGTTTTTCCGCCATTTCAATGACATCCCTGAGGGGTATCCCTGTTTCAAGGGATATTCTCCTTGCATCCTCGTATTCTATCCTTGCATTCATGACCCTTGACCCCAGGAAGCCAACCTTGAACCTTGCCCTTCTTCTACCCTTTATATCAACCTCGGCCTCAATGACCCTCCTCTCAAGGACGCCCCTGTGAACCTGGGGGAATATCCTCACGCCAAGGGTCCCGGTCTCAGAGAATAGGCGTTTAAGTATCATTTCATGGTCATTTTCCCTGCATATAACCCTTATTAGTTGTCCAGGACGGTTTTTCTTCATTATAACGGGTGTGAGTGTCACATCGAGTGCCCCTGCATCCATGAGGCTCTCGAAGAGGTTGCCAAGGACCTCACCGCTAAGGTGATCCACGTTGGTCTCAAGCAGCGTTACCGTGTCATGGTGCACCGCCTCCGAACCCCTCACCACCCTCAGAACATTAGGGAAGTCTGGATCCATGTCCCCTGCACCGTAACCTGTGGCCTGGATCTCCATTGGAGGGTAGAACCTCCTGTATTCCCTTACCATGTTAACAAGGAGCGCGGCGCCTGTGGGTGTTGCAAGCTCCATCTCAACCGGGCCTCCGGTCACAGGAAAACCCCTGAGTATCTCAACAGTGGCCGGTGCAGGGAGAGGTATCTTTCCATGGGCACCGCTCACTGTCCCTCCCCCAAGCGCCACAGGTAATGTGTAGACGGTATCCCTGTGAAGGTTGAGGTCAAAATAGGCAAATACCGTCCCCAGGACATCTGCAACTGCATCTGCAGCTCCAACCTCATGGAAGTGGACCTCATCCAGTTTCAAACCATGCACCGTGGCCTCTGCCTGTGCCATGGTATGGAAGACTGCCCTTGCCATTGATAGCATCTCCCCATCAATTGATGGGTTCTCTATCCTCTCAAGGCGTTTTAAAAATTCCATGTAGCCTATGCTCAGGGATTCGTCTGTCCTCACATCCACATGGGTTGCCCGGAGGCCTGACCTCTTAACCTCTGACACCTCCACGCTGGCCCCGCCAAAGTGGGATGCTGCCTCCTCCATGACCTCCGCTGTACGCTCAGGGTGGGCCCCCAGGTCTATGAGGGCCCCCACCATCATGTTACCTGATACCCCTGCAAGCTGGGGGTCTATGACCGTTACCATTCAAGCACCGTTCGGATCACTCTGGTGGTGAATTGACTATTATTCTCCTTATGGGTATCTCTATTATGGTGTACTTCTCATCACCAAGTTCCCTGCTGAACCTCGCCACTATGGGGTCAACGAGCTCCTCGTCAACCACCGAGCATACCAGGACCGCGTCCCTTGCATAGTCATGTATGAGTGAGATTGCTGATTTGGGGTCCTCCTTGATTGAGAATCCCTTCCACTCTGTTGGGGAGACACCCTTGTATTCAACTATGTAGAAACCTGTGACGCCCTCATCTGCCAGTATGTTCATGACGCGACCAAGGTTCTCAACCTCCACGAATACCCGTAGATGCACCTTCATTAATATCACCCTATATAGATATGTGGTGTGTAGATAATAAATCTGATGAGGAATAAAATGGTGCCGGTACCGGTGTCTGGATGATCCCACTGAGAAAAGGTGCCTATATCTGAAGGTGAAACCCTTGAATGAAAAGTTAAATCTTAACGGTGCAGAAATTGTAATCGAATCTGATCTTGTGAGGGTGAGGGCAGAACCAGGCCTTGTAATTGCCTCCAGAACCATCAAAATGTCCTCTGAGGTTACCCTTGAGATTTCAGGGCCCCCTGAGGTTGCATGTGCCGGTAAAGTGCTCTCGGTATTCTCTGCTGGAGATTTCCCCCATGTAATTGTGGTTTGTGGGGAGCGGTGCGGTGACCGCATACCTGAAATCCTGCAGCTTGCTGTGAGTGAAGTAACATCAGCCCTGGGGTTACTCAGAGAAATCCTGGAGCCCCGGGTAACCGTGGTCTCCATGACCGGTGATGATGGATTCAGTGCGCCTGACCTGAGGAAGTCCATCAGGCTTTCATCTCAGAACATGCTCCTTGAGGGGCCTGGGGTTGAGGAACTCCTGGCGGGGCATGGTGTGACAGCTGATGCCATGATCGATGCTGGCATGGAGCTAGTGGTTGGGGTTGAGGTCACGGATGAACTGAGGGAGAGGCTGGGGTCAGAGATAAAACGTGCGCTGGGGGATCTGAACGTCCGCGTGCTCCTCGCCGCGGCACTGCATATTGAGGATGACATCAGAAGAAGGAGGATACTTGGAGTGGACCTGACAGATGATCCCGCCTACCTCTACAGCGATGAGGTGATCGGGATGGCGGTTGCGAATCAGGTGGCCGGCACCAAGGCAATATTCAACTTCAAACGCTACGATGAGGAGAAACCCGGGGTGATAGGGGAACTCGGACCCATGGTGGATGATGCGGTGGCGGGGCTCATAGCAGGCTGCATGTCAAGGCTTTTTGAGTGATGGTGGTTTTTAATGGATTTTCTGAGGAAATTCGCTGGTCTCATATCATTTTCAACTGTCTTTCCTGTGGGTTCAGATGCCACCGTTGAGGAGGTGGCCTCCATCACACTCCACTGGCCACTTGTTGGTGCCCTGATAGGGGCCGTTGTGGGTTCAGGAGGTCTTCTAGCGTCACTCATACTCCCCTATCCCGTGGTTGCCTGTGTCGCCTATGCCCTTGCCATATGGTTCACCGGCTTCCACCACCTTGATGGCCTCATAGACATGGGGGATGCCCTCATGTCCCATGGAAGTTTCGAGAGGAAGATAGAGATAATGAGGGATCCCCGTATCGGTACCGGTGGACTGGGACTTCTCATCATAGTCTCCTCACTGACAGTGGCATCAATATACTCCATTCCATCAGATATCATATTCCAGGGCCTTTTAATTTCAGAGGTCTCTGCAAAGATATGCCTGACAGGCTGTGCACTGGTCTCAAGGCCCCTTGACAGTGGTACGGGAAGGCACTTCATAGCTGCAGCCAGGAGCCCCCTGATCGCCCCTGTGTGGGTTATCTGGTCAGCCGCAGCCTACCTCTTACTGGGGATCCCTGGGGCTGCTGGTGTTGCCGTGGCTGCTGCCTCGGGAGTATTCATGGGATTCACTGCAAGGAGAAACTTCTACTGGAGCACAGGTGATGTTCTTGGTGCCTCAAATGAGATTGGGAGGATGATGGGTCTCCTGGGAATTGTTGCAGCCATCCAGTTAACATGATTATTATACTGATTTATGGAGGTCATATAATGGATATCAGGGTTTTAAGGTTAGGTCACAGGAGGTCAAGGGATGCAAGGATCACAACACACGTGTGCCTCACCGCAAGGGCCTTTGGGGCATCTGAGGTTATACTGAGCGGTGAGGAGGACCCGAAACTCATGGAGGGCGTCGATGATGTTGTTAAGAGGTGGGGCGGACCCTTCAGGGTGGGTTACAGGAGAAACTGGCAGGGCGTCATTGAGTCCTGGAAGCAGATGGGTGGGGAGGTTGTGCACCTCACAATGTACGGGCTTCCTGCGAGGGACGTTATACCCGATTTAAGGGAAAGTCCAGCAGGTAAACTCGTGGTGGTTGGAGGTGCCAGGGTCCCCGGGAAGGTCTACAGGCTTGCAGATTACAATGTTGGGGTGACGAATCAGCCCCACTCGGAGGTTTCATCCCTCGCGGTCTTCCTCCACATGCTCCTTGATGGGGGCGAATTCGACCTCAAATTTGAGAACCCAATGATAGAGGTTGTGCCCCAGGCCCATGGAAAGAAGCTGATTGAGAGGGGAGGTGATATCGATGATCAGGGTGATAGATAACCTTGTTGTAAGGGAGATTCTAACAGGTATAAGGAGGAGGGGGATTGACCCCGCCGGTTTCAGGAAGGGGCTCTCTGATATAGGCCGTTACATGGCCTATGAATTCGCAGATACCCTCAGGTGGCGTAATGTTGATGTTGAAACGCCACTGGGGGTTGCCTCGGGTGTTGAGATCACAGATAGAAGCAGGATCGTTGTGCTGAGCATCCTCAGGGCATCATTACCATTCACAGAGGGCGTTATGAGGGTCTTCCCTGAGGCAGAACAGGGTATTGTCGGGGCCTGCAGGTCCGATGATCCCCCCTTCAATGTTTCAGTCGACTATCTGAGGGTCCCTGAACTGGATGGTAAGGTAATGGTAATAGCAGACCCCATGCTTGCAACCGGTAACACGATTATGGGGATACTTGAGGCTCTTGAGGCACACGGCACCCCTGAGAGGACCGTCCTCTTCAATGTTATATCCTCAAGGCCCGGCATTGAGAGGATCCTTGAAATGGATATGGAGGTCTACACCTGCAGTGTTGAGGATGAACTCAACGACAGGGGCTACATAGTCCCCGGGCTGGGGGATGCCGGGGACCTTGCATTCGGACGACCATCAGAATAGATAAAAATAGATGGCCATGGTGGTGCCAGTCACCTCCCACCACCGGAACAGCTAACAATGAACCGATCAGGGACCAGCCACAATACCAGTACTCCAATGACAATACTGGGTGTGTGGGGACCCGCAAGGATCAGCTGCAAGGCCACAATACCAGTACTCCAATGACAATATCAGAATGAACCTATCCCGGACGAAGTAATGGCTGGATTAACTGATCATCAATCGTGGACTGACCTTCCGCCGGCTGCCGCCACTATACCCGGTATCCCCTCAACCCTGAGCTCAAATATGGCCTCCATACCCTCCTCCTCGAATGCCGCGATTCTCCTTGATTTAATACGGCTTGTGAGGAGTGCTGCAACAGGTGGTGTTACAATGAAAACCGCCCCAGCATCACCGAGTGCCCTGACGGTTTCATCCTTAAGTTTTCCCTTACCTATGTGGACCAGCACCCCCCTTGATGCCAGGTAGGGCATGCTCTCCTCTATGTCCTCCTTGTTGCTGCTTGTGGGGGCTATCCCCGCCGGACTTACGGCCGTGTGCATTATCGCAGCACCCCTCACATCAAATGGCTCCTCACCCCTCTTAAGGGCATCCACAAGTTTAGGGAGCGCGGCATCCCTTCCGGTGTATATGATGCCATCTATGATAACACTGTCTCCGGGACTGAGCCCCCCAAGTTCACCTCTGGTTGTGGGTGTAGATATCCTCATAATTACCACCATCCAGAATCCATTCTTTAACCAGCTGCAGATATCCTCATAATTACCATCAGGAATCCACTTTAAGTTTCAGGATCTTCAATATCTGGTTTTAAATCCCTAAATAAGGGCTTTGAGATCATCAAGGAAGAGTTCAATGTGCTCCACCTTGATGTGGGGCATGACAACAACCCTTATGGCTGGTGGGCATGCTGATACAGAGACAGCCCATCCCATCTCCTCGAGTCTGGAGGCAAGTTTCTCTGGACTCATGGATGGGTGATTGAATGCGACTATGTTGAGTTCCGGTTCAATTACCGGTTCATAGCCCAGATCCTTAAGGCCCTCATTCAACCTGGAGGTCACAGCCATCACCCTCAGGGCGAGTTCACGGTACCCGCTGCGTCCCATGTGCCTGAGGACCGCCCATGTTGCAGCTGCAGAGGCCCCCGTCCTTGTGCCGACTATCGTTGACTGCTGCTTCTCTGTGAGGTAGGGGGTCTCTATGCTCATGGCATCGAGGTAGGTTTCGTCCCTGAAGAGTATGCAGCCACTTGGTATCGGGGCAAGGCCCATCTTATGGGGGTCTATGGTGATGGATGAGACACCCGGTAGTTTAAAGTCAAATTCAGGGAGTTTGAAACCTGCATCCCTTAAGAAAGGTATTATGAATCCCCCGAATGCCGCGTCCACATGGAGATGGACGCCCTCCTCAATGCAGATATCTGAGAGCTCCGCTATGGGGTCTATCCTCCCGAGTTCAGTGGTCCCTGCAACCCCAACGATGGCCACGGTGTTATCTGATATCATCTCCCTGACAGACCCCACATCAACACGGTAGTCCCTGTCCAGCTCCGCCTCCCTGAGTTCAAGACCCATTATATCCGATGCCTTTCTGAAGGAGAAATGGGCGGATTTAGGGACGATTATCTCGGGTTTATCCGCTCCCGCCATGTTCCTGGCAGCCCTCATGGCCATGAGGTTGGCCTCGGTGCCCCCTGTTATTATGTGGCCAGCTGCAGCGGGTTCTGACAGGAGCTCCCCCAGCATCCCTATAACACAGGATTCCAGCTCCCTGGTTCCCCTGAAGAGCCCTGGGTCGCCAAGGTTGGACTCCAGGAAGTCACAGTAAACCCTCCTTGCAAGGGGGTGTGATGATGTGCACATGGATCCAAGTATTCTGCCTGAGGTGTAGGTCATGTCCCTTGACCTGAATTCCTCAAGAATTTCGAGGACCCTTTCCTCAGGGAGGCCCTTTTCATCCATTTTTACGCCCAGCAAAATTATGTGAAAAAAGGTTTTAGAGAAGTTTTCTTGCCGCCTTAAGGAGTAGTCTCTGTTCTGCCCTTGCAACCGTCTTCCTAACCTCGGCAACCGCATCTGTGTTGGCGGATACACTGCTTATCCCGAGCTCCACCAGTTTCTCAACTATCCGCGGGATGCTTCCTGCCTGGCCACAGATGCTGGTTTTAACCCCGGCCTCATTGCATTTCTTTATAACCCTCTCAATGAGTTTGAGGACCGCAGGGTGACCCTCCGTGTAGAGGTCTGCCACGTGCTCGTTGTTTCTGTCTATTGCAAGGGTGTACTGGGTGAGGTCATTTGTACCGAAGCTCACAAAGTCCACACCCTCTGCAATGAAGTCCTCGATTATAAGTGCGGCTGCAGGTGTCTCCACCATGATACCGAATTCAACGTCCCTGTGGGGCCTGAGACCCGCCTCCTCTGCTATCCTCTTGGCCTTCCTGAGTTCATCAGGGTGCTGTACGAGGGGTATCATTATGCCTATGTTGGTGTAGCCCTGCTCATGGAGTTTCTTTATGGCCCTGAACTCTGCCCTGAGGATCTCCGGCTCATCCAGCTCCCTGCGTATACCCCTCCAGCCCAGCATTGGGTTGTGTTCGTAGGGTTCATTCTCACCACCCTCAAGGGTTTTGAATTCATCTGTGGGGGCGTCAAGGGTCCTGTACCATACGGGGCGTGGGTAGAATTCATCTGCAACCTTGAGGATGTTCTCTGCGAGGATCCTGACAAGTTCATCCTCACGTCCGTCCTCTATGAACTTCCTTGGGTGGACGCCGGTTGTGAGCATCATGTGTTCGGTCCTCAGAAGTCCAACACCATCTGCACCTGTTGCTGCGGCCTTCCTTGCAGCCTCGGGCATGCTCACATTAACCTTGACCTCTGTAACCGTAAGTATGGGTGATTCCACGGTCACGGATTCCGGGGCAGACTCCTTCTTCTCCTCCTCCACAACGCGGCCCTCGTAGACGAGTCCCTTATTACCATCGATGCTGACAACCTGGTTCTCACTGAGAACCCCGGTTGCATTGCCTGTACCAACAACACAGGGTATTCCAAGTTCCCTTGATACTATCGCAGCATGACAGGTGACACCACCCTCATCTGTTATTATACCGCTGGCCCTCTTCATTGCAGGCACCATGTCAGGGGTTGTCATGACCGTGACCAGGATGTCGCCAGCCTGTATCTTGTCCAGTTCATGGATCTCCCTTATTATCTTGACCTTGCCTGATGCAAGGCCAGGGCTTGCCCCGAGACCCCTGAGTATCACATCCCTTGATTTGACCTCTCCTTCCTCCACGGCTTCCCCTAGGGTTGTTATGGGCCTTGACTGTAACATGTAAACCTCCCCATCCATTATGGCCCATTCGGTATCCTGTGGTGAGCCATAGTGATCCTGTATCCTTCTGCCCATCTCTGAAAGGGCAGCTATCTCCTCATCAGAGAGAACCCTCCTGTTTCGAAGTTCAGGGGGGACCTCCTTTTTCACTGTCCTTCCATCCTCCCTTGTGAACATCACGTTCTTCTCACCAACAGTGAACTCAAGGAGTTTACCTGTGTTCTTATCAACCCAGTAGGTATCGGGGGTCACTGAACCTGAAACAACAGCCTCACCGAGACCCCATGACCCCTCAATGAGGATCTTATCCTCCCCTGTTGATGGGTGGACAGTGAACATGACCCCTGCCTTTTCAGCATCAACCATCTCCTGGACAACAACCGCTATGTAAACCCTGGAATGGTCGAAGTTGTTCTCCTCCCTGTAAAAGATGGCCCTTGCCTCGAACAGGGATGCCCAGCACTTCCTGACATAATCCATGACATCCTCGGCGCCCCTTATGTTGAGGAAGGTGTCCTGCTGACCAGCGAATGATGCCTCGGGGAGGTCCTCTGCTGTGGCTGAGGAACGTATGGCAACGTACATATCATCCTTTCCTATTCTCTGGCAGAGTGCATTGTATGATTCTATTATGAGTGTCTGTATATCCTCGGGTATCTCTGTGGATGTTATTATATCCTTTATCTCAGCGGATACCCTCTGCAGTTCCTTTGTATCATTGACGTCAAGGCTTTCAAGCATGTCCATTACAATGGGCTGTAGTCCCGTGTCTGTCATGAACTTGTCATAGGTTGCCGCTGTCACCACGAACCCCGGGGGAACCGGTATGCCCGCCTGTGTAAGTTCACCCAGGTTTGCACCCTTTCCGCCGGCGATTCCCACATCATCCTTACCGAGTTCCTCAAAAAACGCCACATACTTAACCATTTTATCCCCTGAACTAGTTGGTGTCTTAAAAATGTGAATGTGAAAAAAAATTAGAATTTTATTTTACGAGTTCCTCGCCCCTGTCAATCACAATCCTGCATGGAACAGGGAACTTCATTGCAGCCCTTCTTAGAGCTTCCTTGGCATCCTTGAAGTTCTTCTTGTTTGTCTCGATTGTGATTATCTTCTGGTTTTTCTTAACAAGGGCCACAGTGCTCACCGGTTTCCCGAATGCCTTCCTCATACCGTCCTGGACACGGTCAGCCCCTGCCCCTGTCGCCATGGGGTTTTCACGGACTATGTGATGGGGGTAGACCCTTATCTTGAGGTGGTAACCCATCCTACCGGCCTTCCTCTGCATGTAACGGTTTGAGGCTATCCTGGCTGCCTCCAGGGCATTGTGGGTTATCTGGGTTGGTGCCTTAACAGCAACGCTCAGTGAAATCGGGAATTCAGCTGAGAGGTTACCCATATCATATTGAACTATCTTTGAACCTGGAATCTTCTTGATGTACTCTCTTCTTGTGTATGCACGAACCATGAATAATCCTCCTGTAATCATGTCCATGAGAATAACTATGAAATGAGTATCTCGGTAACCATTAATAAATATTGTCTTGAAAGCCAAACAGTTAATAAATCCAACCTGAAAAATATAAGGATACATATAATTAGCAGGGATGGTTTTTAAAAGTTTCCATGGTGTCATCATGAAGATAGCCATAACCGGTAAGGGTGGGGTGGGCAAGACAACCATAGCCGGCACCCTTGCCTGCATATTCTCTGGGAAATTCAGGGTCTTTGCCATTGACGCCGACCCCGACATGAACCTTGCATCCAGCATAGGTATAAGTGAGGAGATAACACCCATATCCCGGATGAGGGACATTATAAGGGAGCGGACTGGAGCAGAGCCAGGTTCATCCTTTGGTGAGGTTTTCAAGCTCAACCCAAGGATAAGTGACCTTCCAGATTCACTCTCCATCCAGCACCCCCGACGACCCAGCCTCCGGGTGATGGTGATGGGTACAGTGGAGCATGGTGGTGATGGGTGTGTCTGCCCTGCCTCAGTGCTCCTCAAGGCCCTGCTCCGTCACCTGATACTCAGAAAGGATGAGATGGTGATCCTTGACATGGAGGCCGGAATAGAGCACCTTGGAAGGAGGACCGCAGAGTCCGTTGATCTTATGGTGGTGGTTGTTGAACCCGGCCTCAAATCACTTGAAACAGCATCCCGGATAAAGAAACTCGCAGCCGATATCGGGGTTAAGAGAATAATGGCCATAATCAACAAGGTCTCGGGAAAGGAGGATGAGGAATTCATGCGTGAAAGGCTGGAGGCGGCTGGAATTGACGTCCTTGGCTGTGTACCCTCGGATAAAACCGTTGTGGTGGCTGACATGAGGGGCGAGCCCCTTGCAATGCATCCAGAATCGGCTGCCTTCAGGGCCATAAGAGAAATCTCCGAGAGGATAGCCTCAATGGAGAGCTAAGTGGAATGAGAGTATAGCGTCAGTATGGAGGACTGGAATGAGGATATCAGTAACCATAGAAGCGGAATACGAATCAGGGGAGGAAGCCAGGATAGTTATGAAGGCACTCGAACCCGAAAACAGATCATACGTTGAATCTGAAATTGAAGGATCAAAGGTAAGATTCACCATGGAATCAGATTCCATCGGAACAGCCCTGAACACGGCAGATGACCTCATATTCTCCGAGATGATAGTCGAAAAAATGATGGGCTTTAAATCAGAGAATGAATGAACCGGTTGAATCAGAAGCATGTGGTGATTGGATGAAGTTCAAACTTAAGGGAATAATAAAACTCAGCAAAGAGGTTCCAGAGGCAGAAAAGGACATTGAAGAGTTTCTGAAAGAGGCGGAAAAAGACCTTCTCAGGAGGGGAGTCCCTGAGGGTCAGGAGGATGAGGCTTCACATGTAAAATCATGGGAGCTCAGTGGAGACACACTGAAAATTGAGATGGAATCAGGAAGACGTGTCAGGGCCCATGATGGTCTTCTGAGACTCAGAAAGCCCCTGGGACAGCTCCTTGGGCCCCGCTACAGGGTCGGTGTGAGGGGTGTGAAGGTGGAGGACTACACACTTGAAATGGATGCCCCTGGGGTATCAGAAATCCCAGGCCTCAGGGAGCTGCCATTCGTGGAGGACGCAGATATCTCAGAGAACACCATAAGGGTGAGATTCCAGCCCCTTGATGAGTCAGACCTCAGGAAACACGTTGTGGACAGGGTCGTGAAGCACGCCCTCGGCCTCGTTGAATCCTCACAGGACCTCACAACCAGGGTCACAAGGGCAACCCCCGGTGAAATAGTTGCAAGAAGCGAAAAAAGGGAGTTCTTCTTTGATGGAGACCCCACAGAGGAGGCCATGAGACTAGGGTGGGTTAAAAAATTTCCAGGGCGTGGACAGTGGTTCTACGGGCCCCAGATAACCGCCCTGCACCGTGCCCTGGAGGAGTTCCTGATTGAAAGGATAGTGAAGCCCCTGGGATTCGTTGAGTGCCTCTTCCCAAAACTCATACCCCTTGATGTTATGAACAGGATGAGGTACCTTGAGGGCCTGCCTGAGGGGATGTACTACTGCAGCGCACCAAGCAGGGACCCTGAAACCTTTGAGGAATTCAAGAATCAACTCATCATAAACAGGGAGGTGCCCATGGACCTCCTCAAGAGGGGTCTGAAGGATCCGGGGTACGTAATTGCACCGGCCCAGTGCGAACCATTCTACCAGTTCCTCTCACATGAGGTGGTGAATCTGGATGACCTCCCCATAAAGTTCTTTGACAGGAGCGGCTGGACCTACAGGTGGGAGGCAGGGGGAGCCAAGGGCCTTGACAGGGTCCATGAGTTCCAGAGGATAGAACTTGTATGGCTGGCATCCCCCAGGGACACCGAGGAGATACGCGACCGCACCGTTGAACTCTCATATGACGCCGCCGATGAACTGGAACTTGAATGGTACACAGAGGTGGGGGATGACCCATTCTACCTTGAGGGCAGAAGGGTTGAGGAGAGGGGAATAGAGTTTCCTGATGTCCCCAAATATGAGATGAGGCTCTCACTACCAGGTCAGGAGAAGGGAGTGGCGGTTGTATCTGCCAATGTCCACGGGACACACTTCATTGAGGGATTCTCAATCAGGGAGGCCCGTAACATGAACATATGGACCGGATGCACAGGTATAGGTCTTTCAAGGTGGATATATGGTTTTCTGGCCCAGAAGGGCTTTGAGACTGATAAATGGCCGGAGTTCATAAGGGAGCGGGTTGAAGGTGTTGAGGCCCCCCGTATAGTTACCTGGCCCGGCAGGGATTGATCCGAGGTGGTCATTTGAACTGTGACAGACACCCTGAACGTGAAGGTGTGGCATCATGCATCATATGCGGGAGGATACTCTGCGAGGAGTGCCGTCTGAAGCTTGGAGGGAAGAATTACTGTGAGAGGTGTGCCGATAAACTGTTCAGGGAGCGGGTTGAGGTCGGTGAAGAGAAAAGGAAGGGAATGGGTCTAGGGGTTAAGATACTCATTGCCATCATCATAATCCTGGCTATCCTTGCTGTTCTATCATACCTGATTTACAGTGTGTACCTTGCACCATACTATGGCAGCTCTGAAAACGTGCTCAGGATACTCATGAATGACCCTGAGAGGATAATCAGATTCCTTGGGACAAGGATATCCACCTAAACCCTCCTGGGGTATCTGGGTTCCCTGAACTCTATCATGAATGATGTGCCCCCGGCCGACTCAAATGTGAGTGTCCCGTCAAGCTGCTCACAAGGCCCCCAACAAGATCCAGGCCAAGGCCCGCGTTTTCCTTAAGGCTGAAGCCCTCTGGAAGGCCCCTCCCATTATCACTGACCCTGAGAAGGAAGGCATTACCTGTATCCTCGAGGGATACCCTGATGGTTCCGCCATCATCGAATGCATGCCTCAGGCTGTTTGATACAAGTTCATTTAGAATGAGTCCCAGCGGGACTGCCGTTTCAATGCCGAATTTCACATCAACAATGTCCACCTCAATCTGGACACCGGACCTGTGCATGTCGCGCAGGTAGGATATGAGCCTTTCTGTGTAGGATGCAAAGTCTACTGTGCTGGCCTCTGGATTGGAGAGAAGGAGCTCATGGACCAGGGCCATCGCCCTTATCCGAAGCTGCAGAGCCCTCATGAGTTCACAGAAATCCTGATCCATTCCCCGTGCCTGGAGGTTTATGAGGCTTGAGATGATCTGAAGGTTATTCTTGACACGGTGGTGGAGTTCTGATAGGAGTGTCCTGTTGGCCTCGAGTGACCTTCTTGCTGTCTCCTCTGACCTCTTTATATCGGTGATATCCTCAAAGATTCCCAGGAAATACCCATCAATCCTTCTTATGAGTACCCGTATCTATCCACCCCCCTGTCTTATCATGAACTCCTGACTTTTTCTGAAATCTGCAAGGTCCTTGTGGAGTCACCTATAAATCTGTTGTCTGCCGGTTGCCTGAAAATCTCCAGGATGGTGGGATTCGACTACAGTATCTTCCCATCGGCATCCATGAGGACCACCCCAACCGGGAGTTCCATGAACAGTGACCTGAACTTCCTTTCACTGATCCTCAGTGACTTCTCCTTATCACTCAGTGATCGCAGGTAGAGGCGCAGAACCGCAAAAAGAAAAAGTGATGTCAGTAGTATGAAGAGGGATCCCTTGATGATTGAGAGCTGGACAAGCAGAGGGGGCTTTGCTATGAGATATAGGATGTGGTCTGATGAGAGTATCCATAGAAGGCTGAAGATTGCATAATAGAGTGCTATCCTGAGCGCATCTCTCTCGGGATCCATATATACTGTTATCTTCAGGGGTCCTAATAATTTTTGGGAAAAGGTGAGTTCTGATACCGGAACATCAGTGAAATGGGAATAGAAGAAGCAATCCAGTCAAATCCAGAATCCCAGGTGCCCTGAAAGGATAGTTAAGGGAAACAACCATGGTGGATTCTGAGGAGGTTATTCCTCTGAATCCTCCGCAGTCTCTTCCTCCCTCTTCTCAAATACATCAGAAAATTCAACCTTACTGACACCCTCAATGTTCTCCCAGATGTCCTTCGCTATCCTGAACCTTGTGAGGGTAACATCCATGTAGGGCCTGTTATCAAATCGTGTCATCTCATCCATGCAGATCCTCACACGTCCATCATCTATTTCAACCTCTGTCTTGTCAATGTCCATGTTCTGGGAGGGGTAGTGGAGCTGGATCATGCTCTTTACCTTTTCAACATCATCTTTGATTATCTCCTTAACCTTCAGATCGTATTCGAGGGTTTTACCTGCAAGTTCATGGTTGAAGTCCACCCTCACGCGTCCACCCGAGACGTTAAGGACCCTGCCCTCATGTCCCTCAACGGTCAGTGGCATCCCCGGGTAGGGCTTTATTCCCTGCCTCTTGAATTCACCCATGGGTATGAGCTGGACAAGTTTAGGGTCCCTGTTACCGAATGCGTCCTCCGGTTCAATCTCAACGTGTTTTTCCTCGCCTTCCTCCATTCCAATAACGGCCTCGTCAAGACCCTTTATGAGGTGTCCACCTCCAACAACGACTGGTATGGGACCAAAGGTCTTCTTTATCTGAAGTCCGGCCTCCTTAGCCACTTCCTCGTCTGTTGTGTCAAAGACCTCACCGGTCTCCTTGACCTTGCCTGTGAATTCAATTTTTATAAAGTCTCCTTTATTCACTGCCATATCTCTAGCCTCCTGTGTGGTATTCTATCCTTAAATTCTTCAAGGATCTCTTTATCCTTAAATGCAAGAATTCGAATTACAGATGGATAATTTTCTATATATTTATGGACCAGTCCCTTATGAACCTTTGCCTCAAGAACCGAGATTATGCGCTGCCTGTGGTGTCTGCTGAATGATGGGGGTATGGCCTCCTCGACCTCAGCAAGTGAACGGTATGGTCTTTTCCTTACGATTGCAGATGCTGTTACATCATCGAAGAGGTTGAGAACCTTAAGTTCATCAATTTCAAGGCTGTTTGCGTTTCTGAGTATCCCTGTCGAGAGCCTCAGATCATGCAGGGGTGCCCTTCCCTCCGAGATTTCCCTTTCAAGGACCTCAACCGTCTCAGGGGGAAGCATATGTGTGACTTCACCAATTTCGCCCCTGGATACTGCATCCCGTATTCTGGTTCCGCTCACACCCTCAAGTCTCCTTATGAACATGAACCTGTTTCTGAAGTTGAATCCAATCCTCCCGAGGGCCCCCGCAAGGGATGTTATGACATAGTTGTCCTCCTCAAGTTTACCCTCAAGTACGGTCTCAGAGGTGTCAAGGTCCACTATCCTGTAGGGCCTTGGCACAACCCTGTGGCCCCTTCTGATCCTTTCAAGGACCTCATCAAATCCATCAACCGGCCTGTAGCCGCGGGGTATCCAGTCAGTATCGAGGGCCCTGAACATCCTCGCAAGGCAGATGGAGTACTGACCTGAACCCATAACACCCATTGGGGGGCCCTCCACCACTATATCAGCCCCCGCCCTGATGGCTATCTCTGCCCTTGCCTGGCGGGTCATTATGTAGGGTACGCCCCTTCCACTCCTCTCAAGGGGCCCCGGTATGATAGCCACAAAGAGGGCGTCTGGTCTGAGCTTCCTGGCCTCCAGCATGCAGTGCCTGTGGCCCCTGTGAAAGGGTGAGTACTCTGTGAAGTCTGCCATGATGCCGGGTTCAGATGCATGGTCACCGTATTCCGGTTTATTAATAGCATCCGCCCTGATGAGTTCAAGGTCCCTCTCAATTACACTCCCTAGAAATTTCTCTGAAGGCATGTTAATTAATATAAAGCCGGGGGTAAATAATTTAAGTGGATGATAGCATGCCAGTTGACCTCTTCATTGAGAACTGCAGAACCGAGAGGGGAACCTTCAATATAGGTGTTGATGATGGTAAGATAGTGAAGATAACCCGTGGGAGAATTGATGCATCTGAGAGGATTGACCTTCGGGGTTATCATGTGCTCCCTGGGCTCATAGATGCCCATGTGCACTTCAGGGACCCTGGGCTTGAGTACAAGGAGGACTTCAGGACAGGTTCAATGGCCGCAGCTCATGGAGGCTTTTCAACAGTTATCGACATGCCCAATACACTTCCACCCACCGACACAGCATCTGAGTTCAAGAGGAAAATAGAGATAGGTGAGCGTAAGAGCATAGTTGACTTTGGCCTGCATGCGGGTTACTCTGACCCCTCAGAGATTGGGAAGATACTCGTATATGGTCCGGCATCATTCAAGGTCTTCATGGAATCCACCGGGGTCATGGAACTTGACCTCCTCTTTCAGAGGTTGAGGGAAATCGGCTCATCTGTACCTGTAACCGTCCACTGTGAACACAGAGAACTAATAGAGCATTCATTAAAGGATCTTCAGAGAAGCAATGACCCCTTCACCTATTCACTTGCAAGACCGCCCCTTGCAGAGGAGGTCTCAGTTTCGGAGGTCCTTGCAGTCTCACACCATCACCAGCACCCTCTGCATGTATGTCACCTCAGCACCAGAAGGGCCCTTGAACTCATTGAGCCATTCAGGGGGCATGTGACGTGTGAGGTTACACCCCACCACCTCCTCCTGAACTCCAAGTACCTTAAGAGGTTCGGTACCCTTGCAAAGACAAATCCTCCCCTTAGACCAGCTGTTGAAGGTCTATCTCCATCACTTCTGGATCGTATCGATATCATTGGCACTGACCATGCGCCTCACACCATCCCTGAGAAGGAGGAGGGTGTCTGGGATTCCCCGCCAGGAATACCTAACCTTGAGGTTGCACTTAAACTTCTACTCACCATGGTAGCGGAGAAGAGGATATGGCTTTCAACCATCAGGAGGATGCTCGCTGAGGGGCCCGCGAGGATCTTCGGGTTGAGATCTAAGGGATTCATAGTTGAGGGTATGGATGCAGATTTCACCGTTATTGATATGCGGCGGGAGGGTGTTATAAGAGGTGATGAATTTTACAGCAGAGCTCATTACACTCCCTTTGAGGGTTTCAGGTACCGCGGGGAAGCCGTGATGACCCTGGTTGGTGGGGAGGTTGTTATGGATGATGGTGAGGTCTTTAAACGCAGTGGAAAATACATAAAATCCGTTTATATAGAAAAGGATGAGAAAAGGATATGATTATCCTCTTCTTGAAATTAATGAACCCGCTGCCACAGTTATAACCCCCATAACAAGTGCAAATATGGGGATTCCTGTTGGTTTCATTGGAATTTTATGATGGGGGACTGGTGATGGTCCTGGTCCTGCTTTATCTGTGACATCTATTTTAACGTATGAGGTATCGTTGGTCTCTACTTGTGAACTTGAACTCACAGTTGCCGTGTTGATAAAGGCCCCTCTCCTCACCATCTGAACTATAATTTCAAGGATGGCTTTTTGACCCGCTGGAAGATCACCTATGACCCATGTTCCAGCTGCATGGTTGTAGGATCCTGCTGTGGCTCTGGAGGATATGTACCTCATTGAGTCAGGAAGTATGTCCCTGATTGTGGTGTTTAAAGCCGTGTCTGGGCCACTGTTTATTACTGTGATGATGAACTTCACATTCTGTCCCAGGCGTACTGCTCTCCTGTCAGCTGTCTTCTTAATTTTAAGATTAGATGCTGGCTTGACTGTAATAGTTGCAGTGGCGTTCTTATTAGGATTCGGGTTGTATACATCACTGGAAACATTCGCCACATTATCTATGTTGGTGTTACTTATCACAGCCCTAGCTATAATATCCAAGGTTGCCACAGCACCCTTCACCAG
>NZ_JBNASF010000028.1:0-18194 GCF_049720995.1 Methanothermobacter sp.
AATAGCTTTACGCTTTTCAGTTAGGTATGCTGGTATATCATGGTTACTTAACAATAGCTTTACGCTTTTCAGTTAGGTATGCTGGTATATCATGGTTACCTAACAATAGCTCTGGGCTTTTCAGTTAATTAAATATTGGTGCCGGCAATACAGTTCAATGAAGTCGCTGAAAGTATCAGGTGAGAGCCCTGACCACAGCACAGGGAGCCCTGATTTCAACCGACCTCAAGGTTAATGCACATTAACACCTACAGCCAAGGTAATATCGTTGATATAGATCGGGTCCCGCTTCTGATTTGGAGGATGGATTGATATGGATGTACTTGTGATGGGATACTATGGATGGAATAACACGGGAGACGATGCGATGCTTTATTCACTCCTCGATGGACTCAAGGAGACACTCAGCGATGTGAGATTCAATATAACAGCAGCATCAGAACCCTTTCTGCCCGGCGACCTGGATGTGAGGATCGTACCACCGGGAATATCACCAGCACTTCTGATGGCATTTTTGAGGTCCTCCATGGTTATACTTGGAGGGGGGACACACTTCTTTGATTATGGAAAGACATCCTCAAGGATCATGAGGCTGGCTCAGATATTAATCATGACACTGACTGCAAGATTAACGCGTAAAAGAGTTTACTTCATGGGAGTTGGTATTGAGAGACCCGTTCACCGGTGGAGCAAATTTCTAATTAAGAACACCTGTAGACTTGCCAGTAAAATAGTTGTAAGGGATTCAAATTCCATGAGGGTGCTCTCTGAAATGGGAGTTAATGAGAGGGCTGAACTCTCTCATGATCTGTCATTCTTTCTTAAATATGAAAAAAGGAGGAGAAAGAGGGGATTGCTTGGAGTCTCAGCCATGCCCTACTTCAGGATATATGGGGGGGATGGAAAGAAGGATGAACTCCTGGTGAGGGCCTTTGCCGATGCAATACGCAGCTGGCTGGCACTGGACGATGAAAACACCGCCAGGCTCTTCATATTCAATGGGAGGGAACCCAATGATGATAGGAGGATATCAATGAGGATAGCCAGGGAGGTTAACGATGATAGGGTCCGTGTGGAGGACTACAGACCTGATCCACGCGAAACCATTGCTGCTGTGGCATCATGTGATGCATTCGTGGCCATGAAGTTCCATGCAGCCCTCTTTGCATATCTGAATGATGTGCCTGAAATTATAGTTGAGTATGCAGCTAAAAACAGGGCGCTTGTGGAGGATGCGGGTTTCGGGAGGAATGCAATCATAGATCTGGATGACGTTTGCAACGGGGAACTCTCAGGGAGGGTGGAGGATCTTTACAGAAATCCTGAGGATTACATGGCAGCCAGGAGGGCTTCAGAGATCAGAGGGGAATTCCCGTCATTATCTGATGATTTGCCCTTGGAGGGTCGCTGATGCTACCATTCAGATATCTGAGGTGCTCCGATGAGGGTTATTAACGTTGTTATGCAGAATTATATCGGCGGACCCCAGGTTAGGGTTGTTTCGGTTGCTGAGAAACTTCTTGCCAGGGGAGTGGAGACTGTGGTATGCGCACCATCAGGGCATGATAATCCCCTGGAGGAATACGTAAGGACTCATGGTCTTGAATTTGAGGGGTTCTTCATGCCGGGCCTCAGGGAGTTCAGGGGATTTGGTGATGTAATTAAGAATTTGATATGGGTCCTGAGCGTTCCACTAACTGTCATTCAGATGATAATGATAATAAGGAGGACCCGTGCAGATGTGGTTCATGTGAATGGTGTTCTGAACTTCCAGGCTGCTCTGGCAGGATTCATCTGCAGAAGGAAGGTTGTGTGGCACCTTATGAGTTCCCTCTACCCTCCAGTGGTTCTGGGGATCATGATGCCCATTGTGAGGTTCATCGCCGACGAAATTGTTGTGATTGCCGAGGGACTTGCCACATACTATCTCTCGGAGGGTGATAGGTACACAGTCATATATGAACCAGTTGACCTTGAAAGGTTCAGCCCGTCACTTTACAGTGATAGACGTGATCATATCAGAGAATCCATTGGACTGTCTCCATCAGATACTGTAGCAGTCTGCATTGCCAATATAAATCCCATCAAGGGGTATGAGTACCTCCTGAAGGCTGTTCCATCGGTTTTGAAATCTGTGAGGGATTTCAGATTACTTGTGGTGGGTGATGTTCCTGAAAGCCAGGGGGAATATTACCGCAAACTCAGGGAGATGGTGAGTTCACTTGAAATTAAGGATGCGGTGAAATTCCTGGGTAGGAGGGAGGACATACCTGAGTTGCTCGCAGCCTCTGACATCTTTGTGCTTCCTTCAATTGCTGAGGGAACTCCCATATCAATTCTGGAGGCCATGGCCATGGGTAAACCGGTAATCGCGACAGATGTGGGTGCAGTGGATGAACAGGTCATTGAGGGTGTGAATGGATTCCTGGTGTCCCCGGCTTCTCAGGATCAACTGGCTGAGAGGATAATTGAACTCTCCCTTAACCAGGACCTGAGGGCATCCATGGGGAGGGCCTCAAGGAGGCTCGTGGAAAAATTTTCACTTGAACGCTGCGTGGAGGAACACATGCGCATCTATGAATCATGAAATGCTATTAACAGCCCTTGCCATGTTGGACACACGACCTCCTGCCAGTAAATGGAGTGCATATCCATCAGTTCACAGGTCACTTTTAGGGTACAGAGCCTTTAATCTGAATGGATGGGGATCAGCGGGATATGAATCCCCAATGGCTGTTTATTTCAGTGTCATCCTGTCATTTATAGACAATGACTGTTAGATGATCTGGTTTGGATTAAATGTGCCGTCCACCCAGGTTTCTGTAAACTTTATTAACCCCTTTGGCTTATGTTTGATTGATCATCAAGCTAATACATCTCTGATGTATGTGACTCCCCTACCAGTAAAAGGTTAGAACTGTGATATAATGAGGATTTTAAGTGTTATCATCGGAACACCTGATGAAAATTCTTCAATGTGGATGCGGATAAAGAGGCAGGCGGAAATTCTGTCTTCGCTGGGGCATGAAGTTGAATTATGCTTTTACAGTTTCTACAGCAGACATGAGCTGTCATTTGAACCACCCTTTAAGTACTCGGTCATGAGGGTTTCTCCCATCACTGTTCATCTCAAGCACCTTATTAATATTTCACGCGATAGTTACGATCTGCTTTTCTGTAACCTGGCGCCTTCAGCCTTCATATCATCCCTATCGAGGATAAGGGGGATTCCCATTGTACTGGATAATCATGGGGATCTTATAAGTGAAAGGGAATTGTATGAGCCGGGTATTCTGAGTAAAATTTATTATAGCATCGTTTCTTCACTGAGCTTCCGGGCTGCTGACAGGATAATCTGTGTCTCCAGTTCAATGATGGAGGATCTAAGGGAAAGGGGGATTCCAGGTAGAAAGCTGTACTATGTAACCAACGCCACGGATCTGGATCTCTTCAGCCCCCTGGATGAGGAGGAAACAGATAGGGTGAAGTCAGATCTGGGTCTGGAGAACAGGTTAACATTTGGATACATCGGTGCTGATAGTAAATGGCAGGGTGTGGATAATCTCATTGAAACAGGCAGGCGTATTGATGATGATGACCTTCAGTTTCTTTATGTGGGGTTCTCAAGAAACACGGTGAGATCCCATAATGAATTATACCTGCCAAGGGTCCCCTTTGATGAGGTTAAATATTACTATGGGGCCTGTGATGTCCTGGTTCTTCCAAGGCCACCACATAAATCTGCTGAAGTCGCTGCTCCAACAAAATTCGCTGAATATGCAGCCATGGGCAGACCCATATTAACAACTGACGTGGGGGATGCTGCAGATCTGGTTAGAAAATATGAATGTGGCATTGTCGTTGATGACAACAGACCTGAAAACCTTTTGAGGGGTATAGAAACGTTTAAATCCCTACCAGAGGATGAACTTGTAAGGATGGGTGAAAATGCCAGGAGGATGGCTGAAGAGGAGTTCAGCATGGAAAAAATGAAGCAGGATTTAAAAAATGTGATTGAATCTCTGGGGGTTTGAATGATATTTAGCATTTATATGTTCTTAGCTGTGTTTACACCAAATCTCTGGGGGTTTGAATGATATTTATTTATACCTATGACAGATCTATAGAGGGTAGCAATGAAGTTTATGAAGGACGGTTCTCAGGACATGATCCTATAAAATTTACAGGACATCTGATACACAGGGTCCATATGGGGCGTTTCACATGATATCAAAGACTAAAAAGATGGATATCATAATATACACGGTTTTACTGGCCTTTACATTGTTCATGGCCCTTAAATTGTTCCAGCTACAGACAGGCATAGGAATCTACTACATGGACATATTCCTCTATGTTAACAATGCCATGAAGATGGCTCATCTGGGCCCCGGGGATGCCCTCTACCTTCCCCCATTCTTCCCTGCCATCCTGTCAATCCTGTTCAGGCTGGGCTTCACCGGTGAGAGAACAGTATTTGCAGCTGCAGCAGCCTTCTATGTTCTTGGAATCAGCGGCATGTACCTTCTGCTGCGCCTGAGGTTCAGTGAAATGGAGAGCCTGGCAGGCGCTATCTCACTGGCCTCCTTCAGTCTGATCCTGGCATGGGCAGCAACCGGAGCCCTGGATGTTCCTGCAATGGTACTGTCCATATGGGCGGTTTATCTTGCACTCCTTGCAAGGAGGCATGACAGCCGGTTCTACTACCTTGCCTTTCCGGTTTCAATGGCTGCATTCCTCACAAGGTACACATCTGGTCTCATGCTCCTCCCCCTGGCAGTCATAATACTGACTGATCCATCCCTCAGATCAAAGCTGCCGGATATAGGTAAGGGGATCGTGCTGGGAGTCCTACTCTACATCCCATTCGGCTACTTATTCTACAGTTACACCAGAACACCCCTGCCCTTCACGAAACAGTTATCATCCACAGTCACAGGTTCAGCCACCTCCCTAAACCCTGGCTACAGTACCGACACCCTTTACTACCTCAGGCACCTTCCAGAGTACATCTCAGCCATACCCTCACCATCCTATTACCTGGGAGTGATAAATCCGTCCTATTCCGGACCGACAGTCACAGGATTCATAATACTGGCCATCATAGCAGCAGGACTGATCGCACTCATATGGAGGAACAGGGACCTGATATCCATTCATAACTCTGAAAGGAAGATATTATTCATTTTAATATCCGCAGTACTCATAGTAGCCTTTGGAAGACTATCATTTGCACTGAGTGAGGTCCTTATACTCATATGGGCGCTTTCAATCCTGTGGATGAGGGGGGAGACTGATAACATCGACCTGAACCTTGCAATGGCGGTCTGGTTCCTGGCCTACCTCTACATGCACAGCTTCCATCCGGTAAAGGTTGACAGGTACATCATAACTGTCCTGCCACCCCTCGCCTACTCAATATCCCTCTCAGTGAACCAGCTGTCAGCTTCAATCAGATCCATGAGGGCTTCAACCATTCTCTCTGCCGCCATCGCAATACTGATGGTCTCATCGGCACTCCATTACACTGCGGGGATGCCCCATGAGGATGGTACAGTTAAGGCTGAGAAGGAGGCAGCCGCCTGGCTCATGGACCATGACCCATCATACAGGGACAGGGTTATAGCCTCCGACAGGGGTCCTGCCTTCACATGGTACATGAATCACTACGTCTTCACAAGGATAATCCACCATCAGATGCGGGAAATGAGCCTCAGGTACTTCTATGAACTTAAACCATACTACTACATATTCTCGACCGGTAAAACAGAGATCCCCTCAGGGTACAGGGTCATCTATTCAAGGGATGGGGTCTCCATTGCTGAGAGGATCTCATAGGACATGGTGGGAGCACATCCACATTGAAATATTTATATGCTGCGAATTAATATTAGTTTGAGTTAAAAAGGAGGGCATGGATGTTTGAGGCCTGAAGAAGATCCATGTCATTGGTTCATCAGGACATCATGTTAGGTTGAACCTTATTCTAAAAGGTGATTACTGAGATAATATGGAGTGATGCTGATATGGAAACTCAGAGAATACTCGTAACCGGTGGCGCCGGATTCATAGGCACAAACCTTGTCAATGAACTCAGGAACAGGGGCCACGAGGTCCTGGCGGTTGACCTCATGCACACAGAACGCGAGGACTACATGAGGGCCGATGTGAGGGAGTACAGGCAGGTTGAAAGGATCTTTGAGGATGACAGATTCGACTACGTCTACCACCTGGCGGCTGAGTATGGCCGCTGGAACGGCGAGGACTACTATGAGAACCTCTGGAAGACCAACGTGATAGGTACAAAGCACATGCTGCGGATGCAGGAGAAACTGGGCTTCAGAATGATATTCTTCTCCTCTGCAGAGGTCTATGGGGACTACAGTGGAGTGATGAGTGAGGATGTCATGGTCAAAAACCCCATCAGCGATACCTACCAGATGAACGACTATGCCATAACCAAGTGGGCCGGTGAACTCATGTGCATGAACTCTGCAGAGATGTTCGGCACAGAGACAGTCCGTGTGAGACCCGTGAACTGCTACGGTCCCCATGAGAAGTACTCACCCTACAAGGGATTCATACCCATATTCATCTATCATGCACTGCACAGAAAGCCCTACACGGTCTATAAGGGTCATAAAAGGATAATAGACTACGTGGAGGACTCTGTGAGGACCTTCGCAAATATCGTGGACAACTTCATCCCGGGGGAGGTCTACAATGTTGGTGGGCGTACCGAATGGGAACATGATATCAAGGAGTACTCCGACATGGTCCTTGAGGCCGTTGGGATAGATGATTCCATAGTTACCTACAGAGATTCAGAGCCATTCACAACAAAGGTGAAGACCATGGATTTCTCAAAGGCCATCAGGGACCTCAAACACGACCCCAGGGTGCCCCCTGAGGAGGGTATCAGGCGCACCGTTGAATGGATGAAGTGGTACTACAGGATAGAGGACTGAAAATGAGGATAGTCGCAGTCATCCCTGCCTTCAATGAGGAGGTGGCCATCGGCTCGGTTGTGCTGCTAACAGGGGAGCATGTTGATGAGGTTATAGTGGTTGATGACGGATCCTCCGACAGAACAGCCCACGTGGCTGAGATGGCGGGTGCAAGGGTCATAAGGCACCACAGGAATATGGGCAAAGGAGCAGCCCTCAAAACAGGATTTGAGGCGGCAGATGCAGATATAATAGTCACCCTCGACGCTGACGCCCAGCACAACCCGGCCGAGATACCCAAACTCGTTGAACCCATACTGAGGGGGGAGGCTGACGTTGTTAATGGAAGCCGCTACCTCCATGGGAGGGACCGGAACACCCCCAGATACCGGAGGGTCGGCCAGAGGATACTTGACAGGGCCACCAACATATCAACTGGCCTGGATATAACCGATACCCAGAGCGGTTTCAGGGCATTCTCATCAAGCAGCATACCCCACTTCAGGTTCAGGGACCCGGGTTTCGTGGTTGAAAGTGAGATGCTTGCAGACGCTGCAGAGGCCGGCCTTAGGATAGTTGAGGTTGAGGTCGGCGTGAGGTATGATGTGGATGGATCCACAAGGAACCCCATAAGCCACGGTGTCTCGGTGCTCCTCAAGATCATAGGGGACCTTGAACTCAAGCGCCCCCTCTACTACTTCACACTCCCCGGCCTCATAATAGGGGTTGCAGGGGCAATACTCAGTTTGATGTTCATAAGGGACTACATAAACGGTGCAAGTGTGAATATGGGTCCCACAATAGTGGCTGTGATGCTTACCCTCTTCGGGACATTCTTCATCTTCACCGGCATAATCCTGGATTCCATGAGGCGGATGATAATCCACTATGGAAGGTGACTGAAGACAGATAATGTTAATGGAAGGTGATTATTATGGATGAATTCAGAGCTTATGATGGTAGATGTATTCTTGTAACGGGTGGAGCAGGATGTGTTGGAAGCAACCTCTCAGCGCGCCTTGCAGAGGCAGGAGCCCGTGTGATCATACTCGACAACCTCTCATCGAGCTATGAATGGAACATTCCTGAACATGATGACATAGAATTCGTTAGAGGAGACATACTGGACGATGAGGTCCTGAAACGTGTATTCAAGGAGAGGCCAGAGCACGTCTTCCACCTCGCCGCCCACTTCGCCAACCAGAACAGTGTCGACAACCCTGAAAAGGACCTGCTGGTCAATGGACTCGGCATACTGAAGGTACTTGAGTATGCACAGCTTGTGGGTGTTGAGCGGTTCGTTTACTCATCATCAGGATGCGGTGTCTATGGCCTTGACTCAAGGATACCCTTTGAGGAACATGACATCTCAATATCACTCCACACACCCTACCAGGTTACCAAGCTCCTGGGAGAGCTCTACACCAACTACTTCCACAACCTCTATGATATGCCCATCGTCAATGCAAGGTTCTTCAACGTCTTCGGGCCCGGTGAGGTGCCAGGAAGGTACCGCAACGTGATACCCAACTTCTTCTACTGGGCCATGAACCAGCAGCCATTACCCATAACAGGGGACGGCTCAGAGACCAGGGACTGGACATTCGTGGAGGACATAGTCAGGGGACTCATGGCCATGGGTGTGAGGAGGAAGGCCATAGGCGAGGCCATTAACCTGGGATCAGGTACCGAGCACCAGGTTATTGAGATGGCGAGCATCATAAACGAGCTAACAGAAAACCCTGCGGGTGTTGTCTACAGGCCGCGGAGGGACTGGGACGCCAAGACAAGACTCCTATCATCAATAGACAAGGCCAGAAGACTCCTGGACTATGAGCCCCAGGTGTCCTTCAGGGAGGGACTTGAGCGGACCCACCGGTGGTTCACCGATAACTGGGACCTCATAGTGAAGAGCGCGGAGTTCTGATTTACCAAACTTCTCTTAACGGATGATCACATGAGGATACTGGTCGTACAGGAATCAGACTGGCTGGAGAGGAATCCTCACCAGCAGCACCACCTCTTTGACAGGTTATCTGCAAGGGGCCATGATGTGAGGGTCATAGATTACCCCATCGACTGGAGGAAGGATGACCCTGATGGCCTGATGAACCCCCGGAGGGTCTACAGGGGGGTCCACAAGGTCAGAGAGGATGCCGGTGTGGATGTGATAAGACCCGCTCACATCAAGGCCCCGTTACTGGACTACCTCTCAATACCATTCAGCCATGGCAGGGAGATACGGAGGCAGATAAAGGAGTTCAAACCTGATATCATAGTGGGATTTGGTCTCATAAACTCCTTCATAGCATCCATTGAGGCCAGGAGGAGGGGGATACCCTTCGTCTATTACCTCATCGACGTGCTATACACCCTGATACCCGAGAGGGCCTTCCGGGGTCTTGGCAGGATGCTCATGAGGAAGACCATCCAGAGGTCTGACCTTGTCCTCACCATAAACCGGAAGCTCGACCAGCTGGCACTGGAGTTGGGGGCAGGGAGGACAGAGGTCATAGACGCTGGCATAGACCTTGCAGAATTCGACCCTGACCTTGACGGTTCACGCATAAGGGATAGGTACGGTGTGGGGGATGATGACATCCTCCTCTTCTTCATGGGTTTCCTCTACAACTTTTCAGGTCTCAGGGAGCTTGCAGCTGCAATGGCTGAGAGGCGCGAGGAATACCCCAACGTGAAGCTGATGGTCGTTGGGGATGGGGATGCATATGATGACCTCAAAAGTATAAGAGATGAGAACAACCTCGATAGCCTCATACTGACTGGCAGACAGCCCTACAATGATATACCCGAATTTTTGGCGGCCTCTGACATCTGCATACTCCCTGCCCACATTGATGAGGAGATAATGCAGGACATAGTCCCCATAAAGCTCTACGAGTACCTTGCAATGGCAAAGCCCGTCATAGCCACAAGGCTCCCAGGCATATACATGGAGTTCGGGGAGGGCAACGGAATCCACTACATAGAGAGGCCGGAGGAGACCCTTGAGGTTGCAGTGGAACTTGCAGACAGGCTCAGGGAGGAGGGCCAGATTGGAAGGCGCTTTGTAGAGTCCAATGACTGGGAGACCATAACCGACAGATTTGAGGTTATACTCCAGGAACTTCTGGAGAATGATAATTAGAATCTGATTGTCACAATGCAGGGATGCTTTATGAGGATAGTTACTGTGATACCCGCCTTCAATGAGGAGAGGGCCGTTGAGTCAGTTGTGAGGGGCGCCCTTGAACATGGTGATGTGATCCTCGTTGATGATGGCAGCACAGACGGAACAGCAGAACTGGGTGAGGCTGCAGGTGCAAGGGTCATAAGGCACCCTGAAAACCTCGGGAAGGGGGCGGCCCTGAAGACAGGTATAAGGGCGGCACTTGAAGGTGACTATGATGTCATTGTCTTCATGGATGCCGACGGCCAGCATGACCCCTCCCTGATACCTCAACTCGCATCTGCGGTCAATGGTGGCGACTTCATAATAGGATCAAGGTTCCTTGGGAATAAACATGACAGCATGCCCCTCCACAGGCAGCTATCAAACAGGATAACAACGTGGATACTGAGGATGGCCACCGGGTATGAAATAACAGATAGCCAGAGCGGCTTCAGGGCCATATCAGCCAGATGCGCCCACCTGATACTTAACATACCTCACAACGACTACGTTTATGAATCAGAGGCGATATGTAAGACCTCAAGGCACAGATTGAGGATAGCTGAGGTCCCGATAAACTGCACCTACGGTGATGAGAAGTCCTACATAGGAGCTGGGGATGTGCTGAGGTACATCAGATTCATTTTGAGGCTCTTCCTCAGGAGATTCTCTGCTGTTAGAACATGACATGCGGTGTATCCAATGAAGAGGATTTACATCCTTGCACTGAGCATCCTCCTCATAATTTGCCTGATAATATGGATTGGACCCTTCAGGATCATCAGGGCAGCCTGCATGGCTGACTGGAGGATCATAGCCATTGCTCTACTCATCCACCTGGCAGTTGTGGCTGTCAGAAGCCTCAGGTGGGGCTTCATAATAGGTCAGCCCCGCAGAATGGGTGTCAATTTCAAGGTAAAGACCATAGGTCTCTTTGCAGGTAACCTCAGTCCCATGAGAAGCGCCGGTGAGGTTATGAATGCAGTTGCAGGTAAAAAGTTGAATGGTATAGAGCTCTCTGAGGGTTTATCAGCAGGGTTAACCGAGAGATTCTTTGATCTCGGGATAGGGGGGGCTCTGCTTCTCATGGCTGCCGTGATGGTCCCTGTGATAAGGATACTGGCCCTTTTCGGCGCTTTCCTCTCGGTCCTTATAACCTATCTTATCTACATTTTTAACTGGAGGGAGGAGAAGGGATTGAGGATATACCGCAGGATGCACAGGGTCATGGAGAGACTGCCCATCTCTGAGGAGATACTTGAAAACCTCTACACGCGTCTGACAGCAGGTATCAGGGGGATGATAGGTTACACGAGGTCCTACTCAAATTTCAGATCCATGGGTTTAATATTTATCCTCTCACTCCTCTCCTGGCTCATGGAGTGCCTCAGGCTCTACCTGGTCTTCATGGCCTTCAGGGTGGAGATTGCCTTCTCAGCGGTTATAATAATATTTCTCCTGGCAAACCTTGTTGGTATACTCTCCGCCCTCCCCGGAGGTATGGGCTCCATGGAGGTCTCTATGACAGGTTTATTTGTAATATTCGGTGTTTCAGAGGTCATGGCAGGCAGTGTAGCCCTTTTGGACCGTATAATATCATTCTGGACAGTCACAGTACTTGGAGCTATATTCTCATCATTCTATGCAGGGGAGATATTTGATGAGGTGAGGTCATATGTCCTTGACATCAGGTCATGATCTTTATTGTGGTTTTGGTCTATATTGACTTTGGTCTGGACTTTCCTATTTCCTCTCCCTGATGATTGACCTCAATATATCCCTGTCCACAGAGTCCAGGGCCCCGGTAATGAGTATCCCTGCGATATATGCACCCAGGGCCAGGGGGGCCATGATTATTATGCTGATGGGTGTTAGAAGCAGGACGATTGAAACTGAGGCCGGCAGGAGGATCCTCCAGGCAGCGTGGAGGTCCCTCCATGATGGGCCGAAACCGAGTTTCCGCACTGCGATGAGGAAGAGTATGGTCATGAAGACCTCCGTGATCACCGTGGCGGCACTAGCACCCATGAAGTCGAATCTGGGGATCAGTATGAGGTTCAGAATCACGTTGAATATGGCAGCAGTTCCTGTGATCTTTGTGACGGTTGTCTGCCTGTTGACTGACCCAAGGAGGCTGGAGGTCACACCGTTTACAAACATGAAGGCGGTTGCGGTTATGAGTACCCTGAGGGCCGCTACAGATTCAAGGTACTTGGCAGAGAAGATCAGCTCTATAATAGGCACTGCAAGGGCGAATACCATGAATATTATGGGTACTGCGATGATTACGAGGTACTTGATGGATCTCCTGTAGGTGAAGCGCAGCGAATCCTCACTTTCAACGTGGAACCGGGACATCACAGGAAATACCGCCGCAAGGTAGACACTGTAGAGTGATACGATCACCGTGAGTAGCCTGTAGGGTGCATTGTAGAGACCCACCGAGACATCACCCTTAATGAGTGAGAGCATCACAGAGTCTATCCAGAAGTATATCATGGAGAAGACACTTGTTATGCCAAAGGGAATGGCCTCCATGATCATTTCACGGCTGAAACTTAAACCCGGTGTGAAGAAACGCCTGGTGAAGATGGTAATGGAGTACAGCAGCGAAAGGATGGCTGCAACCAGGTAGGCCACTGCAACATGGACCACATTACCCCCGAGCCAGACAACGGCGAGGACACCCATGAGTATAAAGAGGCTGTTGAGGATGTTCCATATGGTCTGATACTCCATCCTCTGGAGGCCCTGGAATAAGCTGTTGAAGAATGAGCCAAAGGAGTTCATAAGCATGTAACATGCTATGATGATGATTACAGCGACTGAGGTGCCGTGGTAGAGGCCTGTGAGTGGCAGGAGCAGTATCATCAGAAATACGATGCATGATAAGATGATACGGTTACCAAGACCTGCAGCCACAAGCTCCCCCGCCCCTGTGGGGTCCCTGGCAATCTCACGGGTGAGGTAGGTCCCGATGCCCAGATCAGCTAGTATACTGAATATTCCTGTAAGTGCGAGGGCGGTTGAGAGTATACCGAAACCGGCGGTTCCAAGGTATCTTGCAAGGTAGACATTCCATACAAAGGCCGCCACATTTGTGAAGACCGTTGCCAGGAGAAGGAAAAGGGTGTTCCTTGCAAGGGTTCTTACCTGGCTCATTTCAATCCCTGATCACCTTATTCCCGCTCTGAAGTCTTTCCCTGAACCACTCAACGGTCCTCATGAGACCCTCCTTAAGTCCAACTTCCGGTCTGAAACCGGCTGAGACGAGCCTTGATGTGTCTGCAAGGGAGTGGCGCACATCCCCGGGCCTCTCATCAAGGTACTCTGGCTCTACATCTGCTTCAAGGATTCCGGAGATTATATCAAAGAGTCTGTTAACTGTAACTGAAGTTCCACTGGCCACATTGTAGATCCCTGATTCAGGGGACTCTGCAAGGTGGATGTTGACCCTTACAACATCCCCAACGTATATGAAGTCACGGCTCTGCTCCCCATCACCGTAGATTTCAGGTGACCTCCCCCTTAGGAGGGAGTCGATGAACCTTGGGATGACAGCGGCGTACTGTGAGTCAGGCCTCTGACGGGGGCCATAGACATTGAAGTACCTCAGTGAAACCGTGCTGAGACCGTAATCCTCAAAGACCTGGCAGTAGTACTCCCCCGCGACCTTTGACACAGCATAGGGTGATAGGGGCATGGGCCTGGAATCCTCCCTCAGGGGCATCTCAGGATTGTTCCCATAAACCGCGGAGGTTGAGGCGTTCACAACCTTCCTGACCCCTGCCCTGCAGGATGCCATGAGTACCCTGAGGGTCCCGGTGGCATTTACCCGGTGACACCTGAGGGGGTCCCTCACACTTTCAGGGACACTGGCGAGGGCCGCCTGGTGGAAGACGTAGTCCTTACCCTGAAATATCGCCTCAAGGTCCAGTTCATTGATGCTTCCCCTGATGATTTCAAGGTCATCATGGTGGGGGTTACTCAGGTTATCAATTCTCCCTGTTGAGAGGTCATCGATTACAGTGACCCGGTTCCCCCTATCAAGGAGTTCGTCTGTGAGGTGTGAACCTATGAATCCAAGTCCTCCTGTTACAGCTACATCCATATCTCTCATATTTTATCCCTGTCCAGTACTATTAAGTCAAATTTTACATTCATCCATGTTATGATCATTGTCAGATCGCATGGTAGATAAGACTCATAATTTAGGTGTTCGGTGGATGTGAGGGTGTCATGTTACGTTTATGAATAAATGGAGGGACCTGTAGGGTTTTTCTGTTTCAGGTAACCTGTAAAGAAGGAATTCAAGCTTCTGGTCCTCTCCAGCCTCTGTGACAGTGAAATTCACCCTCCTCTCCCACTTCTCACCATTACCCAGTTTTATGGTTTCATTCCTTAAAACATCTCCGCCAAGACGCACCACCATGAGGTAGGTTTCGTTGCGGTACTCATGGTTAACCACACCCACAATTACACTGGCATTGGCACCTGCTGTAAGGTTCTCGGGGTACCCGTAGGCCTTCCCCCCGGGCCCCAGAATGTAGAACTCTGTGAACCTCTCAGAGGGCGCCGGATTGAGGGTTATGTAAACCGTCACCGCAATTAGCACCAAAAGTATGATTGAGAGGAGGAGTGAGATCTTACCGTCCCTTGAGAGTTTACGGGGTGATGGTATCCTCCTTATGTCAGCAGAGTAGGCTAGTTCCCCGCACCTCCACCTCCTTATGAAGGCTGCGGGGGCGAGTGCAAGGCTGAGTCCCGCTATTGTCCTTGCAAGGAATGGTTTGAATGTCACCTCACCTCCCATGAGGAGTGCAACGACCGATGAAATGATTATGCTGGTGGAAAATGCAAGAAAAAGCCTCTCAGGGATGCTGAGCTGGACCTTTTCAGGCGCGATGGCTGAAATCAGCATGTATCCGGGGATGAAGAGCACCTGGAGGTAGAAAAGCGCCTCACCTATGCCCCCCCTGAAAATTATGATGGTCAGAATGCTCAGGATGGATAGAACCGCAAGGTCACTGAAACCGCCGGTGGAGGTGGTTTTTTCAGGTTCTGAGGAGAATTCATGTTCTGAAAAGGCCTTTTTGAGTTTCCCTTCAACATCATCCCCTCTGATTTTTCCAGTTTCGGGCGCCCTTCTTATTTTCCTCATTTTAAGGGCCCTTCTCTTTATGAGGGATGGGTCACCCACCCTGAGGTCGTTCTCTGAAATTTCAGGTATCTCAAGGGTGACTTCATCCTCAATGAGCCCGTATTTCTCCAGGATATCCATTTCTGTCTGCTGGAGGGACTCTATGATTTTTATCCTCTGCCTGGACCTTCTGATGTAGGCTGCAAGGGCTGCCAGTATACCTGTGACCCCCAGGAATATGTGACCATAACCTCTGGGTACAGTTACGCATGCTATGGGTGTTAGGATGGAGGCGAAGAGTGCTATCAGTCCTGCTCGTGCGGCTCTCCCCCTCTCCTGCAGCCCCGTCAGGAAGGCTGATGCCACCAGATATGAAGTGCTTGCTATGAGGATGACTGCAAGGATGAACCTCACATGCCTGAGGTGTGTGAGGTTTATGAGGATGGGTGTTAGGGATGATATGATACCTGCAATCAGGAGGTCCCTTGAGGAGAGTCCAAGCCTGATAACCTCAGGTTCTTCCTTTCCTTTGCCCCGCCTTTTGCCGGAACTTCTTGCAAGTTCCCTTGCGGTTCTTGCCCGGGTATTTTTCTTGGGGGTATCTTTCTTTCTCAGGCGGATTATAAGAGCAATGAGGGGTATAATTATGGCTGGGAGCGCATAAAGTGATCTTGAGTTCCTGAGGGGTGTGTAATTAAGGATGAGGGCGTTGAGTGTGATCAGGAGCATTCCTGCCATGGGGGTGATCAGAATGCTGTCGAAGCCCGTGATGATGAGTACGGTGTAACCTGACACGACCATGGATGATGCTATTCCAAGAACCCTTAGATGGAATGATGGCATGTTTATGAGGATCGCTGATATTATGCCTGTAAATAATAATATAATCTCCCGCCTGAAATTCACCTGAAATTCTCCTGTCTGCTGATTGAACTATTTATTGGGGTCGTCGACTGATAAATATTTTCATGTCCCTCAGATGTGCGCTTAAGCGGAACTTTTTCAGTTCAGATGGTGGTACAGATTAGAAGAGGTTATGCGGGTGATTTTATAGCCAGGTGGTCTATTCTGACCCTGTATTCCCCTGGTGCGGTGAAAGGTGGGATGGTGAGGTAAATGTCAACCGGGACAACAGCGTTTCTCTCAACCTTTGCAGTCCAGTTTTTCCTTACAGGTGTGTAGGTTGTTGTGAGTGGTGTTTGTGGGAGGTTTGTGCCGTAGTTGGCGTATTTGAGGTTCTGTATGGGTATGGTTTCTGGTCCCTGGAGGTCTCCTTCTGCTTTTATGTAGAGGTCGATGGGTACGTTGGATAGGTCCTTTATCTGGAGTCCCTGGGGTCCTCCGGGCCAGGTGTATTCTCTTCCGGGTTCCACCGTTGCGGTGAGGGTGAATGAGTTCCCGACCTCCTCTCCCTTCCAGAGGACCATTATTTCCACACTCTCAGGTACGGTTACCCTGACCTCCTGCACTGCTGAAGCCCCACTCACGGGATTTGTGAGAAGGATTAGGAGCAGTGCAGCAACAGCAAGGGTCCTGAGCTGAAAACCCATACATAACACCTCTGTTCCTTCTCTGGATGTTTCTCTTGTTTCACATGAACTTACAGTTTTTTGTGAAATTTATCACTAAAGTGGATATTATTCAAGCAAATAGTTATTACATAATCTGGAGGTGTAGGGAGGTATTCTCTCCTAAAAATGGCAAAAATCGTATTAAAATTCCTCTTCAATACCGAAATCGGTTTTTAAAAAGATTTATATATGTTGGATTATTATTCTTTTATCATGATTATTCATGTTACATATCTTTCAGGTTACATAACAGGCATTATTTCCTCAATAATCATTTCAGCGATACTGGGGCTGCCTCTGGCACCTGAAAGACCGGCCAGACATTCCTGGACCCCATCAGCCATCTTCCCGGCGCCTGTAATTGCCATGGGTCTTGTGGCGATATGCATAAAGCTTGGTTTCACGGGTATGTACGGTGGGGTCGATCTTGGTGTGGTTTCAGGATTTCTGGCAGCTCTAATGACGGCCTACTTCCTTGAGGATATATTCCCCAGACCGGAGGACTTGTGATGAATGAACTTGTTGGAGTTGCAGTCGCAGCAGCGGTATCCTGGCTGAACTTTGTTATAATAGATACATGGATGGGCCTTCCTGAAAAACCAGGTGTCAGGGGGGCCGATTACATTGGAAGGGATATAATGAAAAGGGGGGGAGACCTCGCAGGGGGTTTCTTCCAGGGAAACATAGTCTGCTCCCCCGACGCATCTGCAGGCACACTCCTGGGGGCAATCGGCTGTTACCTCATGGGTGTACCTGAGGGCGGCCTTATAGCTGCGCTCCTGGTGTTCATAGGGAACAGGCTCTGCGCAGACCCGGGATATGCAGGCACGACCGGCGCACTCTCAATCACTTTCATAATAGCAATCTCATCACTTGCAGGATTGAAACCTGAAATGTTTATTGCCGGAATGGTTATTGCAATAACCACAATACAGGGCTTAAACCACAGTAGATCATCAAGGCTCCTTGGCACCATAGCCCGGAGGATGAACAGGTACACAGACCTTGAATAGAAGGTGTTGATCATGCTAATCCAGATAACAGGAATAATAGTTGTTCTCATGGCATTGAGGGCGCTTCTAGCACAGGACAGGGCAGAGAGGCTCCTTTACCTCAATGCAATGAGTTTCGGGATATCTGCAATGATTGCACTCTACATTGGAACGGCATTCGGGGCTGTCCTTGCAGCTGTTTACTTCGTGGCATCAACCATAACATCGAATGCTATTGCACATACCCTTGACCGTGTCGGGGAGGAAATATTAATCGAGGATTAGGTAAAGATTTTGGCTGGTGATGGTTATGAATCCGCTTGACCTCATTAGGGGATTAGGTAAAGATTTTGGCTGGTGATGGTTATGAATCCG
>NZ_JBNASF010000029.1:0-17983 GCF_049720995.1 Methanothermobacter sp.
AAATCTCTGTTTTTTTACATCCTATTTCTGTTTGATTTAAGGGTTTTTAGGGGGGATATAAATCTCTGTTTTTTTACATCCTATTTCTGTTTGATTTAAAGAATTCTCCGGGAAACACTCTTTCAATACCTATTTCCTTTTATGAATTTAAGAACCCCTGCGATGAAACGGGTCTTTGCCAGCTCCTCAATGAACTCTGCAAGCAGGAGGGCTTCCTTAACAGTTTCACCGGCACATACCACTCCGTGATTTTCAAGGACAGCTGCATTCTCATTGACCATCATCTCTGCACAGGCCGCTGCAAGTTCCCTGCTTCCAGGGGGATAATATGGTACCACCGGGACCTCTCCCTGGCCCAGGTTCCTGAAACCCTCCATTTTCTCAATTTCAACCCCGGCAACTGAAAATGCTCTGGCACATGGTGAGTGCGTGTGCACCACACCATTGACATCAGACCTCCTCCTGTAGACCTCAAGATGGAGTTCCAGCTCTGAGGATGGTCTTCCTCCCCTGAGCATATTCCCTTCAAGGTCAACCACCGCAACGTTCTTAAGTGTCACCTGATCAAGGGGGACCATTGTGGGGGTTATAAAAACCCTATCATCCACCCTTGCACTCACATTCCCTCCAATGCCAGACACAAGGCCCATCCTGTAGAGGTGAACCGAAACATCCATAACATCCCTTAATGGATTCAAAAAAATCACCTGCTTGAATTAACTGAACTCCAGAAGCTTCATTACCCCCCTGTTGAGAACCGGGACCTGGCCACATGTGGGGACAATGTTGTATATCTTCTGGAACTCCGTCTGCGACTGGAATGTACCTGAATTTATAAGGTGAATGCCCTTGTATTTTTTGTATGAGTTTATATGGACATGTCCGGTGTGAAGTATGTGCGGGACATCATCAATCACAAGGTGGTCCTCTATCTCAGATGCAAGAGGGGTCCTCTCCCCGTATATGGGCGCAAGGTGTCTCTTCTCGAGGAGTTCCTCCATTATGAGATCTGACCTTTCATGGGAAAGCCCGTTAACGCTCATGGCCATATCATCAAAGCTTCTGCCATGGTATATGAGGGTTTTTATACCATCAAGGCTCACCATGGAAGGGTTACTCAAAAATTCAACATTTTTGAGGCTGTAAAGTGGCTCTGCATATTCCTCGGGTATTGCAGGCTGTGGCTCAGCGATCCTTGATGCGTCGTGGTTACCAGGAATCATCACAATCTTCATGTCATCCCTTATCTCTCCAAAAAGCCTTGCAGCCTCCTCATACTGCTCATGGATATCTTTTATAATGAGTTCTTTCTCCTGTCCAGGGTATATTCCGATACCATCAACTATATCCCCCGCAACAACCAGGTACTTAACGTCAGCCGCGATATTCATCTGTTCCTCTGTCCCAAAGTCCCCATTTATCCATTTAATGAACCTGGTGAATGCATCTTCAAGGAATGTCTCGCTCCCTATGTGGACATCAGATATGAAAGCAACTGAAAAGTCCATTTCCTTTTCCTGTATTCGCGGGACACCTGGATGGAAGATCTCGGAGGCCACCACAAACCTCCCCTTTTTCGCACCCTGAACACCTATGACCTCATCCCTCACAAGTTTCTCGGATTTTTCAAACAGTTTATGGTTTTCATTGTGCACAACCACTGTGATCTCACCGGTTTCATCCTCCAGCTCAAGCATTCTGTGGTTGTTTTTCGTGGTTCGTATATCATTGATGATTCCTATGATGCTCACAGCGTCATCCCCGCCACGGAGATCAGCAATCGGCACATGACTTTTAAGTTCAGGGCGTCTTTTAAGGAGGTCCCTGAGGCAGCTGAATCTGCTGTTGAAGTATGAGATCATGTCACCTATCTCCCCGCTGGTGTATGATCTCTTGCTGGTGTCTGTGATGACTCTGAAGTCAAATTTCCTCTCCCTCAGAACACTGATGGGCCCGGCAGCCTTTATTTCAGAGGGGTCCTCTATTTCTTCAGCCACTTCAAAGAGATCATCCAGCATTTCAGAGGTCAGAAGAGTGAATTTACCTCCACCATTCTTCTTTATCTTAACTATGATCTCCGAGGAGGCTGTTGCAGGGTCACCCATTTCCTTCAGCCGAAAATATGCGTTATCCTCTATTAGAATTCCTTCCCTTGCAAATTTTCCTATTATTTCATTCATTTCAATCATTCACTGCATTAAACTGTTGCCTGAGAAATCTTTTTAAAATGGGTTCACAGTTAAATATTTCATTGAGTTCATATATTCTTTATCGAAATACTAGTTTACCCTTTGGGTCCATTCACAGAAAAAAGGTGATGCATTGCCAAGGATCATTAAATTATTCCTGTTCCTCATAATGTTCCTGGCCTTCTTTGAGGCTGGGCTCATAAGTTCATACACACTTGTAACTTCCAAACCACCTGATATAGAAAAACTTATTGAAATGCAGATAGACACCGTGTCTTCATTCCTGGATTCTGGTAAGAATATAACCTCCACCATCACTGGAGGGCCTGAGGAGATCCGGATAATAAACAATGCAGATGTTGCAGATGCCCTTAAAGCCCGTACAGGCCTTGATGGAATAAACATCCGGTCCCTCAACGCAACAACAACAGAGGATACATCACTCGAGAACATCAATATCAACATAACAGCGACCGGGTACCGTGAAAACCAGACAGGAAGCGGTCAGATAGTCATAAGGCCAACCGAGCAGTTCAGTGTAACTGCAGCCGCAAGGGCTGAAACAAGGTCATCCGGTGTCTGGGTTGATGTCAGAACCCTCAGGATAATTTCAGTAACCAGGATTTACTGAGCATCACTTAAGAGGTAAATTCAGAAGTGGTTGGAGATCCTGCTGCAGTGGCTCTACGTTAACAGCTGCTGATCCGGTGAAGGTGTTTTCATGATAAGGATAATAGGAATTGGACCCACAAGGGATGATATAACAGTAAGGGCCCTTAGGGCTCTTGAAGAATCCGATGTTGTCATAGGATATGCGAGGTACATAAAACAGATAGAGGACCTTCTGGAGGGCAAGGAGATAATAAAAAGTGGCATGGGATCCGAACTTGAGAGAGTGGAAAAGGCCATTGAGAAACACCGTGAGGGTCTAAACGTCGCACTGGTGAGTTCAGGAGACCCGGGTGTCTATGGGATGGCCAATGTCTTCTTTCAGATATTTGATAAATATTCTGGGGTTGAATTTGAGGTTATACCCGGCGTGACCGCGGTCAACTATGCAGCATCACACCTGGGGGCACCTCTCCATGATTTTGCGGTTATAAGTCTAAGCGACATTCTTACACCCCTATCAGAGATAAGGAGGAAGATCCGGGGAGCTGCAGAGTCTGGACTTGTAATAGCCCTTTATAACCCCCTGGGAAAGAGGAGAAAAAAACCCTTCAGGGAGGCACTTGAAATACTGCGATCTGAACTTGAATCAGAGACCCCTGTGGGCGTGGTAAGGACCAAAAAAGGAATGCCATATGTGAGTATTGTACCTCTGGGAGATCTGAATGAATCCCTTGTGGATATGTCCACAACCATCATAGTCGGCAACGTTACAACCTACACAAGGGGTGGCTACATGATCACACCCCGTGGATACGCGCTTGAGGCTCCACTCCATGAACTTGCACGGAAGTTCTATGAGGAGAATCCTTCAGGCAAAGCTTCAGGTCCTGATGAGAAATGTGAATTCTACCCCTGCCATTTTGAGGGTCAGAACTGTGCTTTCTGTTACTGCCCATTCTATCCGTGCGGTGATGGGTCCACCGGCGGCCACTGGATACTGGATAAGGGAGTATGGAGCTGCCAGGACTGCAGATGGATACATACCGATGAAGCTGTTGAGTGCGTCAGGAGGGGTCTAAGACGGCTGATTTCAGAACCGGATGATCTAATCAAGAGGAAGAAGGAGCTTCTCAAGCTTCGAAGGGAGTGCCTTATGGCTTCATCGAAAGGGGACTCCAGCTGAAGAACCCAATTCACCTTGACAAAATATTTATTCCAGGTCCCCCAATATCAGTTCAGCAGCCCAGGAGGATGAAAGTTGTCCAAAAGTGTTAAGGATATTCTCATCGAAATGAAGAACCTCTCGGAGTTGATGGTGGATCTTGCATACTCCGCCCTCCTGTTTAACAGCAGGGATGCAGCAGAGGAGGTCATAAAACTTGAAAATAAGGTCAACAGACTCAACTATGAGATAAAAAAGGAGTCACTCCTTGCTGCAAGATCTGTTGAGGACGCCGAGAAACTCACAGCCCTCCTAGAGGTGGGTGAAGCAGCCGAGAGCATTGCAAATTCTGCCAAGGACATCGCTGACCTGGTGCTAAAGGGCATCAAACCCCACCCTGTCTTCAAGATGGTCATGGAGGAGTCAGATGAGATAATAGTAAGGGTGACAATTGATGAGGGATCAGAGCTGGCAGGGAAATCACTTGGGGACCTTTTACTTGCAACAAGAACAGGTATGAGGATTATAGCCATCAGAAGAGGCGAATCCTGGATTTATGGACCTGACAGAAACACGGTACTTGCAGAGAACGATACCCTTATTGCCAAGGGAAACGAAGCAGGTTCAGAACTCTTATTTGCACTTGCAAAGGGTGAAATGACCCTTGAAGATATAGGGTGCAGCATAGAATAGCCCAGAGATGATGTAAATGTTAGCAGGTGAGATCAATGAGGATAACAGGAAGATTACTGAGGACGACTCGGCTCATATTTCAGTCCCTGCTAACATTTACCGTGAATTTATCCATAATGGTCTCAAGGGGATTTATCAGAGCATTTAACCTATTCAGAAGTTTTGGAAGCTTTTTCAGGGGTTCTAAAAGAGTTATAGGAGAAAGCTTCGTCGCACTCTTTATATGTGCCCTGGGGGACCTTGTGGCAGGTATATTTCTTGGTAAGATGTCTCCAATGCTGGAGTCATACCCGGGTCTCCTTGTACTGATACCCGGTGCCATAGGCATGAGGGGTAATATATTCGGGGCCCTGGGCTCACGCCTCGGTTCAGGTCTGCATATAGGTACACTTTCACCGGAACTTCGAAAGTCAGATGTCCTCACAGAGAACATTGAGGCGACCATAATACTGACCCTGGTCATGTCAATTTTCCTTGGATTCATGGCCTGGATATTCTGCCACCTTTTTGGATTTCGAAGCATGGGAATAATGGATTTCACTGTCATCTCTGTGGCTGGGGGTATAATATCAGGGGCTGTTCTTCTCCCGGCAACCGTCCTCATATCCCTCAAGAGCTATGAGAATGGTTGGGACCCTGATAACGTCACAACACCCCTTATAGCAGCTTCGGGGGACCTTTTCACCCTCCCATCAATATTCGCGGCACTGGCCATCCTTGAAACTGTAAGGAACGGTATTTTTGAATGGGTACTCTTTGCCCTGTTTATTCTGACGGGTTTTCTGGGTCTTGCAATGGGAATTAAGGGTAGATATAACCTCAGAAGGATCATAAGACAGAGCGTGCCCGTACTTCTCCTCTGCTCAGCCCTGGGAACCACCGCGGGTATAGTATTAAACAGTAGACTATCATTTATACTTGATAACCCTGCAATCCTTGCACTGGTGCCGCTGTTTTCAGGTGAAAGCGGAGACCTCGTGAGCATACTCGGTGCAAGGCTTTCCTCAGGGCTCCACTCAGGTATAGTCCCCGCAGCCCTCAGGCCCCATGGGGAGGCCCTCAGAAACTTTGGAATAATATCCGTACTTTCACTGATCATATACCCAACCATAGGGCTTCTGGCCCATTTTGTGAGTGTTTCCCTTGGTATAGGGTCCCTTGGACTTGAGAGGATGGTTCTTATAAGTTCACTTGCAGGGTACCTTCTGACTCCATTCCTTCTCATGGTGGGCTTTTATCTGAGCTCTGCATCCTACAGACTTGAACTGGACCCTGACAACATAGTTATCCCACTGTCGACCAGCATGACCGACCCGGTGGCAAACACATGTCTTGTAATAGCCATAATAGCAGTTATCGGACTCTGAATCATGTGTATGGGGCTTAAGGTCCACTAACTGGCCCCACGAGCAGAGGACTCCTGGTCAGTAGGGGGATATGAGGATCTGAAGGGAGCATGGCTGGACCTCAAAGTAATCTGGTGTCAGCGGACAATTCATTCCAGAACGGGGAAGCCCGGCAATTATTACTCCTCTTCCACATCCATGTAAATGGATCCATACCACGCCCTGCCCTGTTAAATTCAGTTTTAAACTTCCCGAGGGGATCTTTATTTCTTCATTGCTCCTGTTACAGTCTGTGTCAATGATGAATGATCCTCTGCAGTCATCTGATATGAGGTAGTAATCCAGTGAGTCATTAACTCGGAAATTCATGCAGGTCCAGTTTTCTCCATGACCCGAAGGACACAGGCATCCCTCCTGTCTGATAACATAATCAGATAGGAAGTTACAGTTGACGGTTCTTCTGAATACACATATTTCATCCCCCTCAACTTCATCTCCAATGGTTATGGGGCTTATCCCGTCATTGAGGGGACGCAGTACAATTCTCACATGAAAACCCCGGAATGCCCTTTCAAGCAATTCCGGTTTTGAGCGAAGTTTCATGATTTTTTCATAGGAGATGGTCCCTCTTTTTCCCGGGACGGCAATTCCAGGAGACCTGCAGAGGCTTACAGGAAGTTTTTCCCAGTTAACAGGATCTCCAGGCGTATTTATGAAAACATCAGCTGCCGCTGCACCTTTATCCATTATGTATGTTTCTCTGAATCTTTCATTCAGCCGGGTCTCCTGTGCGTCCATGAGCTCTGCAGACATGCCCACGATGATGGCCACGATTACAAGTGAGAAAAGAAAATCAGTTGAGAATATCACTGTATCACACCGTACTTTTTTCTGTGAGCTCCGTCAAGGTATATGATGAATCCTGATACGTTGTGGGGCTCCCCGGCGTATGCTCCCGTGAATAGAACATGGTCAACAGATACCGGAGCCTCCTCAAAATTTCCTGACGGTATTATGAAGGTTTCGAGGCCCACATGCGGACAGGAGGTTTTTCCCTCCAGTCTGCAGAGGTAGCAGGACCCATCGTGACTCTCGTGGTAGTAGCCATTTATGAGGCAGGCGTAGAGGGCGCCGCTGGATCCATGGAGGGTGTAGGGTTCATAGGGACACCTTCTTATCAGGAAAGGACCGGAAGCCCCCTCATATGCTTCCCTATTCTCTGAAGAAATGTATTCACTGAGGCTCCCACCGTACTCTATTGACGTTTCATTGTGCTGCAACCTCCCCAGAACCCTGAAGGGCAGGGGATCAGGCAGATCCTCAACAGAAACCCTTACTGTCAGGTTCTCGGTGTGGCGAATTTTCCCTGCCCTGATATCAACGGTGTAGTTAACCTCAATACAGAAGGGGTCGTCGGTTGCCCCCTCAACTGAATTCACCCTGCAGCTTAGATTCAGGTTTCTGTGGACAGCGCATAACCTCTCAATGCGCCTCTGTATCCCTGCTCTTACATGGGCCCTGGCATCCAGGTCTGGGGGAAGTGTACCGTTTATGGCCTCCTTTGCAGTTTCATTTAGCACTTCCCTTGTTACCACCGGGATACTGTCCCTGATATCCCATAGGGCCCCTGTCATACTCTCAGATAGTGCCCTATCAGCAGTCCTTTCCACTGATGAATCATCGATGCTGAGTATCATCAGGGCGAGTATCATGGCCGGAACCATGAGAAGAAGACTGATACCTGCCATCACATAACCTCCGTCATCCATTGTATCACCAGATTAAAATTAATTATTACTAACATAAAAATATTACTAAAATGATATTAAGTTAATATTAACAGTTCCGGTGCTTTAATGGCGACCTAAACCATTTAGAGGAGAAAAAAAGGTCAGATTATTCCATGGATCAACTCAGAGGTAATAAGAATCTTTATTACTCCAATGGGAGCACAAGGGATTTAAATATCCCGGGACCATATGATTTAATTATAATGAATCAAGATAGATAATGAAAACTGATTACATTTATGGAGGTCACATCATGACAGAAACCGTTAGGACATGGCGCCACATACCCCAGCGCTACAATCTTATAGGTTCAAAATGTCTCCAGTGCGGGAATGTTTTCTTCCCAAGCAGAATAATATGCCCTGAATGCAGGCGTAAAGGCAAGCTTGAGGACCTAAAATTCAGCGGGAGGGGAAAGATACACAGTTACTCCGTGATAAACACCCCAACCGATGAGTTCAAGGATATAGCCCCCTATGTGGTGGCCATAGTTGAACTGGAGGAAGGCGCTAAGATAACAAGCCAGATTGTTGACTGCGACCCTGATTCAATAGAGATAGGCGACGAGGTCGAAATGGTGTTCCGCAAGGTGAGAGAAGAGGGTGAAGATGGAGTGATATCCTATGGATTCAAATTCAGGCCGAAAAACTAAGATAGGTGTTCTTCTTGTTGGGCATGGAAGCCGCCTGCCCTACGGTGAGGAGGTCATAAACGGTATAGCAGATATCTACAGAAGGGAGGTTGACCATCCCGTTGCAGTGGGATTCATGAACATATCCAGGCCATCAATACCAGAGGCAATAAATGAACTTGCCGCGATGGGCGTTGAAAAGATCATTGTTACCCCGGTCTTCCTGGCCCATGGAGTCCACACAAAACACGACATACCACACATTCTGGGCCTTGATAATGGCACTGAGCATCACCACCATCACCATGAACATGAGCATGAGGAATTTGAGTTCGATGGTGAGATAGTCTACACCGAGCCCCTCGGGGCAGATCCACGGATTGCTGAGATAATCAGTGACAGGGTTAAATCAGCCATTAAGGTTTAAACCCCCAATTTATTTTGATAAAATGCCCCCTGATAGAATATCATCCCTTGGTGAAAAGAAACTCATCTCAAGGATAATATCAAGATCAGTCTCATTTTTCAAACCTTCAGAGCTCCCTGGTCTTGGAGATGATGCTGCACTCCTTGATATAGGGGAGGAGTACCTTGCACTGACCTCAGACCTTTTAATTGAAAGCAGACATTTCCCCCCTAAAATGAACCATCACGACATGGGATGGAAGACAGTTACAGTTAACATGAGTGACCTGGCTGCAATGGGGGCTGCACCGGAGGGTTTCATACTATCAGTGGCCCTCCCGGACCTTGACCTGGAATCCTTCGACTCCCTCATCAGCGGTGTCCTGGAGGCTTGCAGCCACTACGGCGCACCCCTAATTGGGGGGGATACCAATGAGGGGCATGAGATAATAATGGCTGGCACAGCCATAGGGAGGGTCAGGAAGGAATCTGTGATGATGAAGTCCGGCGCCAGGCCCGGGGACCTCATTGCAGTGACAGGACCCCTTGGACTTGGAGCTGCAGGCACAGAACTTCTTCTTTCTGGAGCAGATACTGCTGGATTTGAGGCTGCAGTTGAAAAATCCCTGAGGCCCATTGCAAGGATTGAAGAGGCATCCATAATGGCGGAATCCGGGCTTGTGTCTTCAGCCACAGACATAACCGATGGCCTCATAAGTGAACTGGGTGAGCTCATGGATGCCAGCGGTGTGGGGATGAGGATTCACGAGGCGAGGTTACCTCTACCTCCCCAGGTATCAGAGGCATCATCCCTACTTGGAGTGGATCCACTGGAACTCGCCCTGTACTACGGGGAGGATTTTGAACTTGTTTTCACAGCACCAGCCGATGCAATGGAGGAGCTCTCCAGCATGATTCAACTGCACATCATAGGCGAGGTCATAGAGTCACCCTCCATTGAAATGGTTGATAAGCATGGAGATACATATAAACTTCATGTAAGGGGTTATGAACATCTGCGCCCTGACTGCAGTGGGGGTACACCATGAGGAAGGAATCCATGCTCTATGAGAAGGCGGATGGCAGGTTGAGATGCCTGGTGTGCAGTAGAAAGTGCCTGATACCTGAAGGGGGAAGGGGATACTGTCTCACGCGTGAAAATAGTGATGGTAAAATCTATTCTCTCAACTATGGGGAGGTGTCCTCAGAGGCGGTTGATCCCATAGAGAAGAAGCCTCTCTTCCACTTTCACCCTGGCAGCCTCGTCTACTCCCTCGGGAGTGTTGGATGTAACTTCAGATGCAGGTACTGCCAGAACTGGAGCATATCACAGGCACGCATAGACGGCTTCCCCACAAAGTACATCTCACCGGAGGAGGCTGTTGAAAATGCACTCAGAAGTAACTGCACATCCATCGCCTGGACCTACAATGAACCCACCATGTGGCTTGAATACACCGTGGACTCTGCGGAACTTGCAAGGGCAGAGGGCCTCAAAACGGTTTATGTTACAAATGGCTACATGAGTGAGGAGGCCCTCAACCTTATAGGACCTTTACTGGACGCTGCAAATGTTGATCTCAAGGGAATGTCTGCCCGATTCTATCGTGAGCTCTGCGATGCAAAGCCGGAGCCCGTCCTTGAGAACATCATAGGGATGCATGAGATGGGTATCCATATAGAGGTGACCAACCTACTTATACCCGGTTACAATGACTCTGATGATGATATATTGGCCCTTGTGAACTTCATGGTGTCTGAGGTCGGGGTCGAGGTTCCACTCCACTTCACAAGGTTCTTTCCACATTACAGGATGCAGGATGTGCCCCCAACCGGGGCGGATAGACTTATGAGGGCAAGGGAGCTCGCCCTTGAGGAGGGCATGAAGTATGTGTACGTGGGGAACCTTCCAGGAACCGATGCTGAGAACACCTACTGTCCGGTGTGCGGTGAGCTACTTATAAAAAGGGATGGTTACCTCACAAAAACAGTGGGTCTCAGTGATGGTAGGTGCAGCTCCTGCAGAGCCACTGTCAACGTTGTAATGGATTAATATGATTCTGAGCCTCAGGGCCCGGAGATTCTTGGGAATGGAAGATGTGAATCTATTTTATTTCTTTAAGTGTTTTTTGTGGCTCTGGGGGTTTCTGTGGCAGGGAGAGTAGAAAACTGAACCATGTCAAAAAATAAATTTTACGGTGCCCTGTCACTCGGACAGGCTTACCCTCTGGAATTTTTCTGCGCCAGCGATGGGCACCGTTGCATCAACACCCACCTTGGTTGTTGTGCCATCGGGAAGTGCTGCGGGGTCCAGGGATGAGCCCCTTGCCCCGGGGACTATGATGATGTCATCATCACCCTTCACCCTTGTTGCCACAGCATATTCAATTTCCCCAGGGTCAAAAACGTCTATATCATCGTCCACAACCACCACATGTTTAAGGGATGGATGGGCTGCAAGGGCCGCCATTATCACATTCTTTCCATCCCCCTGGCTCTGCTTTTTAATTGAAATCGCTGCATGGAGCCAGCAGCACCCCCCCTCAGTTAGAACAACATTCCTGACGGTGGGCACGGTATTCTTAACTGCCCTGTATATCCTTGGCTCCTGAGGTAGCCCCTGAAGCAGTCTGTGTTCAAATCCTGCAGGTAGAATCGCATGGTACATTGCATCTTCCTTTATATGCATTCTATCAATGGATATGACAGGTTCCTCCCTTACAACATCATAGGTGTCTGTGAGATCAACAAAGGGACCCTCACTTTCCCTTTCACCACAGAGTATCCGGCCCTCCAGTATTATCTCTGCAGGGGGGACCTCAAGGTCAACTCCAATGCACCTTAAAAGTTCCAGTTTGCCGTTGTGGAAGGTGTTTGCAACCTCCATCTCATCGGCATCTATGGGTATGGATGTGGTTGTCGCAAGGAGGGTGGCGGGGTCCATACCTATGGCTATTGCTATCTCAAGGTCCTCACCCATCTCCTCGGCCCGCTGGTGGTAGGTGTAAAGGTGCCTTGGAACTATCCGGACGGCCATTCTATCACTGGATATGACCATCATCCTGTGAATGGAGGCGTTTCTGACCCCGGTGTCAGGGTCCCTGGCAAATATGACCCCTGCTGTTATATAGGGGCCTCCATCCCTCTGGTAGTGGGTTAAAACAGGGAGTCTTGAGAGGTCAGCATCCTCGGAACTGTAACCCTTAAGGTCCCTCACAGTTCTGATGGGTGTGGGATTTTCCATTGCATGGACAATGCGCTGGGTTATCTCATTCACCTGGCAGTTCAGGGAGAGTGCGATCCTTTCCCTTGTATTGCAGAGGCCGGATATGACGGGTATATCTGATTCCCGTATATTACTCAGTATCACAACGTCCCTGGGGTGTCTCCTCAGTATACCTGCAGCCTCAAATCGGGTCGAAACCTCGTCCTCAATTATCACCGGTTCTTCATCGAGCTTATCAAGGAAGTCTCTCATTTAATCACCATTAGAACTTGACTGAACGGCTTTTTATCCTCTTTATCCTGGACTCAATTTTGCCGTCATATATTCCAAGCATTTCAGCGGCCAGTATCGCTGCGTTGCCACCGTTCCCGACTCCAACGGTCCCAACCGGGACCCCTGGTGGCATGTTAACCATTGAAAGGAGGGAGTCCCAGCCATTCATTTTTAGGGGGCAGGGAACACCGATCACGGGTCTGTCACTGAGGGCGACCACGGCACCTGTAACATGGGCGGAGAGTCCGCTTATCGCTATGAAGAGCTTAACGTTCTCCATCCGCTCAAGGTACCTCTCGAACCTGTCAGGGTACCTTATGGGGGATATGACATTGAGATCATAGCTTATACCCATCCGCTCAAGGAACATCGTTGTCTTCTTGGCGATTTTCATGTCTGAATAGCTGCCAGGGATCACAGATACCATCGGAGCGTCTTCTTCACCAGGTTCTTCATTTCCCTGTATTTCTGGCAGCTCAATATCAAGGGGGACGTAGTATGACCCCTCCATGCTGTTGAGGATCTGGCACTCATCCCTGCGGACCTTCTCATAGAAACCCCTTCTGAGTTCAGAGACCCGTTCCCTAACCTCCGGGTCACCTATACCTATTATCTGGGCAGCCAGTATTGCAGCGTTTTCTCCCCTGTCAACACCAACTGTCGCAACCGGGGCAGGGAAGGGCATCTGTGAGCATGCGAAAATGGCGTCGAGTCCTCCGAGTTTAACATCAACAGGGACACCTATCACCGGCAGGTGGGTGTTCGCCGATATCATCCCGGGAAGGTGGGCAGAGAGTCCAGCTATGCCTATGAATACCTCAACACCCGCATTTATGGACTCGGCGACTATTGCCTTCACCTTTTCATGGGTCCTGTGGGCTGAGGCAACCCTGAGGTCATAGGGGATCCTGAGTTCTTCAAGGACCTCCATGGCCTTTTCAGCTATCCTGAAATCCGATGCACTTCCAAGGAGTATCATCACTCTGGGCTTCATTTGGAGATTCACCTTTAAATTTATGTATGGATATTTATTTCAATTAATATTTAATAGGATTCTCCCGACGCGTCTTAATAGCTTAATATTTAAGGGTTTTCAACCAATAGAACTTCATAGGTAGGAGAAGGTGTAGGGATGTCATGGCTTATTCTGATCCTGGTTTTCCTTTTATGTGCCCTCAGGACAGTGAGGGCGAGTGACCAGACAGTTTCAGTGGTTATACCAGCATTCAATGAGGAAAAGACCGTTGCACTGGTTGTTAAAGCAGCTAAAGGTTCTAAACTGGTGAGCGAGGTCATAGTGGTGGATGATGGGTCCACAGATAACACTGCCGGGGTGGCAGAGGCTGCAGGCGCAAGGGTCATAAGACATGCCAGCAACCGCGGCAAGGGAGCTGCCCTGAGGACGGGATTCAAGCATTCAAGCGGGGACATAGTGGTTTTCGTTGATGCTGACCTGGAGAATATGACAACAGAGAAAATTGAGAGGATGATAAGTCCCATAATCAGGGGGAGGGCGGACCTCACAAAAACACGCTTCAGGAGAAAGGCTGGAAGGGTTACCGAGTTAACTGCAAAGCCACTCCTGAATTTTTTCTTCCCCGAGATAAAATTCGAGCAGCCACTAAGCGGACAGTTCGCAGCCAGGAGATCTGCCCTTGAGAAGATGAAATTCGAGGAGGATTATGGGGTCGATGTTGGCATAGTTCTTGATGCAGACGTCCTTGGCCTCACGGTTAAGGAGGTGGATATAGGTACAATACACCATGACATGGCAAGCCTAAGGGACCTTAACCTTGTTGCCAATGAGGTTGTAAGGACCATAGTTGACAGGGCACTGGAGTACGGCAGAATAACCATGATGGACACAATGGGAAAGTCCATAAGAATGTGCATACTGGGCCTCTCACTCACAACCCTCGGGATATTCAGCATATTCTTTATAAGGTCAATACCGGCAACAGCAGGAATCATCATAGCGGTTGCAGGCTCCATACTTGCTCTTTACTACTTCATAAGCTTAATCAGAAGATCAATATACGTTTTCAGGCGCTCCAGGGGCAAGCTTCAGACTGTAAGATCATTCATATACATGCACTTCCCCATCCTTGTTTCTGGTGTTATCCTTCTTGCCATGATCTCGACACTGCTGGGCGCCGTCAAGGTGGACGATGGTAAAATATCGATTGAACCAACATCCGGCAACCTGATAATATGGAAGAAGAACAATGAAAACAGAACATTCGATGTCAGGGGGCCATACAGGATTGACAGTGCACTTGAAAATGAAAATAACTCCATAAGAATTCCCGAGGAGGCGATAAATACCCTTGGACTCAGTTATGGCGACACGGTATTCCTGAATGGGGAGGCCTACACCCTCAACAGGACCCGGGATGGTGAGGGTAACATAATGAGGATCCCAACCACTGCAAGGGAGTCCCTCGGGGTTAATGTGGGGGACGTGATCCAGGATGGAAATCTTCGAAAGATATTCAGCAATGTCTATGCAATCAGGAACATATCCAGCTCAAACATGACGGTCTATAACGGCATCATAATTCAGTACGATGAGTCCCCGGCCGTGGATGTCCTGGTTTACGTTGACAATCGGCTGGTTGCAAGGTCCAGCGGGGTCATGAAGAATGGTTCATACACTGTATCTGTTAATGGCGATGTCATAGGAACTATAAGGTTCAGGGGAGAGGATTCCAGCTACCGGATCTACCATGGGGGCCATACAATAAAAATTGATATCAGGAAAGGGGTTTCATCTGACATGAGGTTTGCAACCGCATCTGAGGGTAAATTCCTCAACATATGGTTCTGAAGTCAGTAGTATACCCTTGCAGCTTCTTCTGGATCGTCGTAGAGGCCAATGGCTGCAAGGGCCCCTATCTTACCCTGAGAACCTGTTACCTCAATGAGATCTATTCCAAGGGACTCCGCGACATTCTCGGCATCCTCAACTTCCATGAAACTCTTTTTCGCCATCATCGAATAATCTTTCAGCTCTTTTGGGACCTTTATTCCCCTGAAAACCGCAATTGAGGTTTTATCTGAAAGTGTATTCTCTTCAAGAAAACCTGCAGCAAGATTGACCAGTTCATTGCTCTTACCGGGCTGCACCGCGAATGCAAGGGCAACCGACACACAGTTCTGTGTCTTGCGGGGGTTGTGGGGGTATAGCTGAACTGTTACATGGTCAATGTATTCAAATCCCATCCTGGAAAGCTCCATGCCCATATTGTTGGCAAGGGTCCAGGTTGCGCCGCTTTCAGGGGTGTCTGTATCATCTATACCCAGGACAACCTTCTCGAGGCGGGGTGTTATCACCGCGGCCCTTCCGGGCTTTGAGCCCCCTCCGGCCTCATAGAGTTCGACTCTCTTCACACCCTCTGCCATTCCCCGGCACATGGCAGCACCAACCCCGGCACCTGCAAGGCCTGCATGCACAACACGGACCTCATCTCCCTCAACAGCCACCTCCTCTATTCCAGCAGCATTTAGACTCGCTCTGAGTTCTATTGGGGCCTTACCGGTATGTACAAGGTAGGTGTGTCTGTTACCATCCCTCCGGGCCCTCTCTATCAGTTTGCTTGACCTGCTGTACTGGTATATCATCCACTCTGACCCTGAGATGCAGGGGTGGTATTCCAGGATCTCAACGAGATCCCCGTCCACCATGGTGAGGACCTTCGTGTAGGGTGATATCCAGGGGTCCCTGAACCTTTCCTTAAGGTCTGATGGTCTGAGTATTTCCATGGAGGTTCTCCAGTATAATATCAAATTTCGTTGAGCCTTCTGTACATTTTAACGGCGGCCTCAACAGCCCTCTTTGCATAGTCAACACGCTGGTGGGCTTCGAGCCTAGTCATACCGGGACCTGATATTCCCAGGGCCACGGGCTTATCATATTCAAGTGAAAGGTCCGCTATCTTACGTGAGGCGTGCTGAACCACTATCTGGTCATGGTCAGTTGCCCCCTCAATAACAGCCCCCAGTGTGATAACAGCGTCGATTTCATCATCCAGGAGAAGCTTCTTCACCGCGAGTGGCATGTCAAATACTCCTGGAACGGCAATTACCCTTGTTATTTCGGATTCAAGAAATTTAGCATGTTCTTTTGCAAGTTCAAGCATCATATGTGTTATGTCATAGTTGAATTCAGCTACCACAGCCCCTATTCTCACATTTACCATTTAATACCTCCTTTAGAGCACAAGTGCACCTGCAATGGTACTTAATACCATTATGATTACTATGAGCAATGCTATTATCTGTGCCTTGTTCATCCCATCACCCCATCCTTGATATTTCCCTCAGGGTTTCTGCAAGGACCTCAATGTCCTCGTCTGTATTGTAGTAGTGTATGGATGCCCTCACGGTGCCACCGGATTCATGAACTCCAAGGTGCCTCATGGCCGGTATCGCGCAGTGGTGGCCGCTTCTAACACACACACCGGCGGTTTCATCCAGCAGCTTTGCAACATCATGGGGGTCCATATTATCTATGTTGAAGGAAAGAATACCATAAATATTTTGGGGATCACCATGGCACCGGATTTTATCTATGGATGAAACCTCACTGTAGAGCTTTTCTGTCATTTTCAGGCAATGTTTTCTGATTTTATGGATTCCTATCCTGTTGATGTAGTCTACGGATGCACCCAGACCTATGAAACCTGCTATGTTCAGGGTTCCTGCCTCGAACCTTGAGGGAAACTCTTCGAGGACGTAGTCATCCTCTGAGACATCAATGACGGTACCCCCACCCAGCATGAATGGTTCAAGTTCATCCTGGCACTCACCCCTGCAGTAGAGGAAACCTGTCCCCACGGGACCCAGGGTCCCCTTGTGTCCAGGGAAGGCTGCAAAGTCTGCCCCCAACTCCCTAACATCGACCTCCATGTGTCCAATGGACTGGGCCCCGTCAACCATGTATAGGGCGCCGTTTTTATGGGCGATCCTCCCCACCTCCTTCACATCCTGCACCGTGCCGAGGGCATTGGAGATGTGGGTTATGGTTACAAGCCGTGTGGTCTCATCCACCGCCTCCTCAACCCCTGCAGGGTCCACAATTCCATTTTCATCTGCCCTCACTATCCTTACATCAACACCCCTTTCACGGAGCCTGATCCAGGGCAGGAAGTTGGAGTGGTGTTCGATGTTTGGTACAACAACCGAGTCCCCCCTCCTGAATTCAAGGCCTCCCGCCACAATGTTTATCGCCTCGGAGGTGTTCTTTGTGAAAACTATTTCGTTTTCAGAGGCACTTATAAATTCAGCAACCTTTTTTCGCGCTTCCTGAAGTTTCATGGTTGCTTCAACTGCAATTGAATACGCCCCGCGTCCCGTATTGGCGTTGTATCCTTCAAAGTACTCTGTCATGGCCCTCACAACTGGGAGGGGGGTTGGGGTTGTGCTCGCGGCATCAAGATACACCTTCTCCCTGAGGAGAGGTATGTCGGCCCTCACGTCCTCTGTACGCACAGAATCACCCATCAATTCTTTTTGCTATCTCAGCAGCCATTTCCATTGTACCGATGCTTCCACCCAGATCTGGTGTAACCAGACCCTCTTCAAGGGTTTTTTCCAGTGCTTTCTGTATTTTTTGTGCTTCCTGGTTTTTGTTGAGGTGTTTTAGCATGAGTGTTGT
>NZ_JBNASF010000030.1:0-16936 GCF_049720995.1 Methanothermobacter sp.
CGCAACAATATACTTCACACTTCCAAAGGCGGTGGGATAATGACAGATGCAGATATACTACTTGTTGAGGACAACCCGACAGACGCTGAACTAACAATAAGGGCACTCAGGAAGAACAACCTCGCAAACAAGCTTCACTGGGTCAAGGACGGTGCAGAGGCCCTTGACTACATATTCGCAAGGGGATCCTACTCTGAGAGGGACCCTGATAACCTGCCGAAGCTCATACTTCTTGACCTGAGGATGCCCAAGGTTGATGGGCTTGAGGTTCTCCAGGAGATTAAGAAAAATGAAAGCACATCCAGAATCCCGGTGGTGGTTCTGACTTCATCCAAGGAGGACCGGGATATAGTTGAGAGCTACAAGCTAGGTGTTAACAGCTATGTGAGCAAACCTGTGGAATTCGATGAATTCATAAATGCGGTTTCAACCCTGGGGTTCTACTGGATGATCATAAATCAGCCCCCTGAGTAGTCTACATGGCACATATTCAGAGGATTTCCGATGTCAGAAAAGGTTAAGGTTCTGATCCTTGAGGATGTCCCCCTTGATGCTGAACTGGCCATAAGGGAGCTTGAGAGGGATGGTATAGACTTCGAACATCTCACAGTTGACAGTGAGGACTCCTTCAGAAGGGCCCTTGAGGAATTCCAGCCGGATATCATCCTGGCTGATCATACCCTCCCTGACTTTGACGGTGTATCAGCCCTGAGGATAATGAGGGAGAGATATGATATCCCCTTCATATTTGTGAGCGGAAAGATAGGGGAGGAATTTGCCGTTGAGATGCTGAAGTCAGGGGCAACAGATTACGTGCTCAAAAATAACCTTTCAAAGTTACCACTGGCTTTCAGGAGAGCCCTTCAGCAGGCAGAAGAGGAGAGAAAGGTCCGGGAGGCTCAGAGAGCCCTTGAAGAGAGTGAAAGGAAGTACCGGGCCCTCTTTGAGAAATCAGGTAACCCCATATTCATCTGTTCGCCCGACGGCACAATACTGGATGTTAATCCCGCTGCAGCGGGATTCCTGAAATCATTTGCTGAGGACATAACCGGCAGAAACATCGGTGAATGGATCAGTGAGGAGGACTTTAAAAGGCTCATGGGGGACTGCGAGGGTGGCCATATGAAGTTCACTGTGGGTCTTCGGGGCCGCACACTCGACGTATCCGTAACATCGGTTGAGGTGGATGACGAGAAACTCATATACATTATGGGTAAGGATATCACGGCCCAGAAGAGAATTAAAAAGGAACTTAAGGCCAGTAAGGAGGAGTACAGGGTAATATTTGAGAATACAGGTACCCTCACAGTTATCTGTGGCAGTGATATGGTAATAGAGCTTGCAAACAGTGCCTTTGAAAGGTTTTCTGGTTACAGCAAGGGGGAAATACAGGGATACATGAAGCTCACGGACTTTGTGGATCCCTCTGATGCCGGGCGTATAGAGGCTTACCACAGGCTAATGTCAGTTAACCCTGAGGTCATACCAAAGAACTTTGAGCTCACACTCCGTAACAGAAAGGGTGAGGAGAGGAACTTCTTTGCAACAACCGTAACCATCCCTGGAAGCAAGAAGTGTCTCCTCTCCCTCATGGACATAACCCATAAAAAGTCGGTGGAGAAGCGTCTTCGAGAATCCCTCAGGGAGAAGGAGCTGCTCCTTAGGGAGATACACCACAGGGTCAAGAACAACCTCCAGATAATCTCAACCCTCCTGATGCTACAGGCATCCACCACAGGGGACCCCCGTCTCAGGGAACTCTACATGGATAGCCAGCACAGGATAGAAGCCATATCACTCATACATGAAAAGCTCTATGAATCAAGGGACCTGTCACGGGTCAACCTGCGAGATTACATCAAGACACTTCTCACTGACCTCCTTGACTCATACGGTGCAGATAGAAGTGAGATAGATGCGAGAGTGCGGGTGGCTGATGTGATGCTTAACATCGAAACAGCAATCCCCTGTGGCCTCATAATCAATGAACTTGTAACCAACAGTATCAAGTATGCATTCCCTGATGACGGAGGTGAGATCACGGTGGAGGTTCGCAGAAATGGTGACCTTTACACCCTCATCGTTTCAGATAACGGCGTTGGACTGCCAGAGGACCTTGACCTTGAAAATACAGGCACTCTGGGTCTTAGGATTGTGAGGAACCTTGTTGATCAGATAAATGGTGAACTCAAGATAGAGAGGCCCGCGAGGTTCACGGTGAAATTCCGTGAGGTTGAGTACATTAAAAGGTTTTAGGTTCCATGCGCTGCTTTTAAACCGCCACAGCGGATTAAAGGTCAGATTTCACATCAAATTTTAAGTTTCAGTGATTCCAGAGTGATTGAGGATCATCTGTATTATTATACTTCGGGGAGATTTTATGGCAAGAATTCTTGTTGTTGAGGACGAGGCCATAGTGGCGATGGGTATAAGACACAAACTTGAGACAATGGGCCATGAGGTGGTGGATACCGTCTCAACAGGCAGGGACGCCATAAGGGCAAGTGATATACATGAACCGGACCTTGTCCTCATGGATATAGTGCTCAAGGGCGAAATGGACGGGATAGAGGCCGCAAGGGAGATAAGGGACCGCTTCAACATTCCCATAATCTACCTCACAGCCTACGCCGATGAGGAGATGCTGGCGCGTGCAAAGATAACGGAACCCTATGGCTACATTGTAAAGCCCTTCAAATCAACTGAACTCAACGCCAACATTGAGATGGCTATATACAGGCACAGGTCGGCCATGAGGGAAATGGAAGTCATGAGGAAGAGGATAATCTCTGACTTCTACAATTTCATCCTCAATGCAATGCCCTCACCTGACGCCGACAGGGACGAGATCAGGGAACTGCTATCGGGAATATTCAGGGATAGAATCATATCTGAACTTAAACCTGGATTTGAATCATATATGGAGGAATCCCCATATGAAGATATCCTTGAGGCCTACCTTGCATGGGTTGCCGATGTATTTGGGAACTTCAATATCCGGGTGGGTTTTCTTGAGGATGATGAGAATGTCTACGTTGAATTTGAAAACTGTCCATGGATTGATGATGCAGGGAAGAATCCTGGTTTCTGTCTCAACTGTGAGGCCATCCTCAAGCTGAGTTTTGACTGGAGTGGTCTTCCAGGTGATTTCAGGGCACTTGGCCATATTGCAGATGGATCAGAGAGGTGCCTCTTCAGGTTCAGCGTGAAGTAATCGTTTGAGTGGTCTTGAATGAGAAGAACGGGTATTGCAAACCTCCCCCTGCATGGTGGTCATCCACCTGCCTGGCTCATGAGGAGGATGATTGAACTCTCAGGTGCCATAGCTGAGGTTATAATTGAGGAGTACGGGACCTCTGAGTTCATATCAAGGATATCGGACCCCTTCTGGTTTCAGGCTTTCTCCTGCATCATCGGGTTTGACTGGCACTCCTCGGGGACAACCACCACAACCTGCGGGGCCCTAAAATCAGCCCTTGACCCTGAAAGGCACGGTATACTGGTTGCAGGTGGTAAGGGGAGGACTTCCCGCCGGACACCAGTGGAACTTGAGGCGGCAGGGAAACTCTTTGACCTGGATTCCTCTCACCTGATCTATTCCAGCAGAATAGCTGCCAGGGTGGATGGTAACTGTATACAGGACGGTTTCAGCCTCTATCAGCACACGTTCCTTGTTGACGCCGATGGTGAATGGACTGTTGTACAGCAGGGCCTTGACCCTGATGGTGGATACGCCCGAAGGTACCACTGGCTCGGCTCTGAAGTCCGGGACTACCTTGAGTCACCCCACAGCGGCATATCATCTGATATGGCCCGCAGTGAGGTCCTTGACATGACATCACCCCTCAGCCGCGGTGCCAGGGATGTGAGTGTTGACCTGGTGTGTGATGGCCCGGCCCACATCAGGAGGTACCTCACAGGGCAGAGGACACTCTTTGACTTCAATGTCCTGGACATGCCCGCCCGTCATGAGGTTCTCCCTGTGGACCTCACAGAAAGGGATATGGCGGTCCTTGAGAGGGCATATGAGATCCAGCCAGGAAACTATGAGGAACTTGTGATGCTCTCTGGCTTCGGGGCCAGGAAGATCAGGGCACTGGCCCTTGTTGCTGATCTCATCTATGGTGAGAGGGCAAACTGGAAGGACCCTGTCAAATACAGTTATGCCCATGGTGGGAAGGACGGATACCCCTACCCTGTTGACCGTGAGACATATGACTGCACAGTCGAATACCTCAGATCTGCCCTTGAGGATGCTAAGATTGATGGAAGAGAACGTTTAAGGGCCCTGGAATCCCTGGAAAGGTTCTTAAGCATGAATGATTAGTATACTAAACGTGTTCTTATGGGATTCATGCCCCGCTGCCTGCGGAAGCTTTAACCATCTGAATATTAAAGATTTGCTGAGATTCCATTTACATATAAAAAGATAAAGATTTGCTGAGATTCCATTTACATATAAAAAGAGGTGTTACATTGGTGCATGGAGTTCTTGTGATATCAAACATGTACCCCAGCAAAAGGAACAAATCATTTGGTGGTTTCGTTAAGGTTCATGTTGATGCATTCAGGAGGCATACAGGCATCAGACAGTTCGTAGTCGCAAACACTGATCAGAGAAAGGGTTTGCCCCGCCTTATATACAAGTATGGATCCCTACTCCTGAGGTCACTTTGGTATTCCATAAGGAAACCATTTGATGTGATTCATGCCCACTACCTGTTCCCCACTGGATTCATAGGCCTCATATGCCACTGGCTCACCGGAAAACCCCTCATAGTAACAGTCCATGGCAGTGATGTGAATAATCTTGCAGGGAGGAATTCCATTCTCTTCAGGATTTCAGGATTCGTCCTCCAGAGGGCATCAGCGGTCATCGCCGTCAGCAGGGACCTGTGTGATAAGGTCGTGGAGGAATTCGGCGTTGACAGGGAAAGGGTGCACATCATCAACATGGGTGTTGACACAGAGGTTTTCAGGCCCCTCCATGGGGATGGATGCCGTGAAAGGCTCGGTCTACCCTTAAATAAAAGGATAATCCTGTTTGTGGGGAATATCATACCCTCCAAGGGTGTCTCATACCTCATAGAAGCCCTCAGGGATGTTGTGGTTGATGATGTTAAGTGCATAATACTCGGAGCTCCTGTTGATGGGGAGTATCTGGAAACCCTCAGGGGAATGGCTGAATCCATGGATCTGGATGTGGAATTCTTTGAGCCGGTTCCCTACAGGGAGGTTGCAGTATGGATGAACGCTGCAGACGTATTCGTTTTACCATCACTTAAGGAGGGCTTTGGACTTGTTGCACTGGAGGCCCTCGCATGCGGCACACCGGTCATTGCAACCGCCACTGGCGGGCTCAGGGAACTTATCAGGGACTCTGAGACAGGCTACAGTGTGCCACCGGGGGATTCCGGTGCCATCGCTGAGCGAATAAACAGGATTCTTGACCCGGAGAACATGACTGAGGTTGAATCCATGAGGGAGAATGGGCTGCGGATGGCGGAATCCTTCAGTACAGTGAAACAGATTGAAAGGATACTGGAGGTCTATGAGAAGGTTTCATGAAAGTCCATCCACCCCTTCCTCTTCTCAATAAACATGTTATTACTTTTTCTCTGTATCAGTAAATTTAAGTAATATCAAAATCTTTTAGAAATTATTAAATAATATACTTGCCAATACCTGGAAAGGTGATAACTTGGGTAACTACCACTTTCCATTCACAGCCATCATTGGGCAGGACCTCCTCAGGAGGGCCCTTATCCTTAACGCCATAAACCCTTCCATAGGAGGGGTCCTTATAAGGGGGGATAAGGGGACAGGAAAATCAACTGCAGTAAGGTCACTGAGGGACATACTCCCTGATAGGAGGATCGTTGACGGCTGCAGGTTCGGATGCGACCCTGATGGGCCTGAACTATGCATGGAGTGCCAGGAAAAACTTAAGATGCAGGGAAAGCTTCAGGTGAGGTCCGCGAAAATGGAGGTTGTTGACCTTCCTGTCTCGGCAACAGAGGACATGGTGGTGGGAACCCTCGACATAAGGAGGGCGCTCCATGATGGGATAAAGGCCCTTGAGCCGGGATTACTTGCAAGGGCCAATGGAAACATCCTCTACATCGATGAGGTCAACCTCCTTGATGACCATGTTGTCAACGTGTTGCTTGACGCAGCAGCCATGGGCGTGAACATAGTTGAGCGTGAGGGCATATCTGTGAGGCACCCCTCAAGGTTCATACTTGCAGGTACCATGAACCCTGAGGAGGGGGACCTGAGGCCCCAGATAATTGACAGATTCGGTTTAAGTGTGGATGTTGAGGCACTCACTGATCCCGATGAGAGGATAAAGGTCATAAAGAGGGTAATTGATTTCCAGGAGGACCCTGAGGCATTCCATTCGAGGTTCAGAAAGAGACAGGATGAGCTCAGGATGAGGATAATGGAGGCCCGTGGTCTCCTAAGCGATGTTGAGATGGATGATGATTTGCTCCTCCAGATAGTTGAAATAGCATCGGCACTTGGAATCAGGACCCACCGGGCTGATATCATAACAGCCAGAACAGCCAGAACCCTTGCAGCCTTCAACGGCAGGAGGCGGGTGAATGGGGACGATGTTAAGGAGGCTGCACTCCTTGCAATGAAGCACAGACTCAGACAGCTCCCATTCCAGAGGCAAAGGGAACTATCACAGGAACTCATAGAGAACATCCTGAACGGGGAATTTGAGGATGACTCCGGGATCGACAGGAACAGGAGACTCCGGAAGGACCTGAGGGTCCCTGACCTCAGAGCCTCTCTTCAGGGCCATGCAGGACCGGCTGTCCAAGGTAGAAGAGGAAAGTACGTCCGTGCAAGGGAGAACCCTGAGCCTTCGAGCGTGGCTGTTGACGCCACACTGCGGAGGGCCGCTGCAGATGGCGCGTTGAGGATAGAACCGGAGCACCTTATGGAGAAGGTCCGCGTAGGGAAGGCCAGGGCCCTCTACATAATGGTCCTTGACACATCGTCATCCATGAGGCTGGAGCGTAAGATAAAATTTGCAAAGACAGTTTCATGGCTTCTGCTCAAGGATTCATATGAAAAGAGGAACAGAATAGCCCTTATAGCATTCAGGGGTTATGATGCGACGGTTGTGGCTGAACCAACGTCCCGTCTGGAGGCGGTTGAGGAGGCGCTGGAGGGCCTTAGGGCAGGAGGCAGAACACCCCTTACACCGGCACTGAAACTTGCAGCCGAGGTCTCAAAATCCGCCAGGGAGGAGGCATGTACCGCGGTTGTTATCTCGGATGGACGGTGCAATGTGTTCATAAACTCCAACCTTGAGGAGGACCTCAGAATGCTTGAAGAGGAGATCGGTGACATGAAAATCGTATTTGTAAATGCTGAGTCTGAGAAGAGGAGCCTGGGTATACTTGAGGATATGGCCTCCAGGTTCAATTCAGAGATCTTCTATCTTGATGATATAATTATCTGAGGAGGTGCGCTCTTGTTTAAGTTTAGAAGTTTCACAACATCTGATCTCACATTCCTAGGTCTCATAATAGCACTCATGTACATCGTGCAGACGGTGACAATCCTTGGTATATCGGCGCTTACACCGGTGGACGCCCTCAAGTCCATTGTATCAGCATTCTTTGTATGCATAGTTATAAGCATAGGACTTGCAGGTGTGGGGAAGGTGGGGACATTCACCATCATAGGCCTTGTGAATGGGATCATCTGCGGATTTATAATGCCGGCTTTTCTCCCGCTTTTACCTGCAACCTTCCTGGGGGGTCTTGCAGGTGATTTTGCTGCAGGGGTTTTTTACGGCGTTTACTCATCCAGAAACTCTCTTCTCCTGGGCTGTGGCGCTGCCAAGTTCACAGAGACCATTGTGATCCTCACTGTCCCATTCCTCTTTGGATTTGCAGATTTCATGCTGGCGCCCATCCTTATCATAGCATCAGCCCTACTGGTGGCTGTTCTCGGGGTTCTCGGTGCACTGGTGGGTTACGGGATCGTAACAGAACTCAGAAGGGCGGGGGCAATGAAGCAGTAATTCAGGGGATGTCTGATGGACCTAAACAGGGTTTTCTCTCCATTCACCACCACGGAGACAGGTTTTTTCGCTGAGATAAATCCCCTATCAAAGATGCTGGTCGTGCTTCTTGCAGCGGCTTTCTCTGTGGTGGTATCCAGACTCTGGATACTGGTGTTGCTGGGGGCTATTTTCACGGGTCTCCTGGCATCTTCAGGCTCCCTGAGGGCCTCAGCACCATTCCTTTCATTCATCGTTTTCTTCTGGGTGCTCTCGGTGGTTGCAGTATTCTTAACGTCAGGTAACATGGAATACGCCATAGGGTTTCTCGGTCCCTTCTTTGCAAGGTTCTTCATCCTGATGGCTGCAGGGTTATTCTTCGCATTCACAACCTCGCCACGTAGCCTTGCAGAGTCCCTTAGGTGCCTCCACATTCCAGGGGAGATTGTATTCACGCTCACGGTGGCCCTAAGGTACATCCCGGCCCTCGCGATTGAGGCATCATCAATATGGGATTCCCTTAAACTGAGGCTCAACGCCTCAGGTTTGTCGGTAGCGAGAAGGCCGTCACTCATATACCGTGGCCTCATAATACCACTCATCATAAGGGTTGTCAAAATCTCAGATGAGGTTGCTGTTGCAGCCGAGACACGGGCCTTCAACCCCAGGAGGGTGGCAGAGGGTAATATGACCTTCAGCTACAGGGATGCGGTGTTTCTGCTGGTCTCTGGAGCCATTTTCACGTTACTTGGATTAATCAGCGGCGGTGGTTCAGCTGTATGCGGTCTCATTTGAGGATGTGAGCTACACCTATCCGAATCAGAAGCAGCATGCCCTGAGGGACGTTGACCTCAAAATTAAGAGGGGGGAGTCTGTTTTCATCACAGGGAGGAGTGGCAGCGGAAAGTCCACCATTGCACGGTTAATCACGGCAGTGGCGCCCTCCATAATGGGAGGGGATCTCAGGGGTACCGTGATGGTGAATGGAAGGGACACAGCCGATCTCAAGGTCAGGGACCTTGCAGCGGATGTGGGATACGTCTTCCAGAATCCTGAATCACAGTTCTTCACACTGAACGTCAATGATGAGGTCTCCCTTGGACCTGAAAACCTTGAACTCCCTGATGTTGATGAAAGGGTGGGGGAGGCCCTCAGGATGGTTGGACTGGAACATAAAAGGTATGAAAGCGTCTTCAGACTTTCAGATGGGGAGAAACAGAGGGTTGCAATAGCCTCACAGCTTTCAATGTCCCCCGGCATCCTCCTTATGGATGAGCCAACATCCAGCCTTGACCGTAGGGCAACGGATGACTTCTTTGATGTACTCCAGAGGATGCAGGATAGGACACTGATACTCATAGACCACAGGACCTACAGGGTTCCGGATGTATTTGACCGTGTAATTGTTATGGATGATGGCTGTGTGGTGGAGGATACCGACACTGATGCACTCATGGACCCTGATTTCAGGGATAAATATGGCCTGAGATCCCCTGATGTAAGGTTCGGCTTCAGGTCCACAGAAAGGAAGGGTAAAACTGTTCTCAGGGTTTCGGATCTCTCCTACAGCTATGGTGACGACTTCAGCCTGCGGGGTATAAACCTTGAGCTCAGGGAGGGGGAGGTGCTGGGGTTAACGGGACCCAATGGCTCGGGAAAAACAACACTCGCAAGGCTGATCTCGGGGCTTCTGAAACCTGAGAGTGGATTCATTGAGGCTGATGGCGGCACTGGTCTCGTAATGCAGGACCCCGACCACCAGCTCTTCATGGACACCGTTGAGGGGGAGCTGACCTTTGGGGTGGATGATTACAGCAGCAAGGACCTTGAGGGTGTCCTGAGGACCATGAACCTCCATCATCTAAGGGGCAGGCACCCCCATTCACTCAGCGGCGGTGAGAAACAGAGGACAGTCATATCAGCGTATATATTCAGAAAACCCGGGGTTCTGGTGCTTGATGAGCCAACAACAGGTATGGACCTTGATAACATGAAGAGACTCGTCCGGTGGATAGATAAACTCAGGGCTGGGGGAATATCCCTGATGGTGATATCACATGACCGTGAGTTCCTTGAAATGGTTGCAGATAATCTGGTCTCAATGGATAATGGAAATGGTCTGAGGTGGTTAAATGAAGAGGATACTTGCAGTTACCACGATAAATAACACAGCCTCACTTAAGGAGGCCCTCATGAAGATAAGGGATGAACACGGTGACATCGTCAGTATAAAGAAGGTTTACCTGGAGAAGTATGAGGACCCCTCTGTACCCATGGACGAGCTGGAGAGGGACGTTGAAGAGGCGGACGTGGTGCTTGTGGATATAAGGGGAAACGAGAGGATAGGCAGGGAACTTCCAGGTATCCTGGATGGGATGGATAAAACCGTCATAACCCTTGTCTGGGGAAGCAACCACATACTCTCCCTCACATCAATGGGCAGCCTGAACCTGGGAAGACTGGTTGAACTGGCCCCTGAAGGAATCGACTCACTGGTGAAGTCAAGGAAAATCCGGGAGATCCTGAGAATAGCTGGCTCGGATGAGATCCGGGATGACCTTGAGAACTGGTTCAGGATAATGGACTACTATGGGGGCGGCGACCCTGATAACCTCATGAACATGATCCTCTTCATCCTTGACACATACACTGACCTGGAGGTCCCCCATGATGAACCGGTGGAGATGCCCCCATACGGCCTCTACCTCCCGTTCAGGGGATTCTACACCGACATTGAATCATACAGGAGGGCCTCAAAATTTGACCCTGACCTACCAACGGTGGGAATGCTCTTCTACTCGGGGATGCACTTTGATGATACAAGGCCACTGGTTGAGGAGCTCTATACGAGGCTGCATGGGGAGGTAAACTGTATCATTGTTTTCTCGGATGTTGAGAACAACCTGAGGGCCATAGAGGAGTACATGGGGGATATGGACCTCTTCATCAACATGCAGTACTTTCAGCTCAACGGGGGGCCCCTCGGAGGCGACCCTGAAGCAACCAGGAGACTTCTCAGGAGAATAAACGCACCATACCTAATCTGTCTGAGGGGCTACGAGACAGACCTTGATGAGTGGGAGGGTGACCTCAACGGCCTGAACCCTATGGAGGTGGTGCTGGGGGTGACACTCCCTGAACTGGACGGTGGATTTGAGCCTGTCTTCACTGCGGGTATGAGGACCCTGGATGACCCGGACCTCGGTGAGGTGAGGGTGGTTGAGGTTGTGCCCGGGCGGATGGATAAATTTGCAGCCCGCATCAGAAACTGGCTGAAGCTCAGGAAAAGAAAAAACCATGAGAAAAGGCTGGCCATTATAATCTACGACTATCCACCGGGGGAGGCGAACCTTGGAAGCGCGGGGTACCTTGATGTATTTGAGAGCCTCGAGAGATTCCTCAAGAGACTTCATGAGAATGGTTACAGCGTTAGACTCCCTGAAGAGCCCCTGAAGGAAATTATAATGGCTGAGGGTCTAATAAACAGTCCATCATACCTTCAGTGTGGGGGTGTGAGGCTTCCAGCGGATCAATACATTGAATGGTTCAGGGGACTCCCTGACGAGCTAAAGGAGGATATATGTGCCAGGTGGGGCGAACCACCGGGGGATGTTATGGTTGATGGTGATGACATGATAATTCCTGTGGTTGAACTCGGCTCTGTCTACCTCTGCATACAGCCTTCAAGGGGGCTCATGGACGCCAATGGATACCACAGCCGTAACATTCCACCGCACCACCAGTACCTGGCATTCTACCTCTACCTCCAGTCCCTTGAACCTGACGCCGTGGTGCACTTCGGGATGCACGGTACACTGGAATTTCTCCCTGGAAAGGAGACTGCGCCCGGGGATAAATGCTACCCTGACCTCCTGATCGGGGACCTGCCAAACATATACCTCTACTGGGCAGGAAACACCTCAGAGTCAACCATAGCCAGGAGGAGATCCTATGCACTCCCCATATCCCATGCATCACCACCATTCATGGCCTCTGACCTCTACGGTGAATACCAGAACCTTGAGGAACTCATAGGGGAGTGGCATGAGGTGGGGGGTGAGGAGTTAAGGGAGAGGATAGAGCTGGAGGCATCCAGGCTCAACCTCACAGGTGATATGGGTGAGATTGAATCTGAAATATTCAGGATGAAGAGGCGCCTCATCCCCAGGGGGCTCCATGTCATTGATACTGAGTGGAACATTGATGAGAGGGCAGCCTACCTCCTGGGGGTCCTCAGGTTTGAGAGGGAGTACCCATCCATACACTCAATGGTCGCAGAGATGATGGGGGTTACCTACAGTGAGGTTAAGGACACCGCAGCAGGGTGGAAGATTGAAGAGAGGGCCCTGGCTGTGCTGAAGGATATACTCCTTGGCAGGGATGTGGATCTCCCCGGGGACTATGTTGAATGGGTCCGGGGGTTATCAGAAAGGTGCGACTTCACAGGGGAAACAGAATCCCTCCTTGAGGCCCTCTCAGGCAATTATGTCCCCCCGGGGAGGGGAGGGGACCCTGTGAGGGACCCCTGGACATACCCAACAGGGTATGCCATGTACGCCTTCGACCCGATGAAGATACCCACATCCTCTGCAGAGACAAGGGGGAGGCTGTCTGCAGAGCTGCTCCTCAGGGACCACCTTGAGAGGCATGGAAGGTACCCTGAAACCGTTGCGGTTGTTCTATGGGGATTTGAAACCCTCAAGACCGGTGGTGAGACCATATCCATGATTCTCGAACTTCTGGGTGTCCGTATAAACAGAAGGTACGGGCCCTGGGCAAAGAACATAGAGGTGATACCCCTTGAGGAGCTCGGAAGGCCAAGGGTGGATGTACTCATTAACATATGCGGCATATTCAGGGACACCCTGGGAAGCCAGATTGAGATGTTAAACAGGGCATTTAAGGCTGTCGCGAACCTTGATGAGGACCCTGAGGACAATCACATCCTGAAGCACAACCTTGAGGACGGTCCAGTGAAGGTTCCCCCAAGGATATTTGGACCGGCTCCATCAGAGTATGCAAGCAGACTACCTGAAATCATCGATGACGGAAGCTGGAACTCTGAGGATGAACTTGCATCCACCTATATGGAGGAGATGTGTTACGCCCACCTCCCTGAAGGTGTCAGGGAGGCCGGGGATGAGTTCAGGAGAAACCTCCAGAGGGTGGAGGTTGTGGCCCAGGAGAGGGACAACTTGGAGTACGAGGTGACCGACCTCGACCACTACTATGAGTTCATGGGTGGCCTCACATCATCCGTAAGGAGCCTTGGGGGCTCATGCAGCGTGAGGGTTGTTGACTCAACAGAGGACGAGCTCTACGTTGAGGGCCTTGAAGATGTCATAGGGAGGGCTGTAAGGTGCAGGGTCCTCAACCCGCGCTGGCTTGACGGGATGCTTGCCCATGATTATCACGGCGCAAAGAACATCAAGGACCGTGTGGAGCACCTGCTGGGTTTTTCAGCCACAACAGGTGCCGTGGAGAACTGGGTATATGATGATGTTGCAAAGACACTCATACTGGATGATGATATGAGGAGAAGGATCACAGAGAATAACCCCTTTGCAGCGGTTCGGATGGGTGAAATACTCCTTGAAACAGCTGAGAGGGGCTACTGGGACGCTCCGGATGAGGTGATTGAGAGGATAAGGGATATGGTTCTGAATATTGAATATGAACTTGAGTAGGGGGCTACTTCACAGCTTCAGTATTTCATTATCAGAAAAACGGAACAGAAGAATCATGATCTATCTTCCCATCCTTCTTTAATAGAAAAGGTTTAATATATCATGAAAAGCAATATATAGTTACATGCCATCTGTCCTTGTCGTTGAGGATGAGGCAGTGACAGCACTTGAACTTGTAAGGCTGCTTGAATCATGGGGATATGATGCAGTTTCTGTGAATACCGGGGAGGAAGCCATTGAAACCGCTCTCAGGATGAAACCCGACATAATCCTTATGGACATAGTCCTCCAGTCAGAGGTTGATGGAGTAATGGCTGCAAGCGCCATAAAAAGAGTTCTTGATGTACCCCTCCTGTTCCTCACAGCTTATTCAAGCCGGGAGATGTTTGAGAGGGCATCCGGGGTTGAGCCTGACGCCTATCTCCTGAAACCCTTCAATTCAAGGGAACTTGCATACTCCCTTGAACTGGCACTTTACAAGAACAAGATGCAGAAACTCCTCTCCCATGCCAATAGAAGGTACCAGCAGATACTGGATACAACAGGAGAAGGGGTCTGTATATTCAGCTCAGATGGAATTATACAGTACTGCAATAAGAGGATGGCTGATGTTTTATCCTGCAGACGTGGGGATATTACAGGAAAAAGCATATTTGATTTTGTTCATCCAGGAGACAGGGAAACAATGGAGCGTATCTTCGATTCCTGCCGTAAGGGTGCATCAGGGGAACATGAGATTCGCTTCAGGACAGCTGATGGTGCCACCAGATGGATGATCCTCTCGGGACACACCATAATGGAGTCATCCCGATTCAGGGGTGGCTTCTGCATGTTCAGGGATGTGACAGAGCAGAAGATGGTTGAGAGGCGTCTTAGAAAGACAAACAGATGCCTGGAGCTTCTAAGCAGAATTAACCTTAAGGCGGCGGTTTCAACCGATCCATCTGAACTCATGGGAAACATATGCAGGCTCCTGGTTGATGTGGGATACTCACACGCGTCATTCAGGACACCTGATGGTGTTGCTGAATGTGAAGGTGCCATCCCTGATGTCAGTCTAAGAGAAGGCCTTCACACCGGCAAGGGCGGATCAACTGCTGTCATCCAGCTGGAGAACTGCAAAAACCCCCTCTACCTTGTGGTTTCAGCGATGAGAAAAATCGATGATACTGAGATGAAATTCCTTAAGGAAATTGCCTCAAGCACCGCCGAGGCCCTGAGGAGAATCAACTCAGAAAGTAAACTTGATTCCATCTCATCCAGATACCGTGAAATCTTTGAGAATGCAGGGGACGCCATATTCCTCCTGAAGGGTGAAAAAATAATTGAATGTAACAGAACAGCCCTGGACCTTTTCAGGGGAGAAGAGGACGAAATAAAGGGTAAAACACTCTGGGAACTCTCACCTGAGTATCAGAAGGATGGCGAGTCATCAGAATTGGCCAGAGCCATTATTGAAAGGGCAATGTCAGGTGAAAGGTGTGAATTCACATGGCTTCACAGGAGGATCACAGGCGAGGTCTTCCCCACAAGGGTTACCCTCAGCAGGTCAGGGGATTTTGTGATGGGCATAGTCAGGGACATGACGGACTTCTACAGGGCCCATAAAAAGCTTAGAACTGAACACAGAAAATTCAGGGACCTCCTTGAGTCAATACCTGACCCCACATTTGCAATTGATACCGATGGAAGGGTTATAGCCTGGAACAGGGAGATGGAAAGGCTCACAGGTGTAAGAAAGGACGAGATAATGGGCGAGGGTGACAGGGAATACGCAATTCCATTTTACGGTGAGAGAACCCCTGGACTTCTTGAATTCATTTTAAAATCTGAAGATGTCCCTGAAAGGTACAGGAACATCAGAAGGGATGGAAATTCAATCTACGCCGAGGTCTATGTGGGACACATGGGAAGGCACTTCCAGATCAAGGCATCCCCAATATACGATGAACATGAGGATGTCATTGGCGCCGTGGAGATACTGAGGGATGTTACAGATTACATTGAGACCGAGAAGAAACTCGAGAAATCACGGGAAAGTTACAGGACAATATTCGAAACCAGGGCCACCCCCACTGCAGTTACAGACACGGACTTCAATATTCTGAGGACAAACAGGGTCTTTAAAGAGATCTTTGGAAGATCAGAGGGGATCAACATGGCCGATATCATCCAGGAGGATGACCTTGAGAAAGTCCATGGACTCCAGGACAAATGCAGGGTTCTCCTCAGGATGAAGGCAGATGACAGGATTCTCCAGATGATAGTCCACAGGGGTGATATTCCAGATTCAGGGCAGGTGGTGCTGAGCTTCAATGATATAACAAAACTCAAAATGTCCCAGCACAAGCTGAGGGAGGAACTCAGGGTCAGGATGGTTCTAAGTGAGATATACCCCCATGCGGTTTCCGCTGAGAGCATAGAGAAATTCACAGAACACATTCTTGATGCCGCATGCCAGATTACAGGCGCAGAGAAGGGCGCCATAAGGCTTAAGAACAGGAGGGAACTTCTTGTATCAGGTGGGCTCAGTGCTGAAGAACTTGAGGCAATTTCAGTGGATGGAATCTCAGCTTCAGGGGACACCCTACGTTTCAGTGCATCATCGGGGGATATGAAATCCGAGATCATCCTAATGGGTGAAAATTTCCATAAATCAGACCTGAGGGCGATTAAACACCTTTCACAGTATTATCTCCTGGCAGCGAGGCAGCTGGCCTACAGGAAGAGAATGATTGAACATCAGAATCATCTGAGGCTCCTGAATATTATACTTAAATCTGCAGAGAAAGATGACCCGGGTCTCTTCATGGAAAGGGTCCTTGATGCCATCATAAGGTGTCCTGAATTCAGCTCAGCGGCAGCCTGCGTTGAACCTGACCTGCGAATATCTAGGGGAATGGATCCACCTCAAAAGCTTCCTGATTTCCTTGAAATTAAACTGCATGAAAATGTCGCTGAAATACCCATGACAGTCGATGGTGAGGTTAAGGGAATTCTTAAACTGGGTTTAGAGCCTGATGAAATACGGGAAAAAACTGAATTCCTTGAGATACTTGGAGCTGAGATCTCTGATGGAATTCAGAGGATAATGATGAGAAGGCAGATCATAGAATCCCTCTATGAAAAGGAGGTGCTTCTGCGGGAGATACACCACAGGGTCAAGAACAACCTCCAGATAATATCAAGCCTCCTCTCACTTCAGTCAGCCTACACAGATAACCCT
>NZ_JBNASF010000031.1:0-16040 GCF_049720995.1 Methanothermobacter sp.
CACCACCGAGTTCAGGTTCTGCTGCAAAGAACGGCGGGTTCACATTGTCTGGATGCTGTGTACTCATGCATCTTGGAACCTTCATGTTTAACACTCCAGGAGTGATATTGTTGATGGGAATATAATAACATTCTGTCTCAATTATAGTAGGGGGACCTTTAATCTCAAATGAAAATCTCCTTCTTAGGTGGGGAGATAAAATGGGATGTTCAGTATAGATGGTGGCAGTTAGGTACGAGGTTATATACAGGAATAGGAACCCCAGAATAGAACTCAGATTAACATCATCCGCCTCATACTCCCAGGTAATTTCAGAGGGAGACCAGAGGATCCACTCCTATTCGAGACTGGATTGGGAGAAAACTGGATGAGCATGATGAGATGCTGAGATTGGCATCAGGCTTTGAACTTCAGGGGTGATGATGAGTTCAGGTGGTGGTTGCAGCTCCTGCGGCACTCTCAGCTTCAACACACTCCTCTCATACCTCCCTGATGAACTATCTGAGCAAGTCCCTCATGAACTCGCGCATATGCTGGAGATGAACCACAGCAGGAGGTTCCGGGGGTCCCTGAATATTACATTTCTGACTATATCTGCCTTATACTTATAACCTTCAAGTAAAACCGTTCCGGGGGTCCCTGAATATTACATTTCTGACTGAGGGATATGCATTGGCACCTTGAGGGGCTCACTGACTAGCAGGTCACGTGGATTATGGCTGCAACCCTTCTGCCCCTTCTCTTCTCTTCATTGTACCTTTCTATGGCCTCACATGTTGGGAGTACCACAGCAGATCTGAATTCGGTTTCAAGGGCACCGTGGACACCTGAACCTATGATGATACAGTCGGGGTTTTCATTTTTAAGTTCCTCAATTTCCTCCTCTGCCATGAGGTGTGAGGTTCCGTGCTTCCTCCTTGATATCTCCTTCCTTCGGGGGGTCACGGTTCCATCCACGTGGACCACGATGTCTGATGTGTATTCACGCCCCATGTACTTCACAAGTCCGAAGCGGCAGTCTGAGAACATACTGGACATCTCATTCAATCCTTCGCGCCCTGAATATGACGGTGCCTCCATCTGTGTAGGGTGCGCCCGGGTCAACGCACTGCATGTAGGCGTGCTCCCCGTCACCCTCAACTGTGAGTCCCAGCTCCAGGGGACACCATTTCCTATCCAGGATGGTTGTGTAGTGCAGTATGGTGGATAGGGCATGTGTGCACAGTGCATCTGTTTCCTCAAGGTCTATTTCAGGGTCATTTATTATGATACGGTCACCCTCCCGGTAAACCGGGCAGTTTCCCCTTATCTCATGTACGCGTATCTCAAGCATCTGACCACCTGTGATGGATTATGAAGGGCAAAACTTAAATAGATTTTGAATATATATTCAATTGGTGTCTTTTATGGAACTTACAAGGAGCATGGAAACTTACCTTGAAACAATATACAGGATCCGAAAAAGGGGTACGGTGAGAACTTCGGATCTATCAGCACGCCTCAACGTTAAACCAGCCAGTGTAACCCAGATGCTGAGGAAGCTCCATGAAATGGGGCTCGTGATCCACCATCCATACCTCGGGGCTGAACTCACAGATACTGGCAGGGAAATTGCAGAGGAGGTCCTCAGAAAGCATATGCTCCTGGAGTGCTTCTTCCATGAGGTCCTGGGGATGGACATAGACTCCTCATATGAGGAGGCCTCCCGGATGAAGCATGAACTCTTCACAGAGACAGAGGATGCACTCAGGAGGTACCTCAGGAACCCCTCAAGGTGCCCCCACGGGATACCCATACCCTGAAAAATATTTAAGCTGAGATACCAAGTTAAGGACCATGAGGTCTGGAGCAGATAAATTCCTTGAAGGATCACCTGAGATAGCTGAAAAATTCATAAAATTCAGAAATGCGGTAATGTCTGAGGGTAAACTCACAGAGCGTGAAAAGATGCTGATAGCGGTCGCATGTGCCGTTGCAGTAAGGTGTGAAGCCTGTACAGAGAAACACGCAGCAGAGGCCCTGAAAATGGGAATAGAGGAGGATGAACTCAAAGAGGCAGCTGCGGTGGCAGCCCTCATCAGGGCTGGCTCTGCAATGAACACGGCCTCAGGGATATTCCTGGACTGAAATCCCTGGTAAGTTCATGACTCAACCTTCAGGATGAATTTCAGCACGAACTTCAGCCCATGCAGAAACACAGCCACAGCCATAACCACCATGGCAACAATGAGTGCAAATTTAACAGAGTAGAACACATAGATGTTCCTGAAGGTGAATGGGAAGACACTGTAAAGTGATGAGACCATGAGGTAGCCAAGGGCACTCAGAATGATCTGGGTGAAGGTCCAGAGCCACTGTAATCTGTATATTATAAGTGCTGCACTGGCAATGAGATTGGCGGCTATCACAACATTAAAGAGGGGTATCAGCCCCCTGAAGGACTCCGTTACAAACGAGAGGTCCCAGTTCATGACACTGTTCACAATATAGAGGAGTATGATGTTCGCTATAATGCCAAATACAAAGTCCTGATTTTTTAATTCTTTATCCCTGAGGAATTCCTTCAGAATTTTATTATCCACTTTTTAATCTCCATAGATGAATGTTCCCGTGTAGGTGTAGTTTTTAATTTCCGGTGCTTTGAGGATTTTAAATTCGGTCCTGTAGCCATGATGCTCAAGTGAAATTTTGAGGTGGGCCAGTGCTATTCCCATATCGATGGGGTTCCACCTCCCCAGAAGACGCCTTTTAACAGGGTTCTGGACCCGGCAGTATGCATGGATCATCCCATCACCCCCAGTGAGGTACCAGGGCTGGTTATTAACTGCGGATGGTGCAAGGCGCACAGCCTCAAGCACATCATCCATGCCAGCCATGTCTGTTATCTCACTGAGGGGTTTCCTTTTAAACTCTGATGGCTCCCTGTGCACTGGTTCCGCTGCAACCCCAAAGGCGAGCAGGATGATGAATTCAAGGTCGGATTTCACATGACCCTTAACCCTCGGGATCCCCTGCCAGCAGCTTCCAATCCCCATGGAGGAGAGCTTCAGATCCATCTGCTGCAGCATGAAGCCCACATTAAGCCGCCCAATGTTTCCCTCTGAGAAGGCTGCAATGTAGTGGGGGGCGGGTTTCTGCATCCGGGTACTGACATCATTCTCCCCCATTATCCTGAATTCAACAGGAGTGGAGGGGAGGAGTGGTTCCAGTCCACCAAGGTAATCCCTGATCTCCTGGAGTTCAACATCGGGTACAGGTGACGAATACTTTCTTGTAGATTTTCTCCTGAAAATGAAAGGGTAGAGTTCCTTCATTAAATTTACTCCCTGAGTCATTCTTAATCCATGAACCTAATCTGTTAATCATCCTAAAAGGTCTTTTCCTATTGTTTCATGTTGAAGTGTAGCTGGCATACTCACTCAGTACCTCCAACCTATAATCTTATTCCTAATTGTTTCATGTTGAATTGTACCTCATCAATGCTCCCATGGAAGTACTTAAGGTCGCCATCAGGGAGGTGCCATGTTGCGGTGCACTCATGGGGATAGATAAACCCATGGTGTTCTCTATAGGAGAGGACATCAACACTCCAGGGGTGCAACTCCCTGTTGAACTCTGCACAGTGCCTGTCCTCTGTGTGGAACCTCACAAACCTTCCATGGTCATCGAAGCTGAAGATTCCACTGGCCTCAACACCATGATCACTGATGCTGGCCTCAACTCTGGTATCATCCAGGGGGTACCATTCAATACACTCCATGAGGGTGAGGGATGGTAGAAAGAGGGCCTCTGACAGCACGGTTACAAGGGCTGAACGGTCCATTTCAGGTCCATGTTCATCTGCAACCCCCAGGAATTTAAGGGCTCTGATGATCATCCGTCCCCGGCCCTCTGAGTAGAGGTCAAGGCCCTCAATGGGGATCCAGAAAAAATGTCCAGCTATGTATACGCACCTGGAGGGTTTGGGGGTGTTGAACTGGAGCATGTCTATTTTCATCCACCTGTCACCCCTCCTTATCCTCGAGTCCTCCCACCTGATCAGGAGGTTTTCTGCGGCTTCAGGGAGGCTGCAGAGGGCAATGTGTCTTTTGATTGCATCAGGCAGTTCCCTTTCATGCAGGGATAGATTGTTTTTGAGTTCTTCTTCAACTTCCATTTTAAATATCTTTTTAAGCATCATATCATCTTCTTTTGCGGTACTCCATGTACCTTCGCTTTGATGCCTCTTCAAGCTTTGCGAATATCCTGAAGAGGTCCTCCACCTCATCATCGTCCAGTGATTCAAAGAGTGATTCAACGGTAGCTCTGTCCCTTTCATCTCTTCCACTCCAGAATTCATGGAATCTGCGGGTTGTCTCAAGGCGCAGTATTCTCCTGTCCCTGTCCGGCTTTATCCTTATGAGTCCCTTATCCTCAAGGCGTACTGCGAGTTGTTTGACGTTCTGGTGCGTGGTACTCATGGCCTCAGCCATCTCCTGCATTGAGGGGGGCCTTTCAAAGACATTTCCAAGGATTACAAGAAAAAGCCACTGTTTGGGTGTTATGTTCTCGGGGAGAAATTCACGACCCACTATGTAGTTCCAGCGCTGCTCAATGAGAAAGAGGGCAACCAGTATGTACCTCTCCATGGCATCCCTCGAAACAGCGTGTTCATTCACAATTTCTCCTGAATCCTTCATCCAGCAACCTCACTCGCTTAATACCACCAGTGTCAGTTGTGTTTTCTCTGACTTCATATGGTAATATATTACATATTAAGGTAATATATTACATAATTCTTTTTGCAGCATATAAAGTTTTGCAGGGGGAGAAGAGGTGAAGGATTCTATATCCGTGAGGATCATAGGATAATTCGATAATTGGTCATGAAGATTGGAGTTGTAAAGCGAGGGCGCTGAAGTATAATGTCTTTTTAATCTCGGTGATTGGTCATGAAGATTAAGCTTGTGACATGGAATATAAACAGGGCTGCCTATACAAGGAGGAACCTCTGGAATTACATGGGGACCATGGACTTCGATGTGGGCTTCTTCCAGGAGGTATACATGATTCCCGCTGAGATAAGGAGAAGATATCACACCATAAGGGGTGAAATGAATGCAGTACTCCTCAGTAGGGAAACATTTGAGGGGGCTATGAGAAACTATATCCACATGGATTCAGGAAATGAATGTGTGGATGATTTCTATGTTTCCTGCACCACAGGAATCTCTGGGATGGAGCTAACACTTTTCAGTATCTACAACTATATGGGACCTGGTGTTGAGGATTTTGCCGAATTTCTTGATTCCCTCTACAGGTATATTGAGGGATGCCATGGACCTGTAATCATTGGTGGTGACTTTAACATGAGCGAAACCTTCACGACTCTCAGGGAGTGGGGTCTTCTGGCGGCTGAGATGATTGAGAGGTTAGCTGGGCTTGGGTTCAGAGATCCTCTTCTCGAGAGAAGTGATTCGTTCACCTTCATAACGCCTGATAGAAAACGGAGATACAGGATCGACTATCTTTTTATTCCAGAGAAATTTAATGTTCTGGGGGTAAGCTCTCCAGAGGAGGATGAAATTTTCGGAGAAAAGCCCCGTTTATCTGACCACCTCCCTATTGAACTAACAGTGGAAATCTAGGCCATAATACTATATTAAAATTTTATATTACATAAATTTGGGTCAGGACGACCAGGATAGTTCATACATGAAAAATAATCGATTTTTTTTCCCTGATTCCTATATTGAACTTCGAAAAGAGTTTTATTTTAATAAAAATCATTTTAATTTCCCCCGAAATTTTGATTAATATTTCTACAGTGATTAATATTATAAAATCATATAAATATTTCCATCAAAGGTATTAATTTTCAATTAAATTATTACATTAATTTGATTTAACTCAGAAATAGTAATAAAAAAATTAATAAAAACTCTTAAATAAAATTTCTGATACACCTCTGATTGTAAAGAATAAAGGAGGTGAAAATGATTAGAAAACAGTTGATTATTCTATTGATTGCAGCTTTTTTTACAGTGATTCTACAGGGATCTGCTGCAGCGGCAGAAATTGATGAAGGTGAAATTAAAAGTCCAGAGAACCTCACAGACAGTGAGGGACGATTCACATTCACGGATGTCACTGATAATAACCATGTTGTATGGGTGGACCCACTGACGGTACCGGCCAGGTATCAAATCAATGAAAAACTGAGACTGACATTACACCCATCATCAAATGCATCAGTGAGGGCTGGAGACGTCGTACTTGAGGCATCCTTCATCAACTCAACGATAACAGGAAGGCTCTACGCGGACTTGAACAGGAACAGCATTTTTGATGACGCGGATGATGCGCTCGCCGGTGTGAGGGTGGTTGACCCTCCAGAGATAAGATTCCTGATAATATCATGGCCAACAGAGGCTGGACAGCTCCTTCAACCGGTTAGGAACATCATGCAGAAGCACCCTGAGATCACAGTGAAGGTCAGAAACACTGACCAGGCAAAACTGAACCTTACAGAGACCGCACAGTTAATTGAATGGGCTGACCTCATCTACATCAGCAACGTCCAGACTGTCAACGGCCCAAGCGGACCTGTCCCTGACCTCCTCATGTCAATGAAGAGCCAGGGAAAACTCGATGGTAAAATAATAGCGGCCTACCCCAACCCATACTACTGTTTCCCGGTTACAAGGCTTACAAACATCAACAACACACGTTTCGTTGATGCAAACGCCACTGAAATCACTGACAGTCAGCTCCAGGCCATTTTCGAATCGGTATCAAGGGCCGTACCACCAAAGACACCAATCATGGTTCTAAGGGAACTCCAGGCAGCATACCCTGCGATGGCATCCTATCTGAAGTTCCAGGAATACAAGACATCAGACACCGCATCCCCCGACAACAGGGAGGAGGGTCTCATGTACCTCATAGCCCTGGCATTCCCTGGGAGGGGATACACATTCCGTGAACCGGTTATAGTGCCAAAATATGCCCTCTACCGCAACGGAAGACTCTACTACAACTTCACAGACTACGAGCAGTTCCTGGTTCCAGGAAGGCCAACGGTGGGCATAACATCATGGATGGCCCTCACATGGGAACGTGGGGACCTCCTGATGCTCGACAGACTCATAGGTGAAATGGAATCAAGGGGCATAAATGTTATAGCCACAATAGCCCAGGGAAACCCCGTTGACGGAACACCGGTCATAAATGCCATGAGAAGCTACTTCTTCGACTCACAGAACAGAACAAGAATTCAGGGCCTTATAACACTCCAGTCATTCAAACTGGGGGGTGCAAGTGCAGCGATTGCCGAGAAAATGGTCCTTGATAACAACATCCTTGTCTTCAGACCCCTCAACGTGGCTGACACCGAGGAAACCTGGTACATTTCTGACACGGGAATGGACTTCACCAGCATAACGAGTCAGGTGGTTCTGCCTGAATTCCAGGGCCAGATACTCACAATGGTAACAAGCTCAACCAGAAGGTCAGTGGATCCATTAACAGGACTTGAGGTTGAATTCTACCAGCCCATAGATGAGAGGGTCGAAACCTTTGCAGACAGGATTGCGGCATGGATTAAACTCAGGTACACCCAGAATTCAGATAAAAGGGTTGCACTCATCTACTACAACTACCCACCAGGAAAGCAGAATCTTGCAGGCGCAAGTTACCTTGATGGCCCATCATCAATACTCGAGATACTTGCCCTTCTCAGGGAAAACAACTATACAGTTACAGGAGCGCCTTCAAGTGTTGAGGACCTTCTGAGTGAGATGATGGGAAGGGGGCTTAACATTGCAAACTGGGCTCCAGGTGAACTCGCGAGGCTTGCAAATTCAACAGTACTATGGGATGTGGAGAAGTACATGGACTGGTACAGCAGTCTCCCGGAACTTGCAAGAAGGGAAATCGAGGAGGGACCCTTTGGCTACATCGAGGCACTCTTCAGATACTCCACTGAAAATACGAAACTGCTTGAGACACTTGAAAAATGGCAGAGTTCACTGATAACAGCGATAGATGATATGCAGATAAGAAATGCCTCAGAGGCAAAAAATCTGGTTAACAGAGCCTACAATGCACTTAAGAATATTTACAGCGGTCTGAACCAGTGGGATGTCTTCTACAGTGCAAAATCAGCCTTCCTCGCACTTAATGTTCCGGGACTCTGTGGATGGGGAGCACCACCTGGAAACATCATGACCGTTGAGAGGAATGGTAAGAAGTACCTTGTCATACCAGGCATGTTCTATGGAAACGTCTTTGTGGGCCCTCAGCCACAGCGCGGATGGGAAGGTGACGTGGATAAACTCTACCACAGCCAGATAGTACCGCCACACCACCAGTACCTTGCATTCTACGCATACCTCCAGACAGAGTTCGGTGCAGATGCCATGATACACCTTGGAAGGCATGGTACCTACGAGTGGCTCCCAAGGAAGGAATCAGCACTGTCAGGGGCAGATTACCCTGATATATGTCTTGGAGAAGTGCCAAGCATCTACATATATATAATGGATGGTGTCGGGGAGGTCATACATGCCAAGAGAAGGGGTCTTGCTGTGAGTATAAGTCACCTGACACCACCACTAGAGGCAACAGCCATCTACGGGGACCTCGCATCACTCAAGACACTCATAGACCAGTACCACGCAGCGCCCGGTAACAGGTCAGAGGAGATAGGCCTCATAAGGGAGAAGGCAGCCCAGATGCACCTTGAGACCATCATTGACCTCAACCTGGACCCTGATGAACTTGTCGATGGAATCGACGATTACATAAGGGATCTTGAGGGTACAATGATGCCACTCGGTCTCTACGTCTTCGGAAGGGACCTCAACGTGACCCAGGTTACCATCCTGGTGGAGTCAATGGCCAGCGTACCCAGAATAAGCGCAGGTAATAACACATTCCTCTCAGTTAAAAAGGCACTCTCAGGAATAGACAGACCACTGGATGAGGTTATACTTGCATTTTACGGTGGAAAGTCACTTCAGACAATCACGGCAGAGATACAGTCAGCCCTTGGAAGAAACCTGACAGCAACAGAGATAACAGCCCTTAACATGACCCTCAGTGACGTTCTGAACATCAAAAATTCGGGTGCAAGGGAGAGGCAGATGCTCCTCAGGGCTCTGGCGGGTGGCTACATACCACCAACATCCGGAGGAGACCCCATAAGGAACCCATCAGCTGTTCCAACAGGAGGGAACCTCTATGGTGAGGATCCTTCACTTCTTCCAACACAGGCTGCATGGATAAGGGGGTCCATGCTCGCTGATGAGGCGCTCAAAGCATACAATGCAACACCTGAACAGCTCGGCGTTGTCATATGGGCCACAGAAACCCAGAACGACAAGGGAGCAACAGTGGCATTCATCCTGAGGCTCATGGGACTCGAACCCATCTATGGATATGGGGGTTCCGTCATGGGTGTGAGGGCAACACCACTGGCACAGCTCAACAGGTCAAGGGTGGATGTCCTGATGACAACCTCAGGGATATTCAGGGAGACCTTCCCGCTTCTGGGCGTGCTCCTGGACCGCGCATCAAGGGTGGCACTTGCAGCATCCTTCAACACACTGATGGCAGCTATAAATCAGGAAACAGCAGATAACAGGACAAAACTCCTCGCCGCACTCAACGCCTCGGTTTCAAGCATCCAGAAAGCCGGGCTCTTCATTCCTGGCAGCGACCCACTTGATAAGAACCCCATTGCAGTTCACTGGCTCTCAGACGTTAAGGCGCTCATTAAACTTGGAATGAAACCCGAGGACGCTGGAATCGCTGCAATATCCAGGCTATTTGGACCATCCCTTGGTAACTATGGCACCAGGCTCCCGGAGGCTGTTCAGCAGGACTGGACATGGGATGAGAGACTGGACCTTGGAAAACTCTACATCGATAGCATGAAGTATGCGCTGAGCGAGGATGGCTGGGGAGTGGACCTTGAAGAGGTTCTAACAATGAGGCTACGTGACGTTGAGGGTGTCTACCACTCAAGGTCAACAAATCTCTATGGCGTTGTGGACGTGGACCATAACTTCGAGTTCCTCGGTGGTTTCAGGCTTGCAGTGGAGGCTGCAGGTGGCAGGATCCCCGGTATGTACATAATAAACCAGGTGAACCCATCAGCTTCCAGAATAGAGACCCTCGGACAGTTCCTCTACAGGGAGCTGCAGTCCCGCTACTACAACCCCCAATGGATACAGGCGATGATGCAGAGTGGATATGCAGGTGCAAGGGAGATCTCAAACAACTTCGTGGCCAACCTCTGGGGATGGAATGTCATGAGTCCCGAGACTGTTTCCGAGTGGATGTGGAAGGAGACGGTTGATGTCTACCTCAAGGACAAATATGGCATTGGTGTCAGGGAATGGCTTTCAAGGGGTAAGAACAGCTATGCACTCATAAGCATGACAGGTACCATGCTCACCGCAATACACAGGGGTTACTGGAATGCTGATGATGCCACAAGGCGCCTGATAGCCACAACATGGGCAGAGGCCATTGCAGAGAATGGTGTTGCCTGCTGTGACTGCAGCTGCGGCAACATTGCAATGATGGAGTGGGCCATGCAGTACCTCAACCCTGACCTCCTTGCAAGGGTTAAGGAGAAACTGTATGCAGCCACAAAGAGCTCAGCATTCGCCCCATCAGGCGGATCCAGTCCTGATGTACCCTCAACCCCGAACCCAGGAGAACCAGGTACCGGGTCAACCTCAGCCGGGCGAAGCCCATCATCAGATGGTTCAGATGGAAGATCCGGTGATGCTGGAACTGCTGGTTCTGAGGTTAAGAGCGCCCAGGAGTCGCCTGGTACTGACGCAGGGAAGGCCTATGAGGTGAGCAGGGCGACTGCATCACAGGGTTCAAGTACCGGAATGCCAGTATACGCCATAATCGGTGTTATAGCACTGGTAGCCCTTGTTGGTGTCGGATACTTCCTTGGGACTGGGAGAAACTAAAATTAATTAATTTTTTATTTTTTTCAGTTTATTAAGAAGAGCCACAGGTTCTTAAAAAGTGTACTTTTTTACACTTGAAGTGTACGTCCAACTGTGTGGTAAAGTAATAATCATGTTTCAGCACTGTTCCTGCTATCTTGAGGTTTGCTGTGATTGGGTAATTTCAACCCCGGAGTTCCTCAAGGATTGAACTGAACTCGTCATCACCGATAACAGGTTCAGCCCGGATGTATCAACGGGTTTCAGGGTATTGGCATAGACCATGCCCCTCGTCCTCGCTGTGATGATGGGCTCAGCCTGAAGACACTGAAAATCCACACATAAACCCGGGCTGGAGTTGGGTCTGACGTGTTGCGGGCCCCAGATATGATAATCACCGAACCTTCCAGGACGACATTCCCTCTCCTCACACAGGAGGACGTCCCCTTAACATGACAGCTACCACCAGATAGTATACATCCCACACTGTGGGTAGCCGCTACCATGTCCTCTCCCACCAGGACACCCCTAACAGCACCGCCGCAGTTATCAGTGTGGAGGCTGCAGGTTCAGGGACCTCTTATAAGGCATCCCTGTCTCTTCTGATAGTTTTTTCACTGTCGGTACAGCCGGAAAATGCAAGAACAGATATGCATACCATTAAAAGGATAAATATTCGGGCCAGGAAGTTCTAAGTTGTTTCACCCTGGCACATGTTCTTCGTAATATGGAAATATAACGCAGTAAGCCATCAGATTCGCACCAATCATTGAAAAACTGGAAATATATTATAAGATGCGGGGCATATTATAAGATGCGGGGCCAGTTGATTGTGGTTGTTCCGGCAGCTTCTGGCGGGGAATCATAGCAATCAGAATATCCTTGATCATATGGGGTGATTGTATGGATGATGACTGCTGCGGGGGAGTTCTGGGGTGTGTGTTTGGCTTACTTCTCCTTTACTTCATCCTCAGCATACTCTTATAAATACAGAATAACTATGGAGTGTGGGATGGTGGATTTGAGATGTTATGGTGGAGTCGATGAGAGGTGGTAACAGGATAGAGGCATCCTGCAACGGTGATGGGATATTCCTGGACTTCGGGAAGAGATTCAACATTGAGAACCTCTACTTTGATGAGTTCTTGCAGCCAAGGAGCTTCAAAGGTCTCGGTGACCTCATGGAACTTGGGGCCCTACCCAGGATACGGGGGATTTACCGTGAGGACCAGGTGCGGTACCTTGGAATGAAGTTTGAGGAGGAGCCCGCGGTATCAGGAGTGCTTCTAAGCCACCCCCACCTTGACCATGCAGGGTGCCTCAAGTACATACGCCACGACATACCACTCTACATGATGGAGGAGAGCTTTCTTATACTTAAGGCCCTTGATGAAACATCCCAGAGCGGCGGTGAATTCCTTCATTACAAACCTAAATTTCATTTTTCTCAAAAAAAGACCGTGAATCGCGGTACAACACATAAGAGGGATAAGATTAAGATAGAGAGACCGGTGAGGGTTCTAAAGCCATACAGAAGATCTGAGGTGGGTGAGTTCACCATCACACCAGCACCAGTTGACCATTCGGTTCCAGGGTCCTGCGCGTATCTGATAGAATCAGAGGAGGCAGTGGCATACACTGGAGACATCAGATTTAAGGGCCGGAGGGATGATGAATCCAGAAAATTCGTTAAAAAAGCAAGGAAGTTTTCCCCAAACATCCTCATAACAGAGGGGACAAGGATAGATCAGGACAATAGCACCTTCGAGGAGGATATTGAGAGGAGAACAGCAGCTATAGCCGCACACCACAGGGGACTTGTCATTGTAAATTACCCCATACGCGACCTTGACCGGTTCCTCACATTTTACCTGGCAGCCCAGAAATCTGATAGAACACTTGCGGTGAGCCTCAAACAGGCTTATATAATTGGACTTTTTGAGGATCTTGGTTACCCACCTCTCAGTGACCTTGCAGTCTATATCCCCCGTAAAACCTGGGGACTTATCGGTGAGGACGCATCTGTCTGCTTTGATGGTGAATGGATACCTGCAGCTGACCTTCCTGAGGACTATATCGTTCAGGACTACAGGGGATGGGAAAGGCAATTCCTTGAACTGGACAACGTCATAACCTGCAGGGACCTCCAGGAGGAACCAGGGGAGTACATCTTCCAGTGCGACTACTTTGACTTCAAGGAATTCATAGACATCAAACCAGAGGGCGCGGCCTACATCAAGTCCAAGACTGAACCCTTCAATGAGGAGATGGAGATCGATGCCGAGAGGGAGAGCAACTGGCTCAGACACTTCGGCATAGCAGAGTACAGGAGGTTCCACTCCTCAGGACATGCCGGAAGATCTGACCTCGTGGAGATGATACTCGACGTGGAACCGGAGGCCATATACCCCATTCACACCAGGAACAGGGAGGAATTCATGATCTTTAAGGAGGAGGGTATTGAGGTTCTTGATCCCGTAATGGAAAAATAGTGGATTCACCTGAGATTGATTTTTGGAGTCTCTGAAAATGAGGGGGGAAGGTTCATCCCAAAAGAGTTAATTTTAGAGTCTCCTTATATTCCTCTTTTTATTTCCTGTTGCCGTGTTCTTTGCAATGGTTGAACGCTTGCCTGAAGAGTATATTCCGTAGTAACTGTTGTATGAAGCCCTGTTGTATGCTATAACTGCCCTGTATGAGGCTGAATTTATACCTGAACCCCTGTTTCTGTTTGCAGTGTTGTAGTATATCTTTGCATAGCCCCCCCTTGCAGTTATGCCGTCGCCACCGTTGTACTGGAGGGTGTTACGGTAGATGGTTACAGATGAACCACCAGCGTATATGCCGTAGCCCCTGTTGCTGCTTATGGTGGATGAGTAGATAACTGAACCGGCACCGGCGACATAAACACCGTACCTGTTACCTGTCACTGTGCTTTTCTCCACAACTGTGGTGCCCCTGGCGTTTACACCACAGTTCCTGTTTCCGGAGACCATGGTTAGGATTATCCTGGAATCTGTTGCAGTGTATACACCATCGTTGTTTCTGAGGGACGTGCAGTTGTATACGATTGAGTTCTTACCATAGACAGCTATTCCTGAGGCAGCATTGCCCGTTGCGTTCACAGATCTTACGATGGTATCTGCACCGTTGACCTGAACCCCGTTCTGATGGTTTGAACTGGCATTTCCTGATACGATGTAGCTGCGGGCCCCTGTAATGTATAGGCCGTTTTTGAGGTTTTGCAGTGCTTCGAAGTATGCCACCGTGGTGTTGTATCCTGAAGCATAGATCCCGTGCAGCCGGTTGAGTTTCACGGTGACGTCAAATATCCTTGCATTGATCCCCGTTGAGTTGACACCGCTGAGGGTGTTATTGGTGGCGTTCTTCACATATGAAAGGTAAAGGTCCTTACCCGCGGAGTAAATACCGTTGAGACCATTCTTTTTAACTTCAACGAACCATATGTAGGCGTTATCGCCGAGGCTTGAGATCCCGTTATGTGAATTTGAGGAGACATCCAGTATTATCTGCATGCTGGCATTCTGTCCCGCTGAGAGTATGCCGTTCTCGCCATTGTAGGATGCGCTGGTTATATAGAAGAAAGCTGCATTGTTTCCGGTGGAGTATATCCCGTTTTTTCTGTTGAAACTTGCATCAACGTACCTGAATGATGTATTGGAGCCACTGGAGTAAACCCCATTTTCACCGTTGTAGTAGGCGTATGAACTGATAACAGAGCATCCAGGGCCAGCTACATGTATGCCGTTGCGGGTGTTGTTCTGTGCATAGGATCCCTGCACAGTGGATCCGTTTCCTGAAACATATATGCCATCGGCACCTGAATACTTGACGGTATTCTGGGTTATGTTTGCCCATCCACCCGTTGAATGGATTCCTGTGAGGTTGTTCCTTAGCACGGTGTTGTTGGTGATCCCTGTACCATTACCTGAGGAATTTATACCATGTCCTGAGTTGAAGGATATGCTGTTGCCTGCTATTGAAACACCCGATGCATTTGAGCTTATCCCATCCCCCTTTGAGAGGTAGATGGTGTTACCACTGGCTACACATCCATTTCCCATTATCAAAATTCCGCTTCCATTGCTGTTTGTTATGGTGTTACCCGTGATTGTAGCGTTTTTCCCGGTCACAAGGATCCCGTGGGACGCTGAAGCGTTTATGTGACTGTTGCTTATGGTTACGTTATCACCCCTCACAGCGAGGGATGAGGGGGAGCTGAATATCCCTGAACCATTGACTGCACAGGAGTTACCATTTACAACCAGTGCGCCTGTTATGTTTGTCCTGTTAAGGAAGCTTTTGTTACCGTTTAGCTCAACTGTTCCATTGACACTGAAACCGGTTATGTTTGATGAGGAACTTACGTCAATGAATCCGTTGAGCTGCACAATGCCCGATGCAACAAGGTTGATGGCCCTGTTTATGATGATGTTAACGTTTTCATATACTCCCTCAAGAAATGTGATGGTATCGCCTTCCTGGAGGGTGTAATCTGTACCGTTGAGGGTGAAGTTCTCTGAGACACCGGTGGGGGTGAATATCTGCATGTAGGTTGTGTTGTCCACGGTGTAATCTGCACCGCAGCTGCATCCTGCCATCATGACCGATATGAGAATGATGATGGGCAGTGTTCTGAGTTTTTTAATAATTAAACCTCCTTTTATCTGTGATCGTATATATCTGGATTACTGAATATAAATTTCCTAAATGAAAAAAGAAATTTGCGGAACTCAGGCTGCTGCCTGAAGTTCCTGGTAGGTCTGTTTCACCTGCTTGTAGGTCCAGTAGTATCTCCACTTGTATCTCCACTTACCGCCTCTCCTGTACCATTTTCTGTACCATTTCTTGACCTTAACCTTTGATATCTTGACCTTGTTGACCAGTTTTGCAGGTGTGTTTTTGATTATGCCCATCATTGTTGTGTTTGTGCTGTTTTTGAAGTATTTGAGGATTGTGTTTCCTGTTAGGGCGATTGTTCCGTTGTATGGTGTGATGTTGCCATTGCCGATCTGATAGTATGTGCCGTTTTCAAGTTCTATGATTGGGGTCTGGTTGAATATCAGT
>NZ_JBNASF010000032.1:0-15738 GCF_049720995.1 Methanothermobacter sp.
TTATTTCATCACATTAAACTCTGCTCCTTATTTCATCACATTAAACTCTGCTCCTTCCTGTTGAAGAGGAAGGCCGATGCAAGGACGGCTGCAACTGCAAAAACCGATATCACTGCAACGTTAACCTCAAGTGGAAGCACCGAATTTCTCAGTATTGTGAATCTGAGGGCGTCAACTGCATATGTCAGGGGGTTTATATAGACTGCGCCCTGAAGCCATGCAGGGAGTCCGGTTATTGGGAATAGGGCCCCGCTCAGGAGAAATATGGGGAGCACTATGAAACTCATGATAAGATTGAAACCCTCCATGCTGTCTGTGAAGGCCGCTATCATGAGTCCCAGGCCACCGAGGCCCATGGATATTATCAAGGCTATCACCATGCTCACAATGAAACACAGGGGCGACATTGTAACTCCAACTATGAATGAAAGGGCCAGGAGGATGGCCGCCTGTATCATCGAGGCAGTGCTTATACCCAGGGCCTTCCCAATCACTATGGAGGGCCTTGATATGGGTGCAACCAGTATCTCCTTGAGGAAGCCGTACTGGCGATCTATGATCACAGAGACCCCTGAGAATATGCTTGTGAAGAGGATGGTCTGGCCTATGATGCCCGGGTAGATGAAGGCCTTATAGCCCCCCTGAACTCCCCCAAACCTCACAGCCGCCCCCAGACCCGTCCCGAATATTATGAGCCAGAGGAGGGGGGTCACCACGGAGGTGACTATCCTGGAACGGTAACGGAAGAACCTCTTCATCTCACGAAGCCATATTGTGTATATACCCTCAATTTCAGCCATGCTATCATGCCTCACTTATAGTCCTTCCGGTGTACCTTATGAACACATCCTCAAGGGTCGGGTGCTCAAGCTCCACAGCCCTCACATAGAAGCCCCTTCTTGCTGCGAGGTTAACTATCTCGGGGACCAGGTTCTCACCCCTCTCAACCATTAACCTGACCTGGTCATCCATGAGGTGTGCCTCCTTAACGTACTCCTGGTTTCCAAGGATATCATAGAATTCCTCTGCACGGTCCACCCTCACGGTGATTGTGTCTGCCCCAAGCTCCCTCTTGAGGTTTGCAGGGCTGTCAGCCTTTATTATCTCTCCACGGCTCATTATGGCCACCTCATCGCAGAGTTTATCTGCTTCCTCCATGTAGTGGGTGGTGAGGAGCACGGTAACGTCCTCCTCCCTGTTGAGCCTCTCTATGTACCTCCAGATACTCTCCCTTGTCTGCGGGTCGAGTCCAAGGGTTGGCTCGTCAAGGAAGAGTACCCGGGGGTGGTGTATCAGGCCACGGCCTATCTCGAGGCGCCTTTTCATGCCCCCTGAGTATGTCTTCACATACTCATCGGCCTTATCACCTAGTGCTATGAGTTCAAGGACCTCATCTATCCTCCTCTCCCTTATATCCCTGGGGACCCCGTAGAGGGCGGCGTGCATTTCAAGGTGTTCCCTCCCTGTTAGTATGTCATCGAGGGCCCTTGACTGGAAGACTATGCCTATGGACTCCCTCACCCTCCTGGCCTCCCTCACTATGTCGTAGCCGTTTACCGTGCCACTCCCTGCTGTGGGGTGGAGTATGGTGCAGAGCATTGATATCAGTGTGGTTTTACCTGCGCCGTTAGGCCCGAGGACACCATAAATTGAGTTTTCAGGGACCTCCAGATCCACAGAATTAACCGCCAGGAAATCATCATATCTCTTGCTTATACCCTCTGTTTCAATTATATTATCCATAGGAACCCCCTTCAGTTGATGCTCAGATCTGATCGTCACAAGTATTTTATGCCTTAAGTGATTAATATAGTATCAAGTGGAAATCCGGACGGATCACATCATGGATTCCCATGCACTTCTACGTGTTCAGAGTCCAGGAGGAGGTCAGAATCCAGCCTGGATCACATCATGGATTTCCCGTGAACTTCTACTCATGAGGGGGTGGTTGGTTGAGGTTCAGGTCCATTGAAAAGTCGCCTACCGGCATAAAGGGCCTTGATATGGTAACAGGGGGTGGTTTCCCTGAGGGCAGAAACACACTCATCTATGGCGGCCCAGGTACAGGAAAGACATTCATTGCAGTTGAGTTCCTTCTTAACGGTGCATCCTACTATGGAGAACCGGGTGTGCTTGTGAGCTTTGATGAACGGCAGAGGAATATAGTTGAGAACTTCCAGTCCGATGACAGGGCCCTTGAAAAACTGATTAAGGATGGAAAAATATTTATTGAGGACGTTTCAGGGGCTCCAGATCCCAGTATAGGATCCTACAGTCTGGATGCCCTTAAGATAAGGATCGAGGATGCTGTTAAAACCACCGGGGCCAGGAGGGTTGTCCTTGATAAGGTTGACAGCCTCTTTGATGGTGTATCAGATAGGGGGCCCCTCCACATGGAACTGCGCCACATCATATCCTGGCTGAATTTGATGGGGGTTACAAGCGTATTCACCGCAGGGGACTCTGGGGGCAAGCCAACACATGGATTTGAGGACTACATCTCTGACTGTGTCATACACCTCACCCACACCTTCGATGGGGAGGTTGGAACAAGACACATGAGAATAGTCAAGTACCGTGGTTCCAGCCACGGCCTCAACAGGTACCCATTCCTCATCAATGAGAGGGGAATCTCAATCTTCCCTATAACCTCCCTCAAACTGGATTACAGTGTCAGCAGGGAACTCGTATCCACAGGAATACCCGACCTTGATGATATGCTGGGTGGGGGCATATACAGGGGTTCAAGTATCCTGATATCAGGTACTACAGGGGCCGGTAAGACCACCATTCTTTCAAAGTTTGCCTATGAGGCCTGCCGCCGCGGTGAACGCTGCCTCTACTTTGCCAATGAGGAGCCCGCGGATCAGATAATCCGGAACATGGAATCGGTGGGGATCCAGCTCAAAGATCATATTGATGATAAACTCATGATACACTCCAATAGGCCCACATCACTGGGACTTGAATCCCACCTGACCGGGATGCAGGACCTTTTAATGGACTTCAAACCTGATACTGTACTTGTGGACCCTGTTACTAGCCTTGCAGCTGCAGGTGGACCCTCAAATAGGGTCAGCAATGCAAAGAACCTCTTCATAAGGTTCACCGATTTTCTGAAGTCACGGGGTGTGACCTCCCTCTTCACATACCTTATAAGGTCACCGGTCACCGCAACCCAGACTGAACTTGAGATCTCATCACTGATTGATACCTGGATTGTCCTGGAGCATGTGAGGACCAACGGTGATTACAAGAGGCTCCTCCGCATACTAAAGAGCAGGGGAATGGACCACTCAAGCAGCGTCGCAGAGATGAAATTCAGTGAAAGGGGGATTCTCATCAAGGGGGATCCTGGTGAGAGTGGGAGATGAGTCATGATCCATCTGCGCATATACATCGCCGGCGATAACCTTTCAGCTGCGGCCCTTGAAAACCTCAGGAATGTTATGGGTGATGATGCGAAGCTAGAGGTTGTTGATGTCCGTGGAAACCCCGAGATTGCAAGGGAGAATGGAATCATTGCCATTCCGACCCTGGAGAGGATAAGCCCAAGCCCCATGCGGAGGGTTATAGGGGACCTCAATGACCCTGATGCCCTGCGCAGATTCATAGGTATCTGAGGTGCATGCCATGGAGAATGCAATCAGGAGGATCAATGACCTCATTGATGAGAGGAGAGAGGAGGATACCCTATCACTCATCAGGGATATGGAAGCAGGGGACCATATCTGCATCATATACGATGATGAGGCTGAGTGGAGGAGGATCATTGTTCCCTTCATCATCGAGGGCCTCAGGAGGGGTGAGAGGTGCATATACATAGCCAGCCAGAGGACATGCGAAACCATCAGGGAGGAGCTCGGCAGGAAGATCCCTGTTTCCATGTTTGAAGCCGGAGGGAGCCTCAGGATAATGAATGAAACTGAGGCTTACACAGAGGGGGGTTTCTTTGACCCTGAAAGGATGCTTGACCTCCTTGAATCCGAAACAGAAAATGCGGTTGCCGAGGGCTTCACTGGCCTCAGGGTTACCGGTGAAATGAGCTGGGTCCTCAGGGGCCTCCCCGGGAGCGAAAGGCTGATAGAGTATGAGGCCAGACTCAACAATTTCTTCCCGGGATCGGACTGCCTTGCCATCTGCCAGTACCACAGGCAACTCTTCAGCCCCGATGTGATCAGGGGAGTCCTGCTCACCCACCCCATAGTTGTCTGGAACTCAGGTGTGTACAGAAACCCATACTATATAAGCCCGGAGCTTATCCTCAGCGGTGAAGAAGGTGAGAGGGAGGTGGATAACTGGCTCGAGAATATAAAAAGGGAGAATGAACTTTTAAGGTCCCTTGAAAACATCAAAAAGCTCTATGATGAGTTCATAAACCACAGTCCATGGATAGTGTTCCTCAAGGATTTCAGGTCAAGGTACGTGATTGCAAACAGCAGGTTTTCAGAGCTTGTGGGAACAGAGGATATCACCGGAAAGACCGACTTTGATCTGATGGACAGAGAAGCCGCTGAGGCCTGCCTTGAGTCCGACAGGATGGCCCTGAGGGACGGTGAATCCTACACTGAAGAGGAAGTTAAGGGCAGGGTCTACGGGGTATACAAATTTGGTTTTAAGCTGCCCGATGGTAGAAGGGGTGTCGGGGGCTTTGCAGTTGATATAACCCAGAGAAAGGTGTATGAACGGGACATTGAAACCTCGAGGAACAACTTCTTGGGTATCGTTGAGAACAGCCCGGAGCCCATGGTGATAGTGGATCTGGATGGCAAACTCCTCTACTCAAACCCTGCTGGCAGAAAGTTCTTTGGCTGGCCCCCCGATTACAGGGGTGGGCACATCGGAGTACCCCTCAGGAGGGAGATACAGGAGATCAGGGTCCTTTCTGCTGACGGCCAGGTTCGGGTGGCTGAGATGATGGTGACAGACACTGTCTGGGAGGGCAGAAAATCCCTCCTTATCAGACTCCATGATATAACCAGGCTCCGTGAATATGAGATTTCCCTGAAGAGGTCCCTCAGGGAGAAGGAGGTGATGCTCAGGGAGATACATCACAGGGTCAAAAACAACCTCCAGATAATATCCAGCCTCCTTAACCTCCAGAGATGCTCTATCCAGGATGAGAGGGCTGCCGACGTATTCACCGATAGTGTTAACCGTGTCAAGTCCATGGCCATGATACATGAGAAACTGTACCAGTCAGAGAGCCTTGCTGACCTACCATTCTCAGAGTACATAATTGACCTCGTATCTGAGATCAGGTCAAATTATCTTGAAAAAAGGATATCGGTTAACTACGATATGGAGGACATTCACCTGGATATAAACAGGGCCATACCGGCAGGTTTAATAGTCAACGAGGCCGTCACCAACGCCATGAAGCATGCGTTCAAATCAGGTGAAGGTGAACTCATCATACGCCTATTTTCGAGGGAGGGCATGGTCCATGTGGAGGTTGAGGATGACGGACCCGGTCTTTCAGCGGACTTTGATACAGATACCGGCGGCGGCCTTGGCATGGATCTTATGAGAAACCTTGCATCGCAGCTCGATGGTGAACTCAGAATCAGGGGGGATAATGGCGTGCGAGTGAGCCTTGTTTTCCCGGCACAGAAAAACTGAATGTTAAGGAGAGGTAATGTCCTGAAGATCGACGTTGATGTTCACACCAGGACCATCATCTCCTGTGAATGTGACCTCATCCCATGACCATGAGGACGTTGACGTGTACACCAAAAAAACCATTAAATCGGACCTCCCGGTGATCCTCCAGCGGCTGTCAGTGTTGTGGCCGGGATCCCTGATGTCCCTCAATACTGTTGAGGGGCGGCATATGGTTGTAAGTAAGTCTGTTTTCATCTGTCTTTTACCTTCTCCATTAAGAACCTTCGGTGCTGCTTAGCCGGTACCGCGTCTCTTATGGTTGTCACCATGCCCTATCATGTGCGTACCTTTCATGGAGGGTTGATTCGTGGCCCAGAAACCCTGATGTCCTGGAATGAAGAGCTGGTCCCGGAAAAATCCCCTTGAAACTCCACAGGGCACTTCACCGAACTATTCGCTGCTCTGGAAAATGATAAATAAGCCGGTTTACATATTAATTAGCCGGTGAGGTGCATGATATTCGAGATAATAAGGTCGGAGGGGCTATCCCATAATTCCTATTTTCTTGCATCTGGTGGCGAGGCTGCTGTTGTGGATCCAAGAAGGGATGTGGACGTGTACCTTGAACTTGCAGAAAAAAACAGCGTGAACATCAGGTACATCTTTGAGACCCACCGCAATGAGGACTACACCATTGGCTCTGTGGAACTGGCGCGGTACGTGGATGCTGAGATACTCCACGGGGCGCATCTGGATTTCGAGTATGGTACGGCTGTGGTTGAGGGTGACACCTTCAGACTGGGGAACCTTGAACTGGAGGTCCTTGAAACACCCGGGCACACCTATGAGAGCATATCGGTGGCTGTGCGTGATACCACCGTCTCAGATGAATGCCTGATGGTCTTCACCGGTGACGTGCTATTCGCTGGTGAAACAGGGCGTGTTGATTTCTTTGGACCTGAAAAAATCCCTGAAACCGCAGGGTTGCTCTATGATAGTATACATGAGAAGATAATCCCCCTGGGAGACCATGTTGTGGTCTGCCCGGCCCATGGAGCAGGTTCGGTCTGCGGGGCGGACATAAGGGACATGGATACAACAACGATTGGGTATGAGAGGCTCACAAACCCCTACCTGCAGATGGGAAGGGACGAGTTCACTGAACACAAGATTTCCGAGAGACTCTACACACCACCATACTTCCGGAGGATGGAGGAGAACAACCTGAGGGGTGCTCCTGTGGAGAACCCCAACCTTGAAGCCCTCCCTGTCCCTGAATTCAGGGAACTGCTGGATGAAAGCGCCCAGGTGGTTGATGTCCGGAACCCCACAAGCTTCTCATCTGGCCACATACCCGGAAGTCTGAACATCTGGCAGGACGGCTTCGCAGCCTTTGCAGGTTACTTCCTCAACTACGACGACCCTGTACTGGTGGTTGATGACGGGAGGGGCGTTGAATCTGTGAGGAGGTCCCTTATAAGGCTCGGCTATGATAACATGGCAGGTTACCTTGCAGGGGGATTCCCCTCCTGGTACATGGCTGGACTCGAGTTTAATGCCATAAGGTCCATGAGCGTCCATGAACTCAGAGAACTTGAAGGTGACATCTTCCTCCTTGATGTGCGTAAGATCACAGACAGGGAGAGGTTCCATATTGAGGGCTCAGAGCACATCTGGGTGGGGGATCTCCCTGATAACGTTGACATGATCCCCAAGAAGGACGTGGTTATATACTGTGATTCAGGTTACAAGTCAACGATGGCTGCCAGCATACTTGAGAGTCATGGTTTCAGCACCACAACTGTACTTGGGGGTATCGGCGCATGGCTTAGGGCAGGTTACCCTGTGGTGGAGGTGTGAGTAATGACTATGGTCAAGATCCCCCTCATGAGCAGGGAGGAATACGATGAGTTCATAAGGGACAACTTCATGAGCAGGATAGCCTTCAACGGTGACTATCCATACATAGCCCCCTTCCTCTATGTATTCGATGGGGAACACATCTACTTCCTCTCAACAAGGTACGGGAGGAAGATAGAGCTCCTCAAGAAAAACCCCTATGTCGCAGTGGAGATAGAACACTACGAGGATGATCTATCAGATTATCGCTTCGTTACACTGCAGGGGCAGATAGTCGAGGAGAAGGACCCCTCCACAAGGAAGAGGGTTAAGAGGATGTTTGCTGACCTCATAGAGAAGCACGGCTTATCCAGGAACATCCTGAAGGCCTTTGGTCATTCGCCTGAGGATCCTCTGACATGCCTTGTGGAGATGGACCGTTCCTATGTATGGAAACTGGTGGATGTGGTTGATATTGTGGGCATAAAAAGCGGTGAGTAGAGGTAAATGAGAGTAAGTGGTTCCAGGTGTTTGGCCACCTGGAACAGGTTAGGGGGGGTTAATGTAGAAAAAGTTTAGGGTGTTGAAGGAGTTAAATGAAGGTTGGGGGGATGAACATCTACTCCTTCACCTACCCTGCTACTCATTCTTCTTCACATAGACTAAAGGTTTTTTGTGAATAATTTCACTCATCTCATATTTTTTGTGACATCTAAATTACCATGGCAGCCATCCTTGTTACGGTGCCGCTTCCAGCGGCAAATGCCAGGAACGTCACCGCCATCCCTGCCTTTATGAGTCCTGAAACACGTGAGGCAGTTTCCCTATCCTGGACTTTGAGTATCATGAAGGCGGCCCTCAGGAAGAAAAGCACTGCAACTGCAAGGACAGGGATATAAAGGATTGAAAATATCCCAATAATGTAAAGGCTTGGGCTTGTGAGGCTAGCGGATAACATGAAGGCGGCCGCAAGGATCCCTGAAACCCTCATGCCATGTGTTATGGGGAGAGTGGTTGCACCCTCAACCTGGTCCCCCTCCACGTCCTCCATGTCCTTGACTATCTCCCTCGCCATGGTCATTAGGAAGGCATAGATTCCAAGGTAAATGGAGGCAGAGAGCTCACCGACAACTATGCCACCAAATACGAAGCTCATCCCTGTTAGAAAGGATATGGTTATGTTGCCAACAAGGCACCTCTTCTTGAGGCTCCGGGCATAGTACACCATGAGCAGGGAACTTGAAGCCACCACAAGACCGGGCAGGGGGCCAAGGTAGAACCCCAGTGCTGACGCTAAAACAAAAAGTAAGGCCGAATAGGTCCCTGCAGCCCTTCTTGTGATCCTCCCTGATGGTATGGGGCGTGATGGCCTGTTGATTCTATCAATTTCATGATCGAAGTAGTCATTTATCACATTACCTGCACCTGTGGCCGTGAAAACAACGATGCAGGCAATAAGAACATCAACATCAAACCTGCCGGCAATGAGGGCCATGAGTATAACGGTTATTACCGCCATGACAGCGTTTACTGGTCTAAGTATCTCAATGTAAGGGTTCATGCGAAAACCTCCATCAGCTCTACACCTCCCATAAAAGTCCAGCATACCTGAATTACTCGCAGCTTTTAAATATATCAATCATGATAAATCAAAAGCCACTTATACCTTGAGTTACTCCATAATTCCTATGAGCGGCAGTGACATTCTTGGACTTCTGATGGTATATCTGTATGTTGCGGTTTTACTGATTGTATCCGAGAGGCTCCTTGGTGATAGACCAAACCTGAGCCGGAAATTTGTACATATAATGGTTGGTAACATCCTATTTATATTACCCCTCTTTGATAGCCGGCTGGTTATAACATTCCTGGCGGCGGCACCATTCATACCCCTCACATTCCTCATAAGCCCCTACTCACCACTGAAGATAAAGCACAGGGCTTCCTCCTATGGCCATGGCCTCGGCCTCGTCTACTACTCCGTATCCTGGACCGTGCTGGCCTACCTATTCTTCAACACCCCCTGGGTCACGGGTATAGGGATAGCCGCCATGTCCTATGGTGACGGCCTTGCAAGCCTTATAGGTGAGAGGTTCGGCAGGACAACATTCAGTGTACTGGGGGACAGAAAGAGCCTGGAGGGTTCCCTTGGGATGTTCCTCACCCTCATGGTGACGCTGCCCGTGGTCCTAATCTACTACTCACAGAACATTACCCCGGTTATCATACTGGGGGTCGCCCTGGTATCAACGGTACTGGAGGCCCTCACCCCCCGGGGCCTTGACAACCTGACAGCATGCTTCGGGGCAGTTGCAGCCTACATAATCCTCGGGGGAATGTCTGTTTGAGGTTCATAGTCATAGATGGCCTTGACGGGGCAGGGAAGGACACCCACGCCGAACTCATAAGAAGGAGGTACCTTGAGCGTGGTGAGCGCGTAATATTCAGGTCCCACCCTGAGGAGGATAACCCCTACGGTAAAAGGGCCAGGAAGGCCCTCCTGATTGGGGGAAGGATTAACCACATCAGGGCCGCAGTTTTCTATGCGCTGGACGTCATAAGGTCCCTCTGGCTCTACCACTGGCGCTCCAACCCCGGCCCCGACACCCTCATATTCTCAAGGTACCTCATGGGTGTGGCCTACCTCCCGGGGCCGCTGGCATCAATAATGTACCGCCTGCTCTCAAGGGTCCTCCCCACCACCAAGTACATGTTCTTCCTTGACGTATCACCTGAGGAGTCCCTGAGAAGGTTAAGGGAGAGGGATGAACATGAGATGTTCGAGAACCTGGAGGACCTCACAAGGACAAGGGAAAAGGCCCTCAGGCTTGCCAGTGACTGGTACATAATAAACACAGAGGACCCCATAGCTGATGTGCAGCGAAGGATAGACGAGATACTTGACCTCCTGGACGGTGATGCTGCTGAAAATTGTGTGCCTTGTTGAGGACACCCCAAAGACCCCCCTGATGGGTGAACATGGTCTCTCACTGTACATCGAGTCCGACATCAGGATACTCTTTGATATGGGCCAGAGCAGACTCTTTGCAGAGAATGCCAGAAGACTGGGAGTTGACCTCAGGGAGGTGGATCTGGCAGTTATATCCCACGGCCACTATGACCATGGAGGCGGACTCAGGCACTTCCTTGAAATCAATGACTCTGCAGATGTCCTCCTGGGGGAGGGGGCATTTAACCCGCGCTATGCCATTAATGGTGACTGGAGGTTCATAGGCCTCGAGGAAATCCACGACGAGAGAATAAGATTCCTGTGTAAAACTGAGATTTTTCCAGATTTCACGATTATTCGGGATTTTGGAGATCTTTTCGAGAGACCAGCCGGCAACAGAACACTCTTTGAATGTTCAAATGGAGAACCTGTTCCTGACAGCTTCTCCGATGAACTGGCCCTTGTCATTGAAGACGATGGCTATCTTAACCTCATAACGGGTTGCTCCCACAATGGCATACTCAACATTGTCAGCAAGGCCTATGATATCTTTCATGAACCCGTTGATCTCCTTGTGGGTGGTTTCCACCTTGAGGGACCCTCAGAGGGGGTTGCATCCAGGCTCGGAGAATTTGTCAGAGGCCCTATCTACACCGGGCACTGCACATCAGAGGCGGCACGGCTCAGTCTGGCTGAGGGTCTGCCCAATGTCAATCCACTCCAGACAGGCACAGAGATAATCAGATGAAAGATCTTATTAAAGGGGACGTGCAGATATAATAATATGAAGCGGGCCATTATCCTCCTCATGCTATTAATACTCATTCAGGGGGCACATGCACACCAGCCCCGCCTTGTGCACACCGGGGAGGTTACAGTTAAGAACCCGGAGGTTTCACAGGCATTCTATGGTAAACTTGAGGGTGAACCCGTCTACTTCAAGGTGAGTTCCGGGAAACCCTTCAGACTATACGTTAACATTCTGGTTCCACTCTCACCTGATGCCGAGGCTGTTTCTGTGGATATAATAAGGGATGGCAAGGTTATAGGGACACTTGATGGTAACCTGAGTTCCTGGATTCCCTACTTTGAGGAGTTTGGTGGTGACAGTTACTTCAAGGGCCCTGAATTCAACAGGACCGTGGAGGCTGGCACATACTACCTCCGGGTGAGTAACCGGAATAACAGGGGAAGTTACGTTCTTGCTGTGGGTGAGGCTGAATCCTTCCCACCGGATGAGACCCTCAACGCCATTTTTCTTCTCCCCATCCTGAAGTCAGAGGTGTTCGGTGTTCCAGTATTCCTCAACATCCTCCAGTTTCTGGGTGTGGCCATGGGGATGGGGTCATTCCTTGTGCTTCTTCTCCTTTCATGGCGCGGTTACCTTTCAGAAGACGAGCACAGGGACATAAGATGGATTCTCTGGACAGGAATCCTTTTAATCACTGCAGGGTGGATGCCCATCTACCTCAGAAACCCCCTAAATATAATGGGAAACCTGATTAACCTTTCACTAATTTTGATCACTGTACTGACCTGGAGGTTCGATAAGGGGCTTCCAGAATACATTAAGTTCAGGGAAAGTATCCTCCTTGCCTCATGGATAGTTCTACTCATTCTGAGGGCCTCAATTATTAATTACTGATTCCCGCCAGAAGGGGGCGAAACATTTAATAGTTTAGTATGCAAATCTTAAAAAGTAAGTTGATCAATTTTAGCCTTGGTTTATGATTATCACAAATCTCTGAAAGGTGTTTCAATTGGATAAGATAAAGATTGCAATAGTCGGTGTGGGGAACTGTGCCAGCTCCCTGATCCAGGGGATATACTATTACCGTGACAAGGATGCCCGTGATTCAGTAGGACTCATGCACTGGGATATAGGGGGTTACAGGCCGGGGGACATTGAGGTTGTTGCGGCCTTCGATGTGGACAGGAGAAAGGTCGGGAAGGACGTGAGTGAGGCCATATTCGCACCCCCCAACTGCACGACTGTATTCTGTGATGATATACCCGAGATGGGTGTTGAGGTATCCATGGGGTACGTCCTTGATGGTGTGGCGCCCCACATGAAGGATTACCCTGAAGATCAGACCTTCGTTGTGGCAGACACCGAACCCGTTGATGTTGTGGAGGTCCTCAGGGAAAGCGAGGCTGAGATACTCCTCAACTATTTACCCGTGGGATCAGAGGAGGCCGCAAGGTTCTACGCTGAGTGCGCCCTCGAGGCGGGGGTTGCCTACATAAACAACATGCCTGTCTTCATAGCCAGTGACCCTGAATGGGCCACCAGATTTGAGGATAAGGGGATACCTTTGGTTGGTGATGATATAAAGGCCCAGCTTGGAGCCACCATAACCCACAGAACCCTTGCAAACCTCTTCAAAAATAGGGGTGTCAGGCTTGATCGTACCTATCAGATAAACACCGGTGGGAACACGGACTTCCTCAACATGCTTAACCGTGACAGGCTTGACTCAAAGAAGGAATCCAAGACAGAGGCTGTCCAGTCAATACTGGGTGAGGAAAGGCTGGATGAGGAGAACATCCACATAGGCCCCAGCGACTACATACCATGGCAGAAGGATAACAAGATCTGTTTCCTCAGGATGGAGGGCCGGCTCTTCGGGGATGTCCCCATGAACCTTGAGCTGAGGCTGAGTGTTGAGGACTCACCCAACTCTGCTGGATGCGTCATCGACGCAATAAGGTGCTGCAAACTCGCCATTGACCGTGGCGTGGGCGGAACACTTACATCAATATCAGCCTATACCATGAAACATCCGCCGGTGCAGTACACAGATGATGTTGCCGCCGGTATGGTGGATGAGTTCATTGAGGGTAAAAGAGAGAGATAACCCAATAATCTCAATTTCTGAATGGACCCAGAAAAAATCCTCAATCAAACTATTTTTATAAAAAACCCAATAATCCCAATTTCTGAATGGACCCAGAAAAAATCCTCAATCAAACTATTTTTATAAAAAGGAGTTATCTGGCTGAGGATCAGTCCTCCTCAACCTCTATGCACTCATTTGGGCATACGTCCATGCATACCTCACATTCATTGCACTCCTCAGGGTGCTGGACCTTGAGTTTACCGTCAACTATTATGAGTACCTCCATCGGGCATACATCGACACATTCTCCGCATGCATCACATTCATCATAATCTATGATTATCTTTGCCATTTTGATTCTCCCTTAATATTTGTTGTAAATTTAATGGTTAGGATTAGTATCTCATTCCTTATAACCATTTCAGCCATTGGGATAAATTTATAGAGAATTAATACATCTGCGGTGTATTTAAGGAAGTTCCTACTATGTATATAAAGGATTAAATGATCTCATGAGAGGGTCACGATGAAAGGGATAAAGGTCGTTGAAACAGCATTCAGGGATGCGCACCAGTCACTTCTTGCAACTCGCCTCCGGACACGGGACATGATACCCATCGCAGAGGAGATGGACAGGGCTGGTTTCTTCTCACTGGAGGCGTGGGGAGGCGCAACCTTCGATACATGCATACGTTACCTGAACGAGGATCCATGGGAGAGGCTGCAGAGACTCAAGGAGCACATAAGAAGGACTCCGATACAGATGCTCCTTCGCGGTCAGAACCTTGTGGGTTACAAGCACTACCCCGATGACATCGTAAGGAAGTTCATTGAGAAGTCATATGAAAACGGCGTTGATATCTTCAGGATATTCGACGCCCTTAATGACCTCAGGAACATGGAGTACGCCATAAAGGTTGCCAGGGAACAGGGCGCCCATGTACAGGGTGTTATCTGCTACACCATAAGCCCACACCATACACTTGAAAGTTACGTGGACTTTGCAAGGGAACTGGAGGCCCTTGAATGTGACTCGGTTGCCATTAAGGATATGGCTGGTTTAATTTCACCCCACGATGCCTACGAACTTGTAAGCGCCCTTAAAGAGGAAACAGACCTTATGGTAAATCTTCACTGCCACTGCACAAGTGGTATGACTCCCATGAGTTACTATGCTGCCTGTGAGGCAGGGGTTGACATTCTTGACACTGCAATATCCCCCCTATCATGGGGTGCATCACAGCCTCCAACCGAGAGCCTTGTTGCTGCCCTCAGGGACACCCCATATGATACCGGACTCGACCTCAAGGTCCTGAAGAAAATCAAGAGGTACTTCGAGGAGATCAGGAAGAAGTACAGCAGCATCCTGGACCCCATCGCCGAGCAGATCGACACCGATGTCCTCATATACCAGATACCGGGGGGCATGCTATCAAACCTTGTTGCCCAGCTAAAGGAACAGAACGCCCTTGACAGGTACGAGGAGGTACTTGAGGAGATGCCCCGTGTCAGGAAGGACATGGGTTACCCTCCACTTGTAACCCCAACAAGTCAGATAGTGGGTATACAGGCTGTTATGAACGTTCTTAGCGGTGAAAGATACAGTATGGTCACCAATGAGGTGAAGGACTACTTCCGGGGACTCTACGGTAGACCACCTGCACCGGTAAATGAGGAGGTTGCAAGGAAGGTTATCGGCGATGAGGAGCCCATCGACTGCAGACCCGCAGACATCCTAAAACCCCAGTACGAGGAGTGCAGGAAGAGGGGTGAGGAGATGGGCATCATAGGGAAGGAGGAGGACATACTGACACTCGCACTCTACCCTGCAATAGCACCCAGATTCCTGAGGGGAGAGGTGGAGGAGGAACCACTCGAGCCCCCTGTGGAGGAGAGGGCACCCTCCGGTGATGTGCCAACTGTCTTCCATGTTGAGGTGGACGGTGACGAATTCAACGTCAAGGTTGTACCCACAGGGTACATGACCATAGAGGAGGCTGAACCGGAACCCGTGGATGTTGAGGGTGCCGTTAGGTCAACGATGCAGGGCATGGTTGTGAAGCTGAAGGTCAGTGAGGGTGACCATGTGAATGCAGGGGATGTTGTGGCTGTTATTGAGGCCATGAAAATGGAGAACGACATCCAGACACCCCACGGTGGCGTTGTTGAGAGGATATACAAAGTTGAGGGTGAAAGGGTTGAGACAGACGACATCCTCATGGTCATAAAATAAAATTTTTTTTAATTGTGCTGTGGCCATAGACACCCCGGGTTCTGCCGCAAGACCTGGGCCACATACCACTGTGAGGTCCGGGAATTCGCTCTCATCCCCTTCACTGGCCTTTAGGATTGCACTCATCTATTCCCTCAGGACACTCTCTTCCTTTTTATCCTGAACCCAGATATCAACCGATAATTTAAGGACTCATTCTGCCAGAAGACCAGAAGTTTAACCCAACCGATAATTTAAGGACTCATTCTGCCAGAAGACCAGAAGTTTAACCC
>NZ_JBNASF010000033.1:0-14813 GCF_049720995.1 Methanothermobacter sp.
GGTGCGTGAACCAGCCTTCAGAAAATTCTTCGACATCGAAGAAATACACTACGACGGCGAGGAGGAGAAGAATCTCTCTGCCGGGGCAGACCTTGAACCGATGCCTGAATAGCAGAAACCTTCAGGCAGCATAAAATCATTTCATGGTACATAATAACCTCTATGACACCCTTAAATTCATTTAAATATTATAATATGATTTAATGAATCAAGGGAGGGATTCAAAAGGCTTTGTTCACCGAATAGGTTTAGTTGAGTATCATAAACTCTGGAATAAAATAGTAAAAGATAAATATACCCCTAAATAGACCTTTGCATTAATAGGGTGATTTACATGACAACCATATCGGAAGCTATCACTACCATAAAGAAGGCTGAAAATGACGCTGACAGGTTAATTCAGGAGGCCAGAGAAAAATCATCCCAGCTAATCGATGACGCCATAACCAGGTCCAGTGAAATCCTTGAAAAGGCTGAAAGGGAGGCCAGTGAGAAGGGCGACGAGCTCATAATGGAAGCAGAGGAAAGGGCCAGAAAGGAAGCCATCAGCATTTCAGGGAAGGCGAAGCGTGAAGTGGAGACAATGAAGTCAGCGGCAATGGGCAGGGTCCCTGAGGCCGCCAGCATTATCGTGAAAAGTATCTTGTAGTGTGAGTAACATGTTTCTACCGGCAAGGATGCGAAAACTCAAGATCATAACCCTGGACCAGTACTCGGATTCAGTGGTTCGGTCCTTGCATGAGGAGGGAATAACCCAGATCGATGACATCTCAGAGCGCATCCAGCAGGATGCAGAGTGGCGCCAGATCCTTAAACCATCGAGGGCAACGCCATACACAGGAAGAGTATCATCTCTCCTCATGAAAACCAGCGGTATCCTGGACTTCCTTGGCTCAGTGGCAGTCCAGGAGAAGGGTCTCAGGGATACCCTGAGGGAGTTCATCAACCCCCCTGTCTTTGATAAGAGGGAGGTTGAGGAACTGGACACAGAATCACTCCTGAAAAGGGCCGATGAGCTCCTGGGGAAGGTCGAATCAGAGACCAGGGTTATGGAGGAAAAATTGAATGAGCTTGATTCAGAAAAAGCAAGCCTTGAATCAAGCCTATCTGTTGCAGAGAAACTGAAAGAATTTGATATTGATTTTGCCGATCTCCATGATTCAGAGTACATAACCGGAATCGCCGGGAGAATACCCTCTGAAAACCTGGATGAAATCCGGGAAAAGCTCTCAGAGATCACAGATGAACTGATACTGTTCGATGCAGAGGGGGAAAGCAAGGCAGAGCGCATTTTAATAATAATAACCCTCAGGAAACATGGGGACAGTGTGGCCTCACTCCTCAGGCGAATGGAATTTGAGCGTTTCGAGATCAGCGAACTCAGCGGAAGACCATCAGAGGTCATATCCTCCTCAGAGGCACGCATTGCGGAAATTGAAGGGGAAAGAAGTGAGATAATCTCAAAGCTGAGGGAGATAAACAGCGAATGGGAGGACGAACTCCTTGTCCTCAAGGAACAGCTTGAAATCGAGAAGGAGCGAAACGAGGTTTTCTCACTCTTCGGTGAAACCGAGAAGACGGTGATGCTGGAGGCATGGGTGCCCCTCAAGGAGGCAGATAGGGCCATCGAAGTTGTTGAGGAGTCATCTGAGGGCCACTGTGTCACCGAACTTGAGGAACCAGATCCTGAGGAGGTCCCGGTGCTTCTGGACAACCCCAGATTCGCCAAACCATACGAGAATTTCGTGGAGATGTACTCCCCACTGAAGTACAACGAGATCGACCCAACGATCTTCATGGCCTTCGTGTTCCCGTTCTTCTTCGGGTTCTGTTTGACGGATGCAGGGTACGGTATACTGGATGCACTCATAGGACTCATACTCTACCGGGGCCTTGGTAAGGTCAACCGGTTCATGAGGGACTTCGGTATAATAATGATGTCCTGTGGTGTATGGGCCTTCATCCTAGGGATGGTCACCAATGGATTCATAGGGGACTTCTTCCCAAGGTTCCTGAACATTCAGCTGCCAACGGTCATACCGGCCATAGACGCATTTGTGAACCCCCAGAACATACTCATAATGGCACTCACTGTTGGTGTGCTGCACATCAACTTCGGTTTAATCCTGGGGGCGAGAAACAACATAAGGCTCGGGAACATGAGGGAGGCCCTCGGGTCACAGATAGTCTGGCTGATACTTGAACTGGGTATCATCCTCTACATCTTCGGGGGAATGTTCCTCGGGGCGCCAGTGATAATCCTGGCAGCTGCAATGCTGCTCTACTACAACGGCCTATTTGGCCTCATGGATGTATCAGGGTTCCTGGGTACACTCCTATCATACGCAAGGCTCCTGGCCCTCTGTCTATCAACAGGGGGTATAGCGATGACCGTTAACATCCTCACAGGACTGAGCTATGAGATGATACCGGTCATTGGAGTCATTCTGGCCCCGATAATATTCGTGTTCGGGCACCTTGCCAACAACGCCTTCCAGAGCCTTGGTGCCTTCATAAACTCACTTCGTCTGCATTATGTGGAATTCTTTGCCCAGTTCTATCTGGGTGGAAAAAACAAATTCAACGCATTTCGTGCTGAAAGAAACTTCACTAAGATAAGGAGGTAAATAGAATGGTTGAAATAGCATTAGGAACTGCTTTAGCAGCAATAGGTGCTGGAGTTGCAGTAGGATTCGCAGGTCTTGGATCAGGATTAGGTCAGGGTATAGCAGCCGCAGGAAGTGTGGGTGCAGTTGCAGAGGACTCTGACATGTTTGCGAGGGGTATCATATTCTCAGCCCTGCCAGAGACACAGGCTATTTACGGGTTCCTGATCGCCATACTTCTCCTGGTGTTCTCAGGACTCCTTGGAGGAGGAAAGGGCCTGGATGTAACAGCCGGACTTGTGGCTGTGGGTGCAGGTGCAGCCATAGGATTCGCAGGTCTGGGTTCAGGTATGGGTCAGGGTATAACATCAGCATCATCAGTTGGTGCAGTTGTTGAGGACCCTGATATGTTTGCGAGGGGTATCATATTCTCAGCCCTTTCAGAGACACAGGCTATTTACGGGTTCCTGATCGCCATACTCCTCATGGTCTTCGGCGGAATACTAGGAGGCTAATTAGATGAGCTCCGGAGCCGAAAAAATTGTCTCCAGTATAATGTCAGAGGCTCAGGCAAAGGCAGACGCCATCATTCAGGAAGCTGAAAAGGAAGCCGCCGGTATACTAGAGGAAGGTGAGAAAAGGGCCAGAATGGCCAGCGAACGAATCCTGGAGTCAGCCAGGAAACAGGCCGATATGAGGTACCAGCAGATAATCTCAGAGGCCAAGATGAACGCAAGGCGTGCAGAGCTGGAGGCAAGGGAAGAGGTAATACAGGAGGCCTTCAGGAAGGCTGAGGAGGAACTTGAAAACCTGGCATCCGCATCCTCAGATGAATACGTCAGCGCCCTGAGGGCAATGATAAAGGAGGCTGCGGTTGAGATAGGAGGGGGAGAACTCACCGTCAGCATGAAGGAGGGCGACGGCTCCCTCGACCTTGGCCTTGATAAAATCGCAGCTGAAGTGGAAGCCGAGACAGGTAAAAAAACAACCCTGGAGGTTGGAGACAGTATCACGACCATTGGAGGAGCAGTGGTAAGGACAAAGGATGGACTGGTTGAGGTTAACAATACAGTGGAGGCCAGGATGTCCCGCTTCAGAAAGGCCCTACGTTCAGAGGTGGCCAGGATTCTTTTCCAATGAAAGGGGAGATAACAGATGGCTGACAGCATCACAACAATTGTAACAGCGCTTGGATTCCCTTCAATAGAATCTTTTATAGGCGTAGTCCTCCTTGGAGGAGCAATTATAGGTGCTATTGTTGTAATAGCAACTATAAGGCCTATATTAGATTTATTCCCCTTCGCATACCCCAACGCCAGAGTCAGGGCACGTATCGGGAGATTGATAAACGAGAAACAGTTCTCAGAGATCCTTGAGACTGAGTCAATGGAGGAGTTCAAAAACTACCTGAGAGGACTCCCGGACTATGCTGGCTACATTGACCGCTTCCCCATTGAGAAGGCACTTGAAAGTCAGCTTGCAGAGACCTATGAGACAGTATCAAAGATAGCGCCTGCATCCATAAGGGACCCCTTCAGGGCAAACCTCAGGAAATGGGATATAAGGAACATAAAGAGCCTCATAACCGCAAAGGACGCAGGTTTAAGTGCTGAGGAGACAGTGAACCTTATAGTACCTGCAGGGGAGATTTATGATGTCATAGAGGGACTGGTGGATGCCTCAAGTGTCCAGGAGGTCGTAACAGGCCTTGAGGGAACAGAGTACGCAGATGTACTGGAGGATGCCCTCTCCCAGTACCAGGAAACAGGTATGCTGCTCCCAATCGAGGCCGCCCTCGACAGGAAATTCCTGGAGGACCTCATAAGGTCAGTTGGAAGCCCATCAGATGACAACACAAAGATTCTGCACAGCTACTTCGGTACACAGGTGGACGTGGCGAACCTCAGGATGATACTCCGTGCAAAGGCCGACGGCCTCGGCTACGATGACATAAGCCCCTACATAGTACCCCAGGGCTACCAGCTGAGGGAGTGGAAGCTCAAGGACCTCATGGAGGCAGAGGACGTCAGTGGAGTTATAAGCGGCCTTGAGGGGACAGACTATGGTCAGATCCTGTCAGAGGCGCTATCAGACTACACATCAACAGGTTCAGTGGCGGTCTTCGAGCGAGTCCTTGAGGACAACCTCAACAGGATGGCCAGGAACTTCGCACTCAAGAAGCCCTTCGGGGTGGGACCAATGATAGGATTCCTCAGCAGGAAGGAAACCGAGGTGCGGAACCTCAAGGTCATAGCAAGAAGCAAGAGGGAGCCAGGGTTCCCTGAATCAATGGTTAAGGAGATGTTGGTATGAGTTCAAATATTGCAGTGGTCGGTGACAGGGACACCGTGACAGGGTTCAGACTTGGAGGCGTCAGGGAAGGCTACGTGGTGGAAACACCTGACGAGGCAGAGGAAACCATAAGGACCCTTATAGGTGAAGGCTTCTCCATAATAATCGTCACAGAAAAGATTGGGGATGAACTGAGGGAGTTTATTGAGGAAACCACAAGTTCAAGCGCACTGCCAATGATAATAGAGATACCTGATAAAACAGGGCCCTCAGAACGTGAAACCGATCCACTGAGGGACCTTATTAAAAGAGTTATTGGGGTTGAGATGGTAAAATGACACAGGAAGGAAGGATTATAAAAATAGCGGGTCCGGTCATCATCGCCGAGGGGATGAGAGGATCCCAGATGTATGAAATGGTCAAGGTGGGTGAAGACAAGCTCATAGGAGAAATCATTGAACTTGAGGGTGACACAGCAACAATCCAGGTCTACGAGGAAACAGCAGGTATAAAACCTGGGGAGACCGTTGAGAGAACAGGCGGTCCTCTATCAGTGGAACTTGGACCTGGAATTCTGGGTTCAATCTTCGATGGGATACAGAGACCCCTCGAGGATATCAAGGCACTCACCGGAGACTACATCGAGAGGGGAGTGGATGTACCGTCACTCCCAAAGGATAAGAAATGGACCTTCAAGCCACTGGCCCAGGAGGGTCAGATGGTTAAGGGCGGGGATATAATCGGTGAGGTGGAGGAGACATCCTCCATAACCCACAGGATAATGATCCCACCAAACGTTGAGGGTAAACTCACAGGGATAGTGCCCCAGGGCGAATACACGGTCCTTGATGATATAGCAGAAGTGGAAACCGATAAGGGCACCGTGAAGGTGCAGATGCTCCAGAAGTGGCCGGTAAGGAAGGGCAGACCATACAAGAAGAAACTTGACCCTGACGTGCCACTCATAACAGGTCAGAGGGCACAGGACACATTCTTCTCAGTCGCCAAGGGTGGTACAGCGGCAATACCAGGTCCATTCGGTTCAGGTAAAACCGTTACCCAGCAGCAGCTTGCAAAATGGGCTGACGCAGACATAATCGTCTACGTTGGATGCGGTGAAAGGGGTAACGAGATGACAGAGGTCCTTAAGGAATTCCCTGAACTGGAGGACCCGAAGACAGGTAACCCCCTCATGGACAGGACTGTTCTCATAGCAAACACATCAAACATGCCTGTGGCTGCAAGGGAGGCCTGTGTGTACACAGGTATAACCATAGCAGAGTACTTCAGGGACATGGGATACGATGTTGCACTCATGGCTGACTCCACCTCAAGGTGGGCGGAGGCCATGAGGGAGATCTCAGGAAGGCTTGAGGAGATGCCCGGTGAAGAGGGTTACCCGGCATACCTGGCATCAAGGCTCGCCCAGTTCTATGAGCGTGCAGGAAGGGTTACAACCGCGGGTTCAGAGGACAAGGTTGCATCTGTGTCAGTTGTCGGCGCTGTCTCACCACCCGGTGGGGACCTCTCAGAGCCCGTCACACAGAACACACTCAGGATCTGTAAGGTTTTCTGGGCACTTGACGCATCCCTTGCAGACAAGCGTCACTTCCCATCCATTGACTGGCTCCAGAGTTACTCACTCTATGTTGACAGCGTCGAGGAATGGTGGGCCAAGAACGTTGACCCTGAATGGAGGGCCACAAGGGACGAGGCAATGGCTCTCCTCCAGAAGGAGGCAGAACTCCAGGAGATCGTCCAGCTTGTGGGACCCGACGCACTTCCAGACAGGGAGAGGATAACCCTTGAGACAACAAGGATGATAAGGGAGGACTTCCTCCAGCAGAACGCCTACCATGAGGTTGACACATACTGCTCACCATCAAAGCAGTTTGAGATGCTCAGGACAATCATAATGTTCCACAAGAATGCAACAGCAGCACTTGAGAAGGGTGCGCCAGCAGCGGACATCATAGCCCTCCCGGTCAAGGAGGACATAGGGCGTATGAAGTACATACCCGAAGATGAATTCCCGGCAAGAATCAAGGAGATCCAGGAGAGGATCGTCAAGGAATGTGGTGAGGTGTGAAGATGAACGTTAACATCAAAACCCGAGAATACACCACCGTCACAGAGGTTTCAGGTCCTCTGATGATCGTTGAGGGTGTTGAAGGGGTTGCCTACAGTGAGATAGTGGAGATTGAAACACCCACAGGTGAGAAGAGAAGGGGACAGGTCCTTGAGGTAAAGGAGGACCTGGCGGTTGTCCAGGTCTTTGAGGGTACAAGTGACCTCAACACAGAGACCACAAAGATAAGGTTCACAGGTGAAACAGCCAAGATCGGTGTATCCCTTGACATGATGGGCCGTATATTTGACGGTACAGGGAAACCAATAGACGGCGGCCCTGAGATCATCCCGGATAAGGAACTCGACATCAACGGTAGCCCAATGAACCCCGCTGCAAGGGAGTTCCCTGCTGAGTTCATACAGACAGGTATATCCACCATAGACGGGATGAACACCCTTGTGAGGGGTCAGAAACTCCCGATATTCTCAGGTTCAGGGCTTCCCCACAACGAGCTGGCTGCACAGATCGCAAGGCAGGCAAAGGTGCTTGCAGAGGAGAGTGAATTTGCGGTTATCTTCGCGGCGATGGGTATCACCCACGAAGAGGCAAACTACTTCATGAGGGACTTCGAGAGGACAGGCGCCCTTGAAAGGGTTACAGTATTCATGAACCTTGCAGACGACCCTGCCATTGAGCGTATCATCACCCCGAGGATGGCTCTGACAACAGCAGAGTACTTCGCCTTTGAACACGACATGCACGTGCTGGTTATCCTCACTGACCTTACAAACTACTGTGAGGCCCTCAGGGAGATATCAGCTGCCAGGGAGGAGGTCCCAGGTCGAAGGGGGTACCCTGGTTACATGTACACTGACCTTGCAAGCCTCTATGAGAGGGCAGGTCGTATAGTTGGCAAGGAGGGGTCAATCACCCAGATGCCAATACTTGTGATGCCACAGGACGACATCACCCACCCGATACCTGACCTCACAGGTTACATCACAGAGGGCCAGATAGTGCTGAGCCGTGACCTCCACCGTAAGGGTATATACCCACCTGTGGATGTGCTACCATCACTATCAAGGCTCATGAGTGGTGGTATCGGTGAGGGAAGGACACGTGAGGACCACAGCGGTGTCTCTGATCAGCTCTACAGTGCCTACGCCGAGGGTCGTGATTTAAGAGACCTCATGGCTGTTGTGGGTGAGGAGGCCCTCACAGAGAGGGACAGGAAGTTCCTCAAATTCGCCGATGAATTTGAGAAACGCTTCATCACCCAGGCACGTGATGAGGACCGCTCCATAGAGGAGACCCTCAACCTTGGCTGGGAGCTCCTGTCACTCCTGCCAAGATCAGAACTCAAGAGGGTCCGCGAGGAGCACATACCCAAGTACCTCCCGGGTGCCGAATAAACACCCAACATATTTTTTCAGGAGAGGTAGCAGATGGCACAGGAAATGATTGAGGGGATCAACCCCACAAGGATGGAGCTCCTGAAACTCAAGCAGCGGGAGAAACTCGCTGTTAAGGGTTACAGTCTCCTCAAGGAGAAGAGGAACGCCCTTATAATGGAGTTCTTCAACATCCTGGAGAGGGTTAAGGGTTCCCGTGAAAAGGTGGAGGAGCACCTCAGGGAGGCCTTCACGGACCTCACAGAGGCCCAGGTACTCATGGGTGACGCCGCGGTTGAGAGGGCCGCCATGTCAGTGAGGGAGTCAGTGGAGGTTGACATAGACTCAAGGAGTATAATGGGTGTGGTCGTCCCTGTTGTGGATGCCCGTGCAACCAGGAGGACGGTGGTTGAGCGTGGCTATGGCCTTGTGGACACATCGGTCAAACTTGACGAGGCAGCCAGGAAATTCGAGGAGTCCCTGGCACTCATAATAGAACTCGGTGAAATCGAGAAGACCATAAGGCTCCTTGCCGGCGAGATAGAATCAACCAAGCGAAGGGTCAACGCACTTGAACACATCATAATCCCGAGACTCAAGAACACCGTCAAGTACATTGAGATGAGGCTCGAGGAGATGGAGAGGGAGAACTTCGTCAGGTTGAAGATGATCAAAAAATCCATGGAGATGGAGTGATGGTTAGAATACTTACAAGGCTCGGCCAGGTCCGTGAGGCCGAGGAGAGGTATAGGAGGGAGCTTGTTGACTTCAGAATGGGTGAGGTCTACGGCAACCTCAGAGCCATCATTGCAGATGAGGACGTTGAGGTGAGGGCCGGCGAGGCAAAACCCGTGAAGATAAAGGAGATCAGCATACCCGCAAACCACATTGTCTTCATGTGTGCCTACGCCACAAACCCACTTGGTCATCCCATAGCGGCCGGGGAGGAGACGCCCCTGCCAATAAGCATGGACCGTAAGGCTGACCATGCGACCTTTGTGGCTGCAGTGGATGGTAAAATAAGCAGGAATGACCTCCTGGGAGTCCTTATAATCCTCCCTGTTGAGCTAACCCACTAAATCTTTTTTTATTTAAGAGGGGCCTTTTTTGTCTTATTAATTTAAGAGTAAAAAGGTCTTTTATCCAGAGAAGGACTTTATTGAGTCACTTTGTTGGTCTTATTAATTTAAGAGTAAAAAGGTCTTTTATCCAAAGAAGGACTTTATTGAGTCATATAGTTCAATCATGAGGTCCTCGGTGTAATCCATGAGTTCTTCGCTGTACTCCAGGAGTTGCCTGTAGGCTTCAATGAGGGCTTCACGGTTTCTGTGGAGCTGTCTCATCGCCTTTGCCTGGGCAGCCGCAGGGTTACCTGTTACTATCCTTTTAAGTTTGGATGAGTTCTCCCTGAGGCCCTCAACCTCACTCCTTATCTCTGCCATTCGATCCAGGTAGTAACGCTCAACCCCCCGAATATCCCTCTTTATTTGCTTCTGGATCTCAAGTAACTGTTCTCTCCTCTCGGTGAGTTCCATGAGAGATTTCCTTGTTGATGCTATGGTTGATGTGTCGATTTCGCTGAAATTTGCAAGTTCCATCAAGATGATCTGGTAATCCTCTGGATCCATCACCCACCACCCATCAGCCAAACTGAATCATTACCTCTATCAGGCCTTCACTGACACGGATCTCGGTTTCAATCTCCTCGTTTTCCTTTTCAATTTCACGTATACGGTAGAATATGTTGGTGAGGGCCCCTGTCCTGAATAGGCCTGTCCTGTTCTCTGGCTTGGAGGATATGAGGAGAATTGAAACACCATCATCTGTGATCTTAACGTTGTAGTTAACCCCGTTTATGTATATACCATCGGAGAGCCTCAGAAGAAGTTTTATGTACTTTATGGGGAGTCCGCTGCTACTTATTATCTCCTTTATCTTATCATTTTCCCTGCACTGCTCTATATCAATATCCAAGGTCCACCCTCCACGGTTAAGATATTAATCTTTTATAGAATATAAAACATAGCCTATACGATGAGAGGTGACAGGTCAGACAGGCTCATAAGGAAGGAGATCTTCAACCTCAACAGGCACCTACCCTCCCGGAGAAAGACCCTTGAGGAGCTCCTGGGGGAGGATAAACCCCACGTCCTGGGTTCTGATGGGACGAGGCACAGGTTCAAATGGGCTGAACTTGAGGAGCTCAGGGACATGCTGACCCCCCAGGAGGCACGCCGTTTGAGGTTACCCATCTACATTGAGATTGAATCGGATACATCAGGTGCAAGGATAGCGGGTGAGGTTGAGGTTAAGGTGGTCAGTGAGGTTCTTGGGAGGGACGATGAGGGGGATGAGATCTACATATACAGACCCGAGATCAGGGTTCTGAGGGCAAGGTTTCCAACGGCAACACAGTACATATTCCTTGTGAGGGAGCTTTAATGGAGGTTGATGATATGAGTAAGGATCCGCTTAAGGAGTACCTTAAGGACCCGGATAGAAGGGCGAAACTCTTCCTTTTAATGACAGGCGGTATGATTCTGAGCACAGTACTCATAACCATAGGCACCATAATACTGATACTCCTGCTTCTTGGCATAATATAACTGTAGTTTTCAGACCATGGATCATCTCAGGGCACCTTTTCCTGGTTTATGACAGGGGTTCAGTTTTTTCCTGACCATGGAGCACACCATGGATGCAGCTGAAATCGCCCTTTCAGGGTTTTCATCTGCAGCCAGCACCGTTACAAGGGGTTCACCCTCCTCAACTATTGCACCGGGGAGTGGGAGGTCATGGACCCCCTGGACTTTCATCTCACCCACCACACACCTTGAGGGGGCGTAGAGTATCCTCTTAACAGCATACCTTAGAGGTTCCGGTTTTTCAATTAGTTCACCCATGCAGGCCATCACATGGGCCTCGGTCATGTTTATACCCAGAGATGCCTCGGCACACTCAAAGGTCCCCTGGATGCGGGGGTTCACCTCCACAACATAAAGCTCAGAGCCCTCCATGATGAAGTCGACACCATTGGAGCCCCTGAGTGAGAGGTCAAGTATGAGGTCCTCCGCCATCTCCTCGATCACACCACGGGGCCCCGGTGTTATGTTACCGGCGTAGATGAACTGGCCCTCAAATCCGGGGATGTTCCTTTTGATGATCTGCCTGCTTGTGAGGACGGTCATGGCCTCAGAACCCGTTGATAGTACTGAGGCGCTCACAGGTACGCCCTCAATGTACTCCTGCAGCAGGAACTCGCCGCTGGTCTCATGGAAATCCATCACACCAAAGCCCCCGGCACCCCTCACAGGCTTTAGGAGGTACCTCTTATCCCCACCTGATACGATCTCCAGGGCCTCCTGGGGGTCAGTGATGAGGTGGGTCTCCGGTGTGGGATATGAGTTCTTTATCCTCCGGTAGAGCTGGTACTTGTCCTCCACATGGTCTGTCTGTGGGTTACCCAGCACCTTATCCTCTGGGAGTCCAGGGGCCCCTGTCAGGGGTATTATGCCATCAGCCCTTTCTATAAAATCAGATGCTGCTTCAAGGAGTTTATCTGTGCTGAAGTTCTCCTGGAACCTCCCGCAGCTTTCCCCAATTCGCTCCTGGAGGATGCACCTCCTCTCTGTGTATCCACGAAAATCCAGGGTACAGTAGTATGATGCAGAGTAGACACTGTAACCTGCTCTGAAGGCTGATTCAGCTACGGGTCTTGTGTTGACGCCTATTATGAGGAGTTCTTCCATTCCAGACACAGAATAAGTTGATTTGATAGTCCCGAGCGGAGTCGAACCGCTGTCGCCGGGTCCAAAGCCCAGCAGGATTACCACTACCCCACGGGACTGTGACAGTTAATAGGTGGTGAGGTTCATCATAAATAGGTTTCGATAAAGGGGGGTTGGGGGGATAGTCCCGAGCGGAGTCGAACCGCTATCGATGGATCCAGAGTCCATCAGGATTGCCATTACCCCACGGGACTGTATGTGAAAAACAGTTCATATCGGCAAGATATGTGTTACATGGAAGCCATATAAATAGTTTGCGGTTATGGTAAAAATAAAATTGGAATGGATGGAAGACCGGGCGGTTAGAATGGTGAGAAGACCCCTATGAATACCAGCCAGGCCAGTATGGTCTTGGCAACAAGGCTCAGTATGATGTACACCCGCTCACCGTAGAGGTAGTCCCTCCACTTACCAACACCCTTGTACTGGAGCAGCATGTTGATGGAGAACGTGTTGAACATCACAAAGTAGAGGAGGAGTGCAAGGTACACAAAGTCAGGTGGCTGGGTCTCTGCTGAACCAAGGGCCGCCACAAAGTATGCTGCAATGACGATCCAGGGCGTGAAACCAGCAATACAGCCAAGCAGGTAGGGTGACCAGTCTATCTTCTCGGTGTACTGGTTGATCTTCTCCATGAGGTAACCGAACATTATCATTGAGGCATTGAGGACGAAGATCATCACAAGTGACCAGAGGTCCCACACGCCCACAAAGGTGGCCAGTATGACGATCATTATTGAACTGGAGAGGGCATACTCGTACCAGCGGTAGGGGTTCATACCCCTCTTCAGGTTCTCAACGTAACTCTCATTCCTCAGGAAGGCTATGGTGAAGTGTGCCACCGCAGAGATCAGAAGGAAGGATGCAAGTATCACCCCAAGGTAGCTCACCGTGAACGCCACCTCCGGGTTCGGGAGCACCTGAAAGGACGGTGGGTTCAGGGATATCACCTTGAACTTCAGGTAGAAGGTGTATATGTCCCTGTCCCAGGTCAGAAGGTAGCCCAGTGCAACCATCAGAAGACCCTGCAGGAGGTGCAGTGTCCCGGCCGCAATGTTCAGTTTACGGAGTCCCTCAAAGGTTATGGGGGACTTCTCAATCATTTTAAGTCTTTCAACATTATCCATAACAACCCCCGGATCTACTATGTTTCTTAAATTATTTTAATATTTCTGTAAGCCGGGGGCTGAAAGGGGAAGTTACCCCAGGAACCTCCTCTGGCTTGCAGCCTCAAGTATGAGTTCCTGGAGGTTGGAGGTTCTGTTAACCCTGAGGGCCCTTATGATTTCATCAGTGACCCTGCGGTGGTTCTCATCATATTCAGGTTCAATGTACTCCTCAACCGCGGATTTAACCTCAGGGCTGAGGAATGGCGATTCAGGGTTGGCATACCTGAGAGAATCTCCAAGGTCACGCCTGAGGCCAGGGTAGACATCCTCTATGAATTCAATATCCTCAGAGGATAGTGCATTGAAGCCCAGAAGCTCAGGGGGAACCCCCAGGGAGTAGAGGGCTGCTGTGAATGTTATTGCCCTGGGAAGTGAAACGTTACCCATACTCCTGGCATATCCAAAGAGTCCGATGTGGAGCTTTCTCTTCCTTCTGCCCGGGACGTACCTTGCAACCCTGTTTATGATGTCCACCAGGTCCATGACCTGCCTCCGGTACTCCCGACAGTAGGCAGAGATTATCTCAAGGGCACGGCCGGTTTCAATATCAGATGCCCTGCCTGGTTTCGCTGATCTCAGCTCCCTTATCCCCCCTATGACCTCTGAGGGTTCATGGTCGTACTTGAAGGAGGACTGGACGGTGAATGTGTATGCCCCGCTGTATTCCCCTGTAACGTCCCTCACATTATCCGGCCTGAGGTTTCCCCTGAATGGGGCTGAACCCATACCTATGATTGGATAGAGTTTAACCCCGGTCTCCTCCTCAAGGGCCCTGAAGTCCCTGAGGGCTATCCTGTTGAGTATCGTGGCTGAGACCATACCGTAGTTCATTGCCGGGTCGGATCTTGCAAGGAAGACCCTCTGCCCTGTGAGGTCCTTACCTTCAAGGTACTCGGCTGTTATACGGGCTGCGTTGAGCATCCCCTCATGGTCCTCGAAGAGGGGTATGACGTTTATCTCATCGGGTCTGAACTCCCCGATCCACTCCTTGACGGTTACACCATCTGCAAGCTGCAGCCTCTCCTTGCCCTTCACGAAGTCCCGGTAGTAGCTGTGGATCCTGTTGAGGCAGCTGCTGGAGGATGTCATGGGCAGTATGACCTCAAATACAGGGGGTGCGTCCATCCCGTAAAAGAGGCTTGCGGTGTCATAGGATCTCGGTATGCTCTCAAGGGTCTCCAGGAGTATCTTGGCCTCAGCCCTCTCCACCGTGGGGTTAGGGACCCTGAGGGTTAACCTGAGGTCCTCGCCGAGGACATGATCCTGGAAGAAGGCCTGGTACTTTGTGAGGAGCTTCTTAACTACGTAGTTGTCCACTTCCTTCCCCTCACAGTCCCACATCTGCTCATCACAGCCCAGGTGTGAGAAGACATAGTAGGCCTCCCTGATCTCATCTTCACCACCGAGTTCAGGTTCTGCTGCAAAGAACGGCGGGTTCACATTGTCTGGATGCTGTGTACTCATGCATCTTGGAACCTTCATGTTTAACACTCCAG
>NZ_JBNASF010000034.1:0-13469 GCF_049720995.1 Methanothermobacter sp.
TCTGGTGGTGTTGATAGGTAAGTGGGGGTGTTATGGATAAATCATTTTGTACTGTGCCTGTGGTCTGGTGGTGTTGATAGGTAAGTGGGGGTGTTATGGGATAAATCATTTTTTATACTATGATACACATAAAATTTAGTGGTGTTAAAATGAAGGTAACTGAGTTCCTGGGTCGTAAGGTGCTGGATAAGAATGCGGTGGAGATAGGGAAGGTCTCTGACCTTGAACTGGACCCCGAAAAGGGTGTTGTGAATTCCATCATAATATCCAAGGGGGAGCTGTCCCTTAAACAGAGGACATTCATTGTGGACATGGACAACGTTAGCAAGGTTGGGGACTATGTGATACTTAAAATATCCGCTGATGAGGCGGAAGAGGCCCCTGAAGAGGAGTCAAAGGAAGTGTCCCCTGAATGATGGTGGATACAATGGAGGTTAAGGACGTAAACGGGAATGTACTGACGGTTGGCATGGCTGTCCGCTACACAGGTACCGGAACGACGGGTGAGATCTCAGCCATCAAGGTTGAAGATGGTGATGGATGGGTCCGCCTTGAAGACTCCGATCTATGGTACAACTCGAATTACCTTGAGTTAATCGACAGATCCCAGCTCAAAAGGGGATCTGGAAAAGGAAGAAAAGCTGATACAGTTGAAAAGCTTAAGAGGATGAAAGAGGACTTTGAAGACATTGATATGGGTTCAGAGGCCTGTGATGGAGGGGGATGAACCTCCACCAAATCCTTTTTTGCTGAATCTGTATTGAAATTCATATCTGGATACAAAAATTTAAAGGGGGTGAAAATGTGGCTGAGACAAAACTTCCAGGTCTTCTAACACTGATTCTTGGTATTCTTGTGATAATATTTCCGGTGTTTTCAATATTCACACTGAGTGTCCTCACAGGCGTCGCGGTTCTCTTCCTGGCGCTATGGCTGTTCCTTCTTGGCGTGGACGCATGGAAGGTTAGCAAAGGGGCAGGTGTGCTTTATATTGTACTGGGAATACTTGGCGTGATACTTGCAGCTGCCCTTGCAGGTAACGTAACGTTCTTCAGTTTCCTTGCGGCATTCTGGATATACCTAACAGGTATAATCCTCATAATCGCAGGTGTTGCAAGTTTATTCTCCAGGGAGCACAGAGCAGGAATGGTCGCAGGTCTATCAGTTGTGGTTCTGGGAGTCCTCTACATCATTCTGGGAGTATTCGTAAGAAACCCTGTCTTCCTTGCCTGGCTGATTGGTCTTTCACTGGTCATTGATGGTATCGCTCTTCTTCTCTATGAATGACCACCCGGAACATCAGGGTCCTGCCTGCTAACGCAGAAACGGCAGAGTGCAGTGGGGGTGCTGATCTGTCTGTCCTTAACAGGGCAGTAGAAGACACCACCCACCCTTTTAACTCTTAAACCCCCCGGAAAGCGGGTTCCAACGGGATGGATGGGTTCCTCCCTTACAAAGGTCACATAGATGGTTATTATACGGGCGATCCTCTGGAAGCATCTTTCAGGTCGTGATCTGGCACGCTTCAACTGTTCATCAAGGAACCCTATGAATTCAGTCAGCCTTTCAGTGTCAACCTCTCCGGGGTAGATGTTTTTATCATTCTTTATATCCCTTATCCTGTTGAAGAAGACCCTGGTGAACCTTTCAATGAACTCCTTCTGCTCCCCTGGTGGCATGTATTTGGCATCCTCCCTCAGGTAAACCGATGCGTCCATCACATCCTTTATGTGGACTGATGACGCCTCCTTTTTAACCATCTCAAGGAGCTCCATTTTCGTCATTTTCTCTGGAATCTCATCCGCCCGGATCATCCAGGCCCTCCTTCAGGCTTACAGGTTCTCACCATCAGAACCCCTTCCATGTTACGATTCATGGTGTCTGCTCTGCAATGCATATATCACACAGCGCTGATGGATTATCCTTCTGCTTATCCTTCACAGGGCAGTAGTATGTCCCATGTTCCTCTGTGACCGAGTAACCACCAGGAAAAGGAGTTCCCACAGGATGGAGGGGTTCTGAAAGGATAAAGGTCCTGTTGATGTCAAATATGCTGATGGAGGCCGCCCAATCCCTTAAAATGGTCCTAAGGCTGGCAGGATCTCTCAGCATATCCTTTAATGGCCTCGGCGAGTTTTTCCCCGATACCATCGATGCGTTTGAGTTCATCCTTCCGCACATGTCTGAGGTCCTCCCCAAAGGTTTCAACAATCTTACGGGCCCTGACACGTCCAAGGCCCCTCACACCAACCACCAGTGGAATTATGTCCTCCCTGACTCCATAGTAGAGTCTTGCAGCCAGAACATCAAGTTTCCCTGCGTAACCATACACACCCTGGATTTCACAGATCCTCCTGAAGAACTTAACGAGCCTTGAGGCCTCGTATGCGGTTCTTCTTGTTGATGCAGCATAGACGTTGAAGGCGTTCTCAATCTCATACTCTGTCCTTTCATTTATCCACTCCATGAGGGCTGCTGCTGTTGCCTCGCTGTTACCAGCATCCATGACAAATATTCCATGCTCCATGAGCCTCTCACGTACCGGGTCACGGCTCCTCCGCCCCTTGAATGGTATGAGGGGAATGTCAGGGGTCCCTGTCAGCTCGTAGATGAGGCGGTAGATGTTGAGTTCATCCATTTCAGATGCGAACTGGTAGAGTTTTATGGCTGTTTCAACAGCGTAACTGGATTTTGCGATTAGAAGCCCGAATTCTGTCGTTGATAAGCCACTGGGGCCTGGATATATGATCCTGTTCTTAATTAAAAACTCTGTAGCGGTCTCTATTTCATACTGAATGCTGTCCATGCCGAATGAATTGCTGAAGGGTCCTTCACTCATCTGGTAGCCGTAGAAGGTCCCCCTGAAGAATTCAAGAAGATCTTCAGTTGTGGATGCAAGTCCTGAGGCGACCTGTGCGATTATCTGCCTGTAGAGGGCATCCCGGTTCTCCATGAGCCTTGAGTTGGTTCTCTCCACCTCACCCCTCACATAGTACTCCTCGAGTTCCATGGCCTCATCATGGCTCTTTGCTATGAGGTAGGAGTAGCCGATGTCATCATAGAGGGGTCTCCCGGCCCTCCCTGACATCTGCTCATAATCAAATACCGGGATCCTCTGGGGGCCCTGCCCTGTCCATCTGGTGTAGTCCCTTATCACGACGGTCCTTGATGGGAGGTTCACACCGTACATGAGGCTGGGGGTTGCTGTGATCATGAGGATGTTGCCCCTCCTGAATTCGTCCTCTATTATTTCCCGCTGCCTGTTAAAGAGACCTGCATGGTGGAATGCAACACCCGCCCTGATGCAGTCTGCAAGCTTCAGGCAGGTGGAGGTTGGAGGTGATCCGCTGGCCCTCGGCACATCAAGTATCCTCTCTGCCACATCATCAAATCTCTCAAGCATTTCCCCGGGGATCTCCTTTTTTATCCTGTCTGCAAGGTATGATGCAAGGGATTCTGTGAACCTCCTTGTGGATACGAATGCCAGGGTCTGGCTATCTTCACTGATGGACCTCTCAAGGATCTTCAGGATCACCTGATTCTTGTCCCGGGCCCCGAACATCTCGGTGTCAAGCACCTCCCGGTGGAGGGGTACCGGTCTGTAGTCGTGTTCAACGATTCTTGCACCGAGCCAGTCCCCTATTTCATCCATATTTGAGAGGGTTGCTGAGAGGGCAACAATGCGCATTGAAGGATTCAGTTTTCTGGCCCTTGTTATGGCGGATTCTATTACAGGGCCCCTGCTGTACTCCCCGATCATGTGAAATTCGTCCACTATGAGAAGATCAATCTCCCTCAGGGTGTTCCATGAGAATCTGGTGAGGCTGTCGAAGGATTCGAAGACCATCACCGCCAGGTCTGAGGTTCTGGGATCCTTACCCACACTTATACCATGCCCTTCAAGTTCCCTGAACTCCTTTACCTTTTCGTTCTGTATTGATATGAGGGGGACGGTGTAGATAACCCGCCCACCATTCATGATGGCTTGGATGGCAGCCAGAAGTCCCAGGAGGGTCTTTCCACTGGCCGTTGGTATGGCTATGATGAAATTTTCATCCGATTCCAGGTAGCCGGCCTCAACAGCACTCATCTGGGCGGGGTTCAGGGATCTTATATAGGGATAGCAGTCGGTGATGATCTTCCTTAGCTCAGGGTTCAGAAATTTCATTCAACCACTTCTTCCAGCTCTACCTTCTCCTTTTTAAGGACCCTGATATTGCTGATTGCAGTTTCAGGGTACTGGCCATTCTCATCCTTCTCAACACTTTTAACCATGTCCCAGATTGTGAGGAGCGCCACAGAAACTCCTGTGAGGGCCTCCATTTCAACGCCTGTTTTTCCATCGCACCTCACAGTTACCCTGACGGTGATCCCGTCAGCCTTAACATCGAATTCAACGTCAACGCCGGTTACAGGAAGCTGGTGACAGAGGGGTATGAGGTCCCAGGTTCGTTTAACCGCTGCTATGGCTGCTATCTGGGCTGTTGCAAGCACATTCCCCTTCTCAATCCTTTTTTCATTGATCAATTTCAGGGTATCCTCGGTGAGTGATATGTGACCTTCAGCGGTCGCCGTCCTTCTGACAACCGCCTTCGATCCCACATCAACCATACGTACAGATTTTCCATCTGTGTGGGTAAATCCTTTCATGCAAACCACTACCTCACTTGATTAGGTAAATACTATCAGTGCACTTATTCTGCTTGTTCATCTGGAAGAGAGTGGCTGCCGTCCCGGAATCTGTGGGCGGACGTGGTTTTAAAGTTGGAATTGAGTATCCTACCATCCATGCTGAAGATCAAAACATCGGTCTCAAATGGGAACCTTTCAGAACACCTTTCCCTTATTGCTCTGCTGATGCTGTTGAACACATCCTCCCTCAGACCCCCACTTTCGAGTTCACTGATCATCTCCTCAACGGTGGCAAGGTTGAAGATCCTCTCTGTAACCTCTGGCGATGCGCCGCTGAGGGCTGCATGTGCGGTCATTATCTCGCGCCGGGCATCTGCAATGGAGTTCTTTGTCTGGAATATCCCCGCAGAGAGCTTTATGAGTTTACCTGCATGGCCCATCAGCACAATCCTCTTCACACCCTTTTTGGCGGCCTCCTCCAGCATGTAACCAGGGAAGTTGGCCATCTGTATTATCCTCTCCTCATCAATCCGGTTGAAGTATTCCCTGGCAAACCTTTCCCCTATGTTACCAGGGACGAATACGAGTTCCCTGAATCCACGGGCGACTGCAATGTCAATCTGACATGCAAGGGATCTCCTGTAGGCTGATGAAGACATGGGCCTTGCAATGCCACTTGTCCCAAGGATGGAGATACCCCCCTCAATCCCGAGGCGGGGGTTCATGGTTTTTGAGGCGATTTTCTCCCCATCGGGAACCGAAACAGTGACAACCACCCCCTCCCCTCCCTTCAGGTATTTCCTCAGATTAGCCTCTATCATTCTCCTCGGGACGGGGTTTATTGCAGCCTCACCCGGGGGGACCTGGAGACCCGGTTTTGTCACGGTACCGACGCCCTCACCGCCCCTGATTACTACTCCAGAGGTTTCTGTGATCTGAACCTCTGCTATGATACTGAGGTTCACTGTGACGTCAGGGTCACCGTAGGGTCTCTTTATCACACAGGCCCTTGCCCTGTCCTGGGAGATCCTTTCAACAGAATCAACGTCCACATCAATTTTCCCTGAGGGGGTCTCAACACCGACACTGTTAACCACGCGACCCCTTAAACATAGAAGTGATGCGAGGGCCGCTGCAGTGGCGGCGGTTCCCGTTGTGATTCCGAATACCCTCTCATCCCTCATCAGAAAGATCCTTTAAAATTAATGGAGAAAAAGTAATCTATCTCATTTCATCGCTTATGGCTTCGAAGAGTTCCTCCCTGCCAGGGGCCCCAACGAACCTCACAACACCGTTTATCGCTATTGCAGGGACTGCCATGAGGCCATAGTCGATTGCCTTTTCCCGGTCAACCATTATGTCAATCTTTTCAACTTCTATTTTGTCCCCAAATTCCTTCTTGGCCTCATCAACAACCTCGATTGCCATTGGACAGTAGGGACAGGTTGGGGATGTGAAAACCTCTATCTTAACAACCATTTCCTAACCTCCGTGGGATTAATTATATTCTTCAATCCTTTTAGGATAAATAGTTATCCTTTTATTTTTAGATTTTGAGGTGTTCTGCTGTATTTCTTCGAGTGCAATTCCATAAACTTATCCTTTTATTTTCTAGATTTTGAGGTGTTCTGCTGTATTTCTTCGAGTGCAATTCCATAAACTTATCCTTTTATTTTTAGATTTTGAGGTGTTCTGCTGTATTTCCTGAATCTGCAAATCCAAGCTTTGAGAACATCCCTGAGAGGATCTTCACAAATCCACCTGGAGGCTCAAGGGTTACGGTGTCATAGTTCCTTAAACCTGCAAGTTCAGCTGCCACATCAACAGCATAGTCCCTTCCACCTGTATAATCCACAAGCCGATTCTTCAGGGCCTGTCTTCCGGTGAATATCCTTCCCTCTGCAAGGCCACGTACATATGATACGCTGAGGTTTCTGTTGGCAGCCACGGTCCTTATGAAGTAGTCATACTCCTCATTCACCATTGACTGGAGCATCTGCCTCTCCTCATCGGTTATCATACGGTAATCCGCACCCATATCCTTGTATTCCCCGGCCTTTATTGCGTACTTGTTTATACCCATCTGCCTGTACATCTCGGAGAGATCTGTGAGGTCAAGTATGACACCTATGCTCCCAACCCATGCAGATGGACTCGCAACTATCCTGTCAGATGCCGAGGCTGCAAGATACGCTCCTGAGGTACCAGAATCACTTATCCAGCTTACAACAGGCTTTTCAGATTTCTTTATGGCTTCCATCAGCTCTTCACTCGCCACAGGAGTCCCTCCAGGGCTGTTTATATCCAGGACTATGGCCTTAACTGAGGGGTCACTGTTGGCTTCCTCTATGAGCTCCTTCACATCATCTGGGCTGACAACATCAGAAAACCCTGATGTATCATAGGCTATGGCCCCGTGGACCGGTATGATTGCCACAGTACCCTCAGGTCCTCCAATTAGCCCTGAAATTGACATTACCAGCCCTGAAATTGATAGAACCACAATTAAACCCGCAACAATCTTACTGTTCCTGTCCATGATATCAGACCTTCAGACCTCCCATCCTAAACTTTACTGTTTTTGTATTAATTAAGACTGCAACCCATTATATAAATAGTTTTTATATAATCTAGGTATATGAACTGTTTGGAGTGATAGGTTGAGAAAAGCAGCAAGAGCACCTGGATCAGCCACGGTTATAAATGCCATTGCAACAGGAAGGGGCTCAGCATTCGGGATAGGCCTGGGTGTCAGGGCAGAGGCCAGACTCACAGATTCCGGTATAGAGTGCATCTCCCTTGAGGGTGCGGATACAGCACTCATGGAACTCTGCACAGAGATGGTCCTTGAGCATTACGGCGCCGATACTGGTGTGAGGGTGGTCACAGCCTCTGATTTACCCGTTGCGAGCGGCCTTTCAAGCAGCAGCGCGGCATCCAATGCCACTGTGATGGCAGTTTCTGAACTCATATCAGAGGAATTTCAGCTGGAACCCATGGGTGGACCTGAGATGCTCAATATGGGAGTGGAGGCATCCCTCAGGGCAGGGGTGACGGTGACGGGTGCCTATGATGATGCAAGCGCATCATTCTACGGGGGCCTCACCGTGACAGATAACATGGCAAGGCGCATAATCTGCAGGAGGGAAATGGAAAATCAAAAGGTATTAATATACATGCCGGACAGAAAATCACTGACTGCACAATCAGATGTCCCGAGGATGAAGCTGCTGGCCCCCTGGGTTGACATGGCCTTCAGAGAGGTCCTTGAGGGCAGGGTGCACAGTGCAATGACACTCAACGGGATACTCTATTGTGCATCCCTGGGATTCGATCCGGGAATAGCCCTCGATGCCCTTGAGGCGGGTGCCCTCTCAGCGGGTCTTTCAGGCACAGGACCGGCGTTTGTGGCGCTGGCTGATGATGATTCTGCAGGGAATGTCATTGATTCATGGGAGAACCTTGAGGGCAATGTTACTGTAACATCAGTGGATAACCAGGGTACACATGTGCTTGACTGATCCGGTGACCCCTAAAGCAGTGCAGGTCAGGGGGATGTTTTATGGACGAATCCAGAGCACTGGAAACCCTTAAAAGGTCCAGAAGGGAAATAGATAGAATAGACAGGGAGATACTTGACCTCATATCATCACGCACATCCCTTGCACGTGAGATAGCTGAGGCCAAAGTTGCCCTTGGAATGGACATATTCGACCCTGAGAGGGAGCTTGAGATCATAGAGAGGACCCGGAGAATCGCCAGGGCCTATGGTATCAATGAGGATAAACTCATCCAGCTGATGAAGATTCTGATGGATCTAAGCAAAACTGAACAGAAAGAACTGTTAAGGAGGCAATGAAATGGGAAACATAAGAACATCCTTTGTAAAAAGAATCGCGAAAGAACTGATAGAAACTCATCCAGGTAAATTCACATCTGATTTTGATAAAAACAAGAAACTTGTGGAGGAGTTTTCAACGGTCAGCACAAAACACCTCAGGAACAAGATCGCGGGCTACATCACAAGGATAATCAGCCAGCAGAAATAATTTTTGATCTTTTTCCATTTTCAACATTTAAAAGGTTGTGAAGGTTAATGGAGTTAATAGTTGCTAAATTTGGCGGTACATCTATAGGGAATGGTAGGCGAATTAAAAAGGCGGCCCGTTCTGTCGTGAAGGAGTACATGAAGGGCAAGAAGGTCGTTGTTGTTGTATCTGCCATCAATAAGACAACCGATGAACTCCTTCAGATAGTTGATGAGGCAATGGAAGATGCTGTTACAGAAAAGCAGCTGGCTGAAATAGTATCCATGGGTGAAATGACAAGTGTAAGGATATTTTCCTCTGCAATAGAGGCACTTGGGGTTAAATCTGAATACATAGACCCCTTCATGGATGAATGGCCAATAATAACCGACAGCAACCTTTTAAATGCTAAGGTGGACTTTGAGGCAACTGAGAAGAAGTCAAGGGAACTTTTAAAACTCCTTGACCAGGGTATAATACCTGTGGTGTGTGGTTTCCTTGGGAGGGACCCCAATGGTTACATAACAACCCTGGGGAGGGGTGGAAGTGACATCACAGCCTTCCTGCTGGGCCACTGCCTGAAGGCGGATGAGGTTATAATCGTAACCGATGTTGGGGGCGTGATGTCAACTGATCCAAATAAACTTCAGGGAGCAAAGAAGCTCGACAAAATCTCTGTTGAGGAAATGAGGGATCTTGCAACCCATGGGGCGCAGGTACTCCACCCACATGCCCTGAAATACAAGGACCCTGATATAAATGCAAAGATCATAGGATTCGAGCACGGGGATCTCTCAGCCCCGGGTACTGAAATCATAGGCCCCTCAAAGAATAAGATGGTTAAGACAACGACCCTCAGCCCTGAACCAATATCTGTGGTTGCGGTTGTGGGGGAGAAGATACTCAATAAGCCAGGTATACTGGCAAAGTTAACCTCAAAACTTGCAGAGAACTCCATCAACATCATAGGAATTTCAACAGGCCAGAACTCTGTCACAATATTTGTTGATAAGAAGGACGCTGATGAGGCGCACAGGCTTCTCCATGATGTTGTCATTGCAGATGATAACCTCAGCTCACTCTCCCTTGGAAGGGATATTGCAATGATAACCATATCCAGCCCTGACTTCATAGACACTCCTGGCATAATATCCGAGATCACCAAGCCCCTCAGGGATAATGATCTTAACATAGTTGAAATTTCATCCTCACAGACATCTGTGGTTATCTTTGTTGACTGGAATGATGGTAAAAAGGCGTATGAACTTGTAAGGGGTGTTCTTGAATGAGAATTGAAGGCACAGTAGTGGCCATGGTGACTCCATTCACAGGGGACGACCGGGTGGATGAGGCCGGGCTGCGGGACAACATAAACTATCTGATTGAGAATGGGGTTGATGGGTTGCTGGTTGCCGGCACAACAGGTGAATCAGCAACTATAACCCATGAGGAACAGAGGAGAATGATTGACATACTCGTGGATGAGGTTAACGGGCGTGTTAAGACCATTGCGGGGGCAGGGAGCAACTCCTCAAGGGAGGCCCTTGGTCTTGTGAAGTATGCAGGGGACGCAGGTGCAGACGCGGCCCTTGTGATAACACCCTACTACAACAGGCCACAGCCCCATGGGCTCACTGAACACTACAGGATGCTGGAGGAGGCATCAGAGATACCCCTTATAATCTACAATGTGCCCTCAAGGACAGGCACGGACATCGACGTTGACACGGTATCTGAACTCGCAGGGCTTGATGGTATAATCGGTATAAAGGAAGCTAGCCCTGACCTGGATAAGATTTCCATGCTGAAATCACGGCTCATGGACATGGGCCTCGATGATTTCATCATACTCTCAGGTAACGATAACCTCACACTCCCAATGATCTCAATGGGTGCAGAGGGTGTCATATCTGTTGTGGCAAACATCGACCCCGCCCGTATGAGCCGCCTTGTCAACGAGGCACTCTCAGGGGATTTTGAGTCTGCAATGAAAACCCACTATGAATTGTACAGCCTCATGAAGGTTCTTTTCATCGAGAGCAATCCTGTTCCCGTCAAGGAGGCCCTCAACATGATGGGAAGACCTGCCGGTCATGTCAGGATGCCGCTCGCACCCCTGAGGGACAGCAGCCGTGAGAAGCTGAGGATGGTCCTTGAGGAACTGGCACTCATCTGAATCCCTGAGGTGTTTTGATGATCAAAGTTGCGGTTACCGGCGCCTGCGGGCGCATGGGCTCTGGAATAATAAAAAAGGTACTTGAAGAGGAGGACATGAAGCTTGTGGCTGCCATAGAGGCACCTGGAACAGCCCTTAAGGGAAGGGACGTGGGTGAATTCACAGCCACGGGCGAAGTGGGTGTTAAGGTAAGCGATGCATCTGACCTTGCCGAAACACTCAGAGAAACAGAACCCGACGTTCTCATTGACTTCACAGTGGCACCGGCAGCTGTTGAAACCATAAAGACAGCGACTGAAGCAGGGGTTAACCTTGTGGTTGGAACAACAGGATTTTCAGATGAGCAGATGGGGACTATCAGGGAATCTATTGAGAGGACAGGTGTGAGGGCTGTTATCTCACCAAACATGGCTGTGGGTGTCAATGTGTTCTTCAAGGTGCTCTCTGATCTTGCACCGGTACTCTCTGATTATGACGTTGAAATTATAGAGGCCCACCACAGACACAAAAAGGACGCTCCTTCAGGTACCGCGGTGCGTGCACTTGAGGTTATCGCAGAGGCCACCTCCAGGAAACCTGAGGAGGTGGCGGTGTATGGAAGGTCCGGACTTACAGGTGAGAGGACCCGTGATGAGATAGGTGTCCATGCTGTGAGGGGTGGTGACATAGTGGGGGACCACATAGTCCTATTTGCAGGTGATGGTGAACGCCTTGAAATAGTTCACAGGGCCCACAGCAGGGACGCATTTATAGGCGGAGTTATAAGGGCGGTGAGGTTTATTGAACACGCAGAACCTGGAAAGATAATGGATATGGGGGACGTGCTTGGAATAAAATGATAAGGTGGTATTATGGTTAATGTTGGTGTTCTTGGAGCAACAGGGATGGTTGGGCAGCGGTTTATTGAGATGCTTGAGAATCATCCTGAATTTGAGCTTACAACCCTTGCAGCATCTTCAAGGTCCGCGGGGAAACCCTACGGGGAGGTTGCGAACTGGTACCTTGACAGCGAGATGCCTGAGTCTGTAAGGGATATAGAGGTTGTTGAAACGGACCCTGCAGGTGTGGGGGATGTGGACATACTGTTCTCTGCACTTCCCGCAGATGTGGCGCGCAAGGTTGAGCCAAAATTTGCTGAGAAGTACATAGTGGCTTCAAATGCCAGTGCAATGCGAATGGAACCCGATGTTCCACTTGTGATCCCTGAGGTTAACCCGGAGTTCCTGGACCTCATAGAGGTTCAGCAGAGGAGGAGGGGATGGGATGGCTTCATCGTAACCAACCCCAACTGCTCCACCATAGCACTCACCCTCACTCTTAAGCCCATCTATGACAGCCACACAATAAAGAGGGTCTATGTCTCCACGATGCAGGCGGTTTCAGGTGCAGGGTACAGTGGGGTGCCATCCATGGCGATAATGGACAACATCGTCCCCTATATCGGTGGGGAGGAGGAGAAGATTGAAACCGAGACCCTCCACCTGCTTGGTGAACTTGACGATGGTGTGGTTAAACCTGCAAATTTCGGTGTGAGTGCATCATGCCACCGTGTTCCCGTTCTTGATGGTCACACCGAGGCAGTCTTCGTGGGACTGGATGATGAATTTGAAATTGAGGATATAAAGGAGGCCATGGATGGTTTCCAGGGGCTCCCACAGAAACTGGGTCTTTACTCAGCACCTGAAAAACCTGTTGTGGTCCTGGATGAGGAGAACAGACCCCAGCCAAGGATGGACAGGAACAGGGATGGTGGAATGTCAGTCACTGTCGGAAGGATCAGGGAGGATGCAGCATTCAGCAACAGCCTTAGGTATGTCCTTGTCGGCCACAACACTGTGAGGGGGGCTGCAGGAGCATCGATACTGAATGCAGAACTTATAAATGAGATACTGTAAATGATGCATCCTTTTCTTTTATTTACCGGTGTCTGTGCATCCATTCTTTATTTTATGATGCATCCTTTTCTTTTATTTGCTGGTATTGATACCTCAATTCTCTATTTTTTAAATTCAACAATCAGTTCGCCCATTCTTGATTCATTGATGCATATCATAACCCTTGGAGGAACCCCGATTTTCTGGGTGGTTCTGTGCCTCATATTCTACATTTTTGGGGATGAGAATGGGAAGGAGGCCGCATTCATTGCGCTCACAGCCCTTGTAATGGGATTCTTTCTCAGTGAATTACTGAAGGCTGTTATTGCGAGGCCAAGGCCCTATGAGGTTCTCAGCTGGGTTAGGTATACCACACCAGCCGGGGGCTACTCCATGCCATCAGGGCACACAGTGGCTGCATTCAGCGGTTTCCTGGCACTCTACTTTAAATTTGGGAGACTATGGCTTTTCATACTGCTTGCTTCCCTTGTTGGTATTTCAAGGGTATGCCTTGGTCTACATTACCCCAGTGATGTCATTGCAGGGGCTTTCCTTGGAGTTCTATGTGCCCTTGCAGCTGTGAAGGTGGAGGAGAGGGTTAAGTGTTTCGGCCTCTGCAACTTTGAAAGGATTGGGTGATGTCTGTAGGGGGAGTTGTTGTTTTATTTTTCTATGTTCTCATTTTAGGATTGGGTGATGTCTGTAGGGGGAGTTGTTGTTTTATTTTTCTATGTTCTCATTTTAGGATTGGGTGATGTC
>NZ_JBNASF010000035.1:0-12567 GCF_049720995.1 Methanothermobacter sp.
GCGGCCACAAGGACACCCACGATACCATAGACGTACCATGACCCATCACTGCCAGAAGTTGAGGTTGCATTGGTAACCTCATAGGCCTTCTTACCCTCAAGGGGGGACTCCTCTGAAACCTCTGATGCTGCACTCACATCAGCCGGTGAAGCACTGTACTCCACACCTGGCGTGTAACCTGCATGACCTGCGGTACCATGGGAACCTGAGGGTAAACCACCGGTTGAACCACCTGTGGAGCCACCGGGAATGCCGGGCACACCACCCTGGTTTCCGTTCTGGCTTCCGCCATTGTTCACAGGTATAAGGTCAGCCAGGGTCCTGTTTGCAGGGATACTGAATATGTACTGGAGTGCATTCATGGATCCTGTACCTCCGGAGAGGAGTATGTTGAGTTCGTCCCTGTTTATGAGGCGCTCAGCCGCTTTACTGACTGTCGGCGGGGATATCAGGTTAGGTGATGAGTAGTCGTGCTTGTAGAGTCTGATGTACTCCTCATACATGTTGGATCCAGCTGCGAAGCGTGGACCCTGCCAGGTGATGATTGCAACTCTTCCGGTGTTTGTCTTCTCATCCCATACCACTATGTAGCCCACCATTCCATTCGTACCACTATCTGTCTCGAGCCTTGTCTCCTCAGTTGTCAGCCTCTGGTTGGAGTAGGTCCCCTGTCCAGCTGAAACCCCCAGGAGCATGAAGAGGATGTCATCCTTACAGTTGTCCTGCGTTGTGACGTAGATGTACTTCTCGTTCTCACCCTTGGGGTAATTCTGGAATATGTAGTCTGCTATGAGGTAACCAGGTGAGCTTCCACCACAGACATGGTTGTGGAAGAGCCAGCCCATGAGCACGTCGAATGGCGGATCATATGGGAGCACCTCCTGGATTATGTAATTAGCTGAACTCTGAACAGTGAATGTTCCTGTTGTGAGGTTATAGTACATTGACCTGACTATTTTCTGGGTCCCGTTGATGAGGCAGAAGTCGAACTTCAGCTGACCCCAGAGCGGTGCATGGACAGGCAGGAGTGTCTTTCTGCTTAACCTTGATCCCAGCACATCAAATATTCCATCCCATACCGCGCCTGTGTCCTGGCCGTTGATCCTCACGTAACCCGCGGATGTCAGCACGAAAAGGTGGTAATCATCCTTTTCAAGGTTTATACCCATTGCTCTGAAGAGCTCCACGGCCTTCTCGGCTGCAAGGCGGCCGATGTTTTTGAGGTCAGTGTAGCTGAGGTTTCCTGTGCTGTATGTTCTGTTTGCCGGTGTTGCATTCACAAGGTTTGTCTGGTTCAGTATGTAGCTGAGGTCGAGTCCGGCTGCACTGATGGTTGTGTTTCCCTTTGTGGGTTCATATCCCAGGATATAGTTGACCTGGTCCTGTGTGAGATTGTCAAATGCGTAGAGGATCTTCACGAGTGATTCGGGAGCTGTTGTGAGTTTTTTAACTGCCCAGGCATTGAACTTGAGTTCAGAGACTGCTGTGGTGCCGGTTTCCTGTTTGTATTTGTTTATCAGTTCCTGTAGACTGTAGGCCATTATTATGAGGGTTCCTGTCTTTGTCTTTGAGTTCCATCTGATGAATCCAGCGATGTTGGTGTCCGCCGTTGTGTTGAAACCAACGTAAGCCCTTTTACCTGGTGTTGCGTCCATTGCGTATATGAAGACGTCATCGTCGGATCCACCAGGCACACCAACAACCTGGTAACTGACACCCTCCAGTGGAAGTCCGAATTCATTGGTTGCAGGGTAGTATTTGAGCAGTGTTTCTATCATTGCGTATCCACTTATTGTTCCTATGCAGACGTGTCCGTGGAATGCTGCTTCCCTGAGGATGTCTGGTGAGAGTCCCAGGGCCCAGGCGTTGGCCAGGCTTGCTATGGGGAAGGTGTCACTTCCGAGTTTTTTCTGGAGTGCCTCGTACTGTGAGAGTGTCATGTTCTGTGACACGGTTCCAACGTAGATTGGTGTCATGCTGGCGTTTTTGAAGTATGCGAGTATGAGGTCGTTTCCATTCCTTACAATGAATGCGAAGTCAAGGGGGTCGAGTCTGGTTTTCCTGAGCATCAGGATGTTTCCTTTACCATAGCTTACTGTTCCCCGGGCCTGGTTGAGTATTCCCTCCAGGACGTCCTCTGTGGTCTGGTTTTTGTAGTAGGCTGTTCCGGCTGTTGTTATGACCAGGACGTCACCTGTCCTGGTGAAGTTGAGGATCTGGTCTGCCTTCCTGGTGATATCCCTTCCCAGTTTGTAGGCGTCTGTGGCCTTCATCTGTAGTGATAGGTGTGTTGCGTAGAGGGTGCCGTAGGGGGTTAGCTGGAAGGTGTGTGATAGTTCGGTGTAGCCTGGGGCCCTGATTTTTACTGTGAATTTTGTGTTTTCTGTAATGTTTTCGTAGTTGAATCTGATTTTTGTCATGTTTGCTGCCGGATCGAATTCTTTGGTGAAGTTTATCGGGTGTTGTTTTTCATCTGTCAGTTCATGGATGTCAGGGTTTATCGCTCCGTTATCGTCAGGGTATTCATAGTTTACCTTCACCCCCACCTCACAGTCTGTGTCAGCTGCGCTCACTGAACCTGTCAGTGCTACAGCAACGAGAAGAACCATGAAAACCATGAAGTACTGTCTTTCCATAACCCTTTCACCTCCTTTAAATTGTTCATCATTAAAATTAATTTTTTACTAATATATAATGATTAATTATTACTATTTCTGGATCAAATTGAGTTTATGTAATACTGAATGTATTTTTAAGAGGATATCTGCAGGGTTATCACCTCAAAGAGGTCAGCAGATGATCTCCCCAATCAGATAGAAGCAATCTATATTAGTATAAGTAGGGCTGATAATATTGTAACTGGGAGGATACATTACAGCGGGTGATTTCTTGAAAAGAAACTTTCTGAACATTCTGTGCATTGCAACCATCGTGGCGATTGTGGGCATTGTGGGCCTTCAGAGGGTTCAGCTGCAGCTCTCCACGGGACCGTTCTGGGACACATATGCTTTCCTTGCCAACGCCCTCTACTTCGCAGGCAAGGGCATAGGGTACATGGAACTTGAAAGACCCCCAATGCTATCCCTCTTACTCTCAATTATATTCATGGCAGGTTACGTCCATGAGTCAGCCATATACTACTTGACCTTTTAATTCACATAGCAGGCGTTTTGGGCATCTTCCTTCTCATGAGACTTCGCTTCAATGAATACGAAAGCCTCGCTGGATCCATAACCTACGGGATTTCACCGATGGTTCTTAAATGGGTCTCGGTGGGCTATACAGATATGGCTGCGATATCATTCTCAATATGGGCCCTTTACTTTATAGTACTGGCTGTAAAGAAGAATGGAAAGTACTTCTATTTTGCCTTTCCAATGGCCGCACTGGCTTTTCTTACACGGTTCAATATAGCCTTCATAGTTATCCCAATGACATTCATGATAATCATTCACAGGTCATTTCTTCGGAACATTAAAGAAATACTTTCAGGCATTTTTTTAGGATTCCTGGTGCTCTTACCATTCCTGGTATTGTATTATATCACTTACTCTGACCCTTTTTTACCATTCACCACCACACTGGGACTAACCGAGACCCTGCAATCAGAGAAGGTTCAGTATATTCCTGACGCACTTTACTATATCAGGAACATACCCTCCATGGGATTCTATCTCAACAGGTCAGGAGCTTCAGGATACATTATACTTCTACCCCTGATTGGACTGGTTTTATATGCCTTTGAGATCATAAGAATTAGGATTAGGCATGAGATGAGAAAAAGGGTTAGGACGGCCTTTCATCATGGACTTTGTCCTCAAGGAGCATCAGACCCACAGCTCCCGTTGATCTGACCTTGGCTGTAAGCATATGGAGGAACTTGAAGACCACCCTTATCTGAGAATACATGATGAGTGTTGAAACAGAATCTATGACAAGCCTCACCCCACCTTCACCCCCCCTTTCAATGAGATCTTCTACCATGACCATTATATGGGCGAGGTTCATGGGATTATCAATGAAAAAAACATTTTCAGAGGGGAGGGACGTCGGTCCGAATCTGTTGGATATGCAGTCCACATGTAGAGGCTCTCCCCCTCTGATACCTCCATATCTTCCAGTATCTTATCTGCAGTGTCGTTCAGTGTGACCATGATGCATGTTTCTTTCTGTTTAGGGCCTTCACGCAGGAATGATCGTGCCAGCACATCCTTCCCAGAATATATCCCCCCATAACCAGCATGTTTGAACCTGGAGGCAAATCCAGGTCAGCACCTTTTATCCCCATGAGTACTCCATATAAACACCATCCAGTTATATGTCTGTGTAATATATTTTTCTCATGTATAAAGAATGAGGGGGTATTTTCTCATGTATAAAGAATGAGGGGTTTACCTTTTCCTCTCGACTTTGATTGAGACTGGAGGCTCAATTCCCTTCTTACGGATCACCCACAGTGTGGCTCCAAGGACCAGGAGGATTATGAGCCATGCGGGTATCACGATGATGGTGTCTGTGGTCTCAATTGTCTTTGTCTGATGAAAACGTCCATACTTTATCTCTGTTCTGGCAGTGTAGGGCCCGAATTCGAGCCAACCAGGCTTCCAAGTCTCAAGCAGTGTATAGCTGTCTTCGGGGTAGACAACACCATTAATGGGCACCCTCTGTTTACCTGTGATTCCTGTAAGTTCAATGGTCCCACTCATATTCGCCTGGACTGTGCCGGTATTCCTGAGTTTGTAGGTGAACCTACCGGGCATGAAGCTCAGGAGTACGGAGGGTGCTTTGTGGTCTTCCAGCTTCAGGGACTCCACTATTGGACCCGGGAGACCTACATATATGGGCACCACAAGTTCAACTCCCTGAACTATCTGTATCTGTCCGGCTGTTCTGTTCTGAACTGGCACGCCCCTTATGACTATGGCTCCGGCGGCGTCAAGGTAGTTTATCTTTTCAGGGGCTCTGACGGTGAACCTGATCTTCTTTGATTCTCCAGGCCTGATTTTGAAGGTTGTGTTGCCCTCGATGGTGATCCACTGGGCTATACCCCTATCTGAGTACACCAGGTTCACACTGTCCATGAGGAGCCTCTTCTTGGTTACGTTGATGCTGACCTCCTCCTTGCCGATGTTCCTCACCGTCACCTCACCGCTCACAGATTCACCGGGTTTGAGGCTGTACCTGAAGTCTGCCGGTGATGCCCAGAGCCCGGTTGCAACTGCGGGCGCTATGTAGCCAAGAAGGAATATGATCATTAAGAGGACCGTTAAATGTCGGGTTTTCATGGTTATTCACCTTCTCCTAAAAAGAGTAAGAATTTTTGAGTATAAAAATTTTAAAAAAAAGTTTGGTTTTGAGTGGTAGTTTTTGTGCTGTTCAGGGATTATGGTGGTGAGTTGTGTTTCACGGCTGTGTAGGTGTTTGTTATTGTGTATACACCATCCTCTGTGTATGCAGGTACAGAGAGTTTCATCCTTGTTGTCCATGTTGTGGGGGTACCTGATCCCTGCACGGCCTTGTTCATGTTGTCGTAGATCTTCTGTGATGTCGTGAGGAATGTAATGTAACCCCCTGTAGCATTACTGAATATCTGGAATCCTGTGATTGGTATTGTATCTGTTGCTTCTGTACTTGTAAATGCACTGGCATCTGCCTTGACATAGAGGTCTATTTTGACGTTACCTTTGTTGCTTATTGTGAAGTCTGGACTTGTTCCTGTTGTTCCCTGATCGATTGATCCGAAGTTAACGTCCGGTACCGTTATTGCGATGGCCTCTGGCACAGTTACGGTCACTGTCTGTGTCGCTGTTGCCCCATATGATGGGGAGCTGTATGCACCTATGGCCACCACAAATGCAAGGGCAACTATAAGTGGGAGTATTCCCATTAATTTTTCCCTCATTATTGATCACCTCTATTTTTCAGATAGAATTAATTGTCACAGCATGTTATATGAAATTTTCCATTTTTAGTGACTATGGAAACACACAATTAAAGTTTTTGTGAATATTTTCACAAAAGGATCTTTGTGCTGATGGGCTATGTTGATGTGTAGATGAGTGTGGTCTGGTAGGTGCCTGGGTCAGTGTAGGGGGGTACCGTGATGTAAAGGCTCAGGGATACACTTGATGAGCCCCATAAGCCGCTGTAGGTCATTATGTTCTGATTGCTGGTTGTGAAGGGCCTCTTGCTGAGACCTGGTGTGCTGAATTTCAGGTTTGTCAGGGGTATCATAAGTGAGCTGTCGGCCGTGTTTATTAGGTTTCCTGTGGCCCTCACAGAGAGTGTGTCCTGAAAGGCGAAGATGTATGTTACCGTCACCGTTACAGCATTAGGGTAGCTCATCTCAATACCGTCAGGGTAAACTGTTCCCAGGCTGATGGAGGATGGTTCAACATCTATGGATGAAACAAGTGAAAGTGGCTGAACCACAGCCCCACGGCGGACCGTGCCGTTATCTGCTGAAGAGTTGTTACCGCTTTCATTTGCAGCGGCAGCTGTGAACACTCCCCCCACGATTAAAATCAACATGATCAAAGGAGTAAGTGCAGTCCTCATGAAATCCCAACCTTCATTAATAGGTGGAAGGGATGGTTTTTATATACTTTTCGATAGCGGAAGCTCGCCATCTTAGTTTTTCTGACTATGGTGTATCGATGATCATTTTCCTTTTTTTATGCCTCCTGAAGTCAAGGGATGTTGATACGCTGCTGAGGTACATCCTGCTTATCCTGGCAGCATTTCTGATCTCGTCATCAGTGGGGCGCCGGGCAGCCATGCTGTTGCCGTGGGAAACGTACCCTGTTATCCTGTAGGGTATATCCCACCATGATAGGAACCTGGCGATGCGTTCAATCTCAGGTGTATCAACAATCCCAGGCACAAGGACAGTTGAAACCTCAATTTTATCGGAATCTGAGAACTCCTCTATGCATTCAAGGACATCACGGTTGGTTCTCCCTGTCAGGCGGCGGTGCTTTTTCCTGTCGAGGGCCTTGAGGTCAACATGGACCTCATGGAAGGTGCTCCTCCTTAGGACATCCCTGCGGCTGCCATTGGTTGATATGGTCACATGGAGGTCCCTTCCAAGGATCTCTGTTAATTCGGGCAGGTCCTCCTGGAGTGTGGGCTCACCTCCGGCTATGAGCACCCTGTCCATACCGGTTCTGTCGCTGATTTCCAGGATCCTGTCTCCTATACTCTGCACATCATACTCCCTGCAGTTTCTTGGAGTGAAGAAACAGTACCTGCATCGAAAGTTGCATGATGGTGTCAGTATGGTTATGATGTCGCTTATGGATATGTGTGATAGCTGAATGTAATTCACCTCAAAGGTGCACTATATGCATGTCATCATATATATGTAACTGTTCAGATCCGGCACATTTGACCGTTTTTTCTGCGGTGGAGTGGTGGGACAACTAACTTCGCAATATCTCTATATAACGAATAAAACATGTGAAGGCAAGCAAGAAGAAAATTTTGATATTCAGTTCCTTCTTGGCAACATGATATCCTTCTATGTTCCCCTTTCGAGTATGCCTAGTGTAGGGGTTGATCCATTTCTTTCAGGTCATCTGCGAAGAAGTAGAAGTGGAATAAAAACTTAAAAGGGGCTGCTATCTGGAGGCCAAAATGCCCTGAGCCTCTTTACTTGGTGTTTTTTGTTGGTTTGTCGTTGTGTTGCTGATCTAACAGGTAGGGGTGTGAGTTTGCTTTGGAGCTAATAAAGGCACTCGATGAAGTCCCCACTTTCTTCCTGGAGTTTATACGTGTGTTATACCGAGATATAATTTGATTTTCTTACTGGTGGGGGGTCTAGTGGGGTTCTATTAGATTTATTCTTTGTCTGCCTCTAATCTTTTTATGGCTTTCTTGGCTTCTTCATAATCTGGTTTTGCCTCTAATGCTCTCTTATAGGATTCTTCCGCCTCTTCACGTCTTCCTAGTTTTTCCAGGGTTTGAACTCGCTTATACTATGCTTCTATGTCTTCTGGGTCTAATTGGGTGACTTTTTCGTAGCATTTTAGTGCTTCTTTGTGTTTGCCGAGTTTTTGTAGTGTTTTTCCTTGCATGTACCATAGTGTTTTGTTTTTGGGGTTTAGTTTGAGGGCTTTCTTGTAGCATTTCAGGGATTCCTCTGGTTCTTTGAGGTCTTCTAGGATTATACCTTTCCATTTCCATGCATCAGCGAATTCTGAGTTTATTTCTATTTTTAGTGCTTTTTCATAGCATTCTAGTGCCTCATCATATCTCTCAAGTTCTTCGAGGACTAGTCCTTTATTGTTCCATGCTTCTGCAAGTTTGGGGTTTATCTGTAATGCTTTTTCATAGCATTCTAAGGCTTTCTCTGGTCTTTTGAGTTTTAGTAGTGTTATTGCATTATAGTGGAGGATTTCCGGGTTGTTTGGTCTTGCTTTGAGGGCTTTCCTGAATTCTTTGAGGGCTTCTTTGTATTTTCCCTGTTTTAGGCTTGATCGGCCCCCAGCAAGGTGCCATCCAGCCTTTCCCTCGGCTATCCAATCCTTTATTTTCTTAAGGGGGTTCATGCTCCAGCCTCTCTCAACTTCTTTTCTACGTAGTTTTTGAATCCTAGTATGCAGGCTTCTATTGTTTCACGATTCTCATAGGCTAATAGGCTTCCAATAGCCATCCCAGCGCCTATTACAGTGGGGCTCCATGCTTTATATCTCACCTACAAGGTTCTCTTCCTTCAAAACTTCTTTAAAACTTCTTGTTTTTATGATATTTCTAGGATTGGGCGTCCTTGGCAAATAACACTCTAATTTGGAATGCTGTTCTTCTTTCCAGGATCATTGGGGATTCTTTAAGCGGGATAGATGGACATTTTTTCTTCATGAAGAGGTGAACAGTTATGGAACACTTTATCAAAGATTTTTTAAAGCCTTTAGATAGCATGTTGAATTACATTTTAAACTTGGGACTCTGTTTTGGTTGTTTTTCCAAGAATTTTCTTTTTCCATTTTTTAGCAGGTTTGAAGTTAGAATTTATTTCTAAAACTTTGTTGAAGCATTGTAGGGCTTCTGCGTATCTTTTTAGTGTTCCTAGGATTAGGCCTTTAGTATACCATGTATTCACATTTTTTGGGTTTAGTTCTAAGGATTTGTCTAGACATTTTAGGGCTTCTGCGTATCTTTCAAGCATTATTAGTGTACGGATCTTGCTTTCCCATGTTTCTGGGTTTTTTGGATCTAATTTTAGGGCTTTTTCGTAGCATTTTAGTGCTTTTTTATAATTTTCATGGTTCTCTAGGCTCAAACCTTTACCATACCATGCTTCAGGTAAAGAAGGATTTAATTTTAATGCTTTGTCATGATATTCTAGGGCTTTCTCGTGTTTTCCGAGTTTATTTAGAAGAAGGCCCTTCATAGCCAATGCTTTGTAATCTTGAGGGTTTAATTCTAAAAGTTTATCACAGCAATCTAATGCTTTTTTATTCTTTCCTAAATTTCCAAAGGTAGCTGCTTTGTTAAACAATGCCTCTTTTAAGTTGGATTTTAATTCTAAAGCTTTATTAAAACATTTAAGTGCTTTTTTATATCTCTTAAGGTTTCGAAGCGCGACACCTTTATTGTACCATGCCAAGGCATATTCTGAGTCTATTTTCAAGGCCTTATCAAAATAGACTATGCTTTCCTCATATTTACCCTGATTTAAAAGGTTAACACCTTCATTCAGTAATGATCTTTTCTTGAAGCCTGTGAACAACATGTAAGCTCACCTTTTCTTATCCTAATAATGTTTTGTATTGTTTCTAAACTTGGACATTGCCTCTTCTTCTTTAGCTTGTCTTATTTTTTCTAAAGCCTCATATACTGGTTTAATGAGAGCGTCTTCTAATGCACAAACTGTAGCTGTAAAAGCACCGACTATTGCGCTGCCAATAACCAAAACACCCTTAACATCTCTATTTTTCAAGGCTGACTTTAATTTGCTACAAGCTTCCCTGAAATATTGACCAACCTTGTCCCACCGATCTCCCGGATCTCTTAAACCACCAGGAGCATATCTATCAAAAACTTCTTGAATATTTCCTCCCCTATTTAATGTTTCTAGTAACTCCTCTTGAAAATCATCATTCTTCGCCAATTCCAAGAGTAGTAAAGCTACCTCTAAAAAGGTTTCCTGATCCTTCTCTACAAGGTTAGATGGACTTTCCCCTGAAATAAGTGCTTTAATAGCATAATAAGACATTATCTGGCCAAAAATTGGCATCCAAGCTAAATTTAATGGCACGGCTATCTCAGGTTGTTCCACGATCCAATACAAATCAATTATAAGAGCCAAGATCGCCAAACCAGCTGGATTCGAAGCCAGCAACGGAAAAGCATCCTCAAAAACGCATGTAGCAGCCATCAAACATGAATCAGCCACAACCTCAAACCACCCACTACCATTCAATAGTTCTTTTGCAAGTTCACTGGCCCATTCTGTCTGGAGGTGGCTGAAACAGTAAGCCCCATAGATACTATTAAAGACTCTGACATCCCTTAATATTCCTGTTGCCGAGTCAATGACTAGATAGTCATTATCATAGCCTATTATGGTGTAGTTTCCAGCTCTAACGTCAATTTTCTCTCCATTCAAGAGTTTGTATGCTATGTTCGTGATTATGCTCTGACTCATGATCGTGTCAAGGTCTGTTGTGTTGACTGGGAAGAGGCGTTGCATCACAAAAAACTCCAAGCCATTTATAGCTGATGTTCTCGCATAATTGAATGCTTTAATGTTCTCCGGAGCTCCATTGGCCACTACACCCATATTGTGACTGCATTCTAGTGTCATGTAGGTTTCATCGGCCGTGTCAACCACTGAAACCGCCACTGCCCTTGTCCTAGTCCATGTTACATTGTAGTGTGCAGCTGCCTCCTCCGCTATCCTGTCATGCAAGTATATTAATTCCAGGGCTGCTAGTCCTGTACCATAGGCTGCTTTCATAGCCCCCGGAGTGACTGGTTTGCGGTTAAGCCATTCTCTGAGGATTTCATCAGTCACTTTAATCGCTGCTATAGTGTAACTTGCTATTCCCTCATATCCTGCCTCTACTTGGCCAAGTTGAGGGTGGGTGTAGGATCCGTTAGCATAATACACTTTGAAGACTCGGTTAACAGGAGCTCCTGGGAAATATAGGCCTGCTATCTCCACATGATCTTCGCCGGGATATTCAAGGACTATTTGAAGCGTGTCAATGAACTCTTGGAGATGCTCGTTGGTGTAGCCGCTCACATTTTCGCCTGTCAGATCGTCCAGGTATTTAAGACCCTGCTGATTTATCTGCCAGAGCATGCTCCCTTGTTCCGTCCTTGTAAGATTGTTAACTAGGAGGAAGCTGAGACTAGACACGATACTCTTATAGAATCCTGAAAGGTTACCATACAATTTGAATCTCTCCCTGGCTTGGAGCCATGCCTTATTAACAAAGCTGTCTGATGCTATGATTTTCCCGTCAAGGATGACATTAACTGTCTCTTCAAAGGGTCCGCTGCAATACCAGACAATACTCAAACATCCAGTGGAGTTAATAGTGACAGGAACCGTGAGTCTGAAAGGATTGTAAGTCCAGTCATAGACCTCTGGGACTGGCTGATACTCCAAATGTAAGGGTCACCATACTCTACCATAAAGTATTCTTCAGGCGACATCCCATAGATATCATAGAAGTCATGTAGTTTGCTCCAGTTGAGCTCCCATCCCCCCCTTTAATCCTGATGAATATAACTTGAGAGTGCAGTTCACTGGCTCATTCCTAATATTATATCTTGCAGTTCCTGTTGCTTTGTTCCCTGCCTCGTCAATTGCATAGTATTGGATTGTGTGTTCTCCACTTTCTAGTTTTATTTGTGGCTGTCTTTTTTACTGTCTGCCATGGTCCGTTGTCTATTTGATAGTAGATTATAGGTTTTGAGGTGTCGTCGGTTGCATTTATGGTTACTGTAAGCGGGCCATTGTATGTTCCGGGGGCTGGGTTTATGGTTAAGGTTGGTGGTTGGGTGTCTTTGACTGTTATTGTTGTTGTTTTTGTGTCTGTTATGCCATAGGCTTGGATTGTTAGGGTTGCTTTGTAGGTTCCTGGTTTGTAGGCGTGTAGTGGATTCTGGTGGGTGCTTGTGCTTTGGTCTCCGAAGTCCCATTTGTAGTATTGTATTGTCCCTGTACTTTTATCCTGGAACTGGACATTATAGCCTTGTATTGTGTAGGTGTAGTCTGCTCTTGGCCTTACTATAATTCCACCCTTACCTATAACACTATATACTGTTACATGGTTTGGTAGTCTTCCTGTGCTGTTGTAGAAGTTTATTATCCTTGCATTGGCATATATTAGGCTTTCTGGGCGGACTTTTCCGATGGCTGTGCTGGCATAATTCGGCGACCTCCCATAGGATTCCATGAAAGCCTTAACATTCTTTGCCACCTGCAGGTATCCTGCTTTTTGGAGTGTTCCTGTTCCTGTTCCACTTGGACTGGGCGGGGAGGCCATACTATTGAATGACAAGCCAACTCTCCTACCCTGATCGAGGTTTATGATGGTTGTGGATGAGGCGTAG
>NZ_JBNASF010000036.1:0-10955 GCF_049720995.1 Methanothermobacter sp.
TGCAACCTCAACTTCTGGCAGTGATGGGTCATGGTACGTCTATGGTATCGTGGGTGTCCTTGTGGCCGCTGGTCTTGTGGCCTTTGGATTCCTCAGGGGCGGAGCAGGAAAATAGACCGTTCCTCTTTTATTTTTTTATCCCAGGAATTATTACTTTTTCCCGATAGATATCTAAATTAAGTAATATTTCAGTTTAAGTAATAATTTATTTTTAAAGTATTCGTCATTATGTTTTATTTTTAAAGTATTCGTCATTATGTAATAACAATTTATTTTAATGACATAATTCAGAGTGGGTACTGTAAAAAAAATAAAAGGAGGTGAAATGTCATGAGAAAACAGCTAATTACACTGATAGCAGTTCTCTTCATGGTTATGCTCTGCCAGACAGTGGCAGCTGCGGATAACAGCACGGAGGGGAATACAACAACAGTACTTGTTATAGGTTCATCAACGGCTACAAAAAGCTACAATGAAGTCGCATACAGTGTAATGAACCTCACAAACAGGGATTCGAAGAAAGTGAAGTTCCAGATAAGATCCACCAGTCAGATAGGTAACATGACAGGTGATGAGATAGCATCACTCATCAACGCTTCACATGTGATACTCGCTGAATGGGGAACAGCGCTTGCAGGTAACGGTTCCCTTGAAGCGGTGATAAGGGCCAATCCTTCCCTGATAGAGAACAAAGTTTTCCTGGTATTTGAAAGCGGCCCCACAATTGTGAAACTGAGCAGAATAAACAATACAAATGTATTCAGCGGAGTAAATGACAGTGATATAGGAACATATGATAAACCGGGAAGTTTAATAGGGGCGTGTCATGACGGAGACCTGACGTCACTTATATCATATAAGCAGAAATATCCTGGAAACACAGCATTGCACCAGTGGATTGACTGCGCAATTTATTACGCTGCATCAGGCAAAAAGAATCTGGGGAATCAGTTCAAACTCGCTCTGAAAATGTACTTTAATATGCGTGGACTTCAATGGAACAGCACCTGGGATCCAGAACCTGTTGAACCAGCATCCCAGCTGTCACAGGAGTTCCTCTACAGGGATGGTCAGAGGTTCACACTTGCTGACTACTTCAGCAGGTACCCGCTGGATCAAACTAAACCCACATTGGCTGTTCTGAGCTACATTTCATCCGCTGGGGAGGTTCAGTATGCGGATTCCATGCAGCAGATAATCGATGAAATTGTCTCAAGGGGGATGAATGTCATTCCACTTGTGGGAACATGGTCCAGTTATATCATTCTGAACCAGAGTGCAATGGAAAACATTATCCAGACACTCTGCCTTGCAAACCAGACCTACAACATAACAGCCATCAGGGGGATAGGAAACTACAGTGACACAAAATCAATTCTCGGTGTTACAGGCGTATTAACTGCAAAGGTTTATGAGGTTCAGATACTCGAGAACGGAAACGTGATAAGGAACCTCAAGATCAGCACAGCACAACCCGTGAACGTTTATTCAGCGCTGGTTAAGTTCCTCACAGACGCATCAAATGTCGTTCAGTATGAAGCCAACCCTGAGAAATACCCCGTGAAGGTAAACGCTATCATAGACATGCTGACCTTCATAACGGGTTCCACAACATCAGGTAATCAGGTCAACAGATTCTTTGAAAATTCGAATGTTCCTGTTCTGAGGGCCCTTATAACCAGTTCCAAATACAGGACAATGGGCCAGTGGATTGTCTCAGAGGAAGGATTCAGCTGGATGTCCGTCTACTGGCAGTGTGCACAGCCAGAGATGCAGGGTCAGATAGAGCCACTTGCAATAGGTGTTGGTGAAATAGGATCAGACCCTGAGACAGGGGCAGAGTGGGACATAACAGTGACCATCCCTGAGAGGATAGAGAAACTTGTCAGCAGGGCCTTCAACTGGATCAGACTCCAGACCATGGCAAACAGTGATAAAAGGATTGCAATTGTGTACTACAACTACCCCCCAGGTAAGCAGAACATAGGTGCAAGTTACCTGAACGTCCCTGAGAGCATCATCGAGATACTCAAACGCATGAAGGCAGAGGGCTACAATGTTGGTGAAATACTGGAGGACGCCGATGCACTGGTTGAGATGATGATCAGAAACGGTATAAACGTTGCAAACTGGGCCCCTGGTGAACTCGAAAAACTTGCAAGCAGTCCAAATGCGATACTCTGGCCATACGAGGACTACCTCGCATGGTTCAACACACTTGACCCTGTGGCACGTAAGGAGATGGTCGAGGGTCCGGTGGGATACATTGAGGAACTCACAAAGCTTGCGGTACAGTACATCAGCGGAGGAGACAGCCATGTCACAGATGAAATGCTCAAAACACTCAACCGCTGGACTCAGGAGATGATCTCAAATGCCAACACACACCCTGAAATCGCGGGGACAGCCATAGACCTTATAAATAAGATGAGCGCTGCCCTTGCAGCAGCCATACAGAACACATCCAACACAACGGCATGGGATCTCTTCTACATCTACAAGAACCAGTTCATGGCCCTCAATGTTTCAGGCATGACAGGGTGGGGTGAACCCCCAGGAAATGTCATGGTTGTAACAAGGAATGGAAGGAAGTACATCGTGATCCCTGGCCTCATGTTTGGAAACGTATTCATAGGACCAGAGCCACAGAGGGGCTGGGAAGCAGACGTCGCAAACCTTTATCACAGCACCATAGTCCCACCACCTCACTGCTACCTTGCATGGTATGCATGGGTCAACACGGTTTTCGGTGCCAATGCACAGATCCATGTCGGAAGACATGCGACCTATGAGTGGACACCAAGGAAACAGTACGCCCTTGCAGCCTTTGACTACCCTGATATATGCATAGGTAACACACCATCACTCTACATCTACATAATGGACGGTGTTGGAGAGGGCATGCAGGCCAAGAGAAGGGGACTTGCAGTGATCATAGATCATCTCACACCCCCACTGACAAGGACTAAACTCTACGGTGACCTCCAGGAACTCGCAGGTCTACTTTCAAATTACGAAATGACACCAGATGGAAACCCCATGAAGGAGGAGTATGCAAACAGAATCAGGGAGACAGTAATCAAACTCAACCTTGAAAGGGACCTCGGGATTAACGCAACCAATATAACAGATGAGGACATAGACAGGGTGCATGACTACATTCTCAGTATAACCAGCACACTGATCCCATATGGGCTTGACACCTTCGGTCTTAACTGGACTGACAGTGAGGTGGCCCTCATGGTATCAGGTATGCTCTCAGCGGACAGTGACGTGGATCCATCACTCCCGAGGTTGATATCACTGATGAGGGGATGGAACTTCAACAACCTCACATTCGAACAGGCTGAATCAGTTAACAATGCCACCGTTGAGATGATCCTTGAACTATTAAGGGGAAAACCAATTGACACACTCCTCTCCAACGTCACAGATCCATCAGTGAAGACGGCGCTTCAGTCAAAGCTTGAGATGGCGCTCCAGTACATCTCACTCCTTAAGAACAGTCCCTCCAGTGAAATGGATGCACTTATGGAGGGTCTATCAGGACACTATATAACCCCTGCAAAGGGTGGAGATCCTGTAAAGGCCCCGTACGCGCTTCCAACAGGCAGAAACTTCTATGCACAGGATGACAACACACTGCCAACAAAGGTTGCCTGGGACCTGGGTAAGAGACTAGCAGATATGGCTCTGGCCCAGCTTGACACAATTCCCGAGAAGATGGCGGCTGTGGTCTGGTGCGTTGAGACAGCAAGGGATGACGGTACAATGGTTTCATTCGTCCTGAGAATGCTGGGTGTTCAGCCAAAAATGGACGATAGAACCTGGCTTGGAGGAGGAAAACTATCCTATATAGTTCCAACAAATTTAACAGAGCTTCTATCAGACCTCAACAGGGTTAGAAACAGCATGGGACTTTTGAACCTCACATCAAGGCCAAGGATTGATGTCATAGTAACCACCAGTGGTCTGTTCAGGGATCTTTATCCAAACCTGCTGGCCAAGATGGATGTGGCATACAGGGTTGCACTTGGGGCATCATACTCAAGGATCCTGGCTGCACATCCTGAACTCAAGGAGCAGCTGGACCTTGCACTGAATCCACTGATCACAGGGCAGTTCAATCAGGCCAAGACAATGGCGGATCTTCTTAAAACCATAGACAAAAACGATTCAATTGAATCCAACTACATTGCAAAACACTGGATAGAGCTTGTGCTTGCAGGATATGATGGTGATGCAGCCATAACACGCATATTCGCACCTCCTGTGGGTGACTATGGTGCCGGTGTTAACCATGGAGTTGAAGAGGCATGGACATGGAATGACAGGTCAGAGCTTGCAGACGTTTACCTCAGGAGGATGAGCCATGCATACTCGAATACCCTCTGGGGCGCCTCAAGGGAGAACCTCTTTGAGGACCTGCTGAAGGGTGTTAAAGTGGCCTATCACAGCAGAAGCACAAATCTCTATGGCGTAATCGACAACGACGACTACTACGACTACTATGGGGGTCTTTCAATGGCAATCGAGAAGGTCAACGGTGGAGTGGCACCCTCACTCAATGTGCTCTACTATGCAAACCCTTCAAGGCCAGAGGTCGTCTCACTGCAGGAGTTCATGAGGCGTGAGATGAGGACGCGCTACTATAACCCTGAATGGATAAAGTCCATGATGAATGAGGGATACAGCGGTGCGAGGACAATCTCCAACAAGTTTGTCGCATACCTCTGGGGATGGCAGGTCACCACACCGGAACTCGTTGACGACTATGACTGGAATGAGATCACAGACGTGTACATAAGGGACAGATACAATCTGGGCGTAACTGAGTGGCTTTCCACTGGCAACAGAGCATATGCAATGATCAGTATAACTGGAACACTGCTTACAGCGGCACATAAGGGATTCTGGAAGGCTGATGAGGCAACGCTGCGACTGGTCGCAAATAAATGGGCGAGCACCATTGCAGAGTATGGTGTTGCCTGCTGTGACTGCAGCTGCGGTAACATTGCAATGATGCAGTGGGTGATGCAGTATGTGAATCCTGATCTTCTTTCAAGGGTCAAGGAGAAGCTTTATGCGGCTACAAAGAGCGCAGCCTTCGCACCTGCTGAGAACCCGAATCAGGGCGGAGAATCCGGTTCAACACCAGGTTCCGCGCCTGGAAGTCAGCCTCAGGGTGGAAGTACCGGCAGTGAAGTCTCAGGAAGATCAGGGGGCTCTTCAGGTGCCTCAACCGCAGGTCCAGGTACTCATGGATCATCACAGAACACTCCAGCAGAATCAGCAGCATCGTCACAGGGCGCGGGAAAATCCTATGAAGTCACAAAGGCCGGTTCATCAGGTGCTTCAAGTACAGGAATGCCTGTGTACGCCATAATCGGTGTTATAGCCCTGGTTGCTCTTGTGGGAGTTGGATACTTCCTCGGACCTGGAAGGAGATAGAATCCTTCCATTCATTTCTTTTTAGAAAACATTAAATATCAGATTTACTTTAATTCTAATAAAAATCGTTTGAATGACTTATTACCTATCGTCGCCTAATAGTAATAAGAAATGTGGTATTAAAATACTGCTTCAATCCTGTGAAATAGTAATAATTTAATTTATATAGTAATTATTATAAAGTTGAAAAGAGAAGGTGTGAAACATGGACATGGCAAACCTACTGTGGCAGGCGGGAATACTATCGGTTTTACTGATATTCGGCGTTAAGATTGGACTGGCAATGGGTTTTGCAGGGTTATCAAAGAAGATGGCAGCCCTAATAACGGCGGGTTATGGTCTTGGCATATATGGCCTCGCAGCCCTTGCAAATGCCTACATGAACTCGATTCAGGGCTTCTTCAACACCTACAGTTCGCTCATAACAATCATAATGGCAGCCATTCTCATATTCGCAGGTGTCCACACTCTCCGTGAGTGGAAGGAACACAGGCGTGACACGGCAAAGACCGCATGCGTTGCAATGGTTGCACCCTGCCCCTGCTGTTTCGGGGCGGTCATCGTCAGCATAATTCTGGTATCACCGATAATAGGAGTATCTGCGGTTACACTTGGCAAGTACTCAGGGATAATCCTTGCAGCATTCATAGGTTTCTTCTATGTATTTGCCAATGGGATCGCAGCCGCCATCAAGAAACCATACCCGGTTCTTCTGGGAAATTTCATGCTCTTTGCAGGTCTATACTTCCTCACGGCTGCAATCGTGCTCCCGAATGTTAACAGCGTAATGAGCATGAAGATGACACCCCTCACGGTGCCAGGTGTAGATACAATAACATACGTTGTACTCGGAACACTGGCACTCATGGGGCTTGGAATCTACCTTAACAAGAGAAAAAGTACTTTCATAGAATAGGAAGAGGTGATATGATATGGTTGCAGTACCCGGCAGTGAAATACTGAGCGGTGCACTACACGTTGTCTCCCAGAGCCTCCTCATACCGGTCATAGCTGGTCTACTCTTATTCATGGTTTATGCCATAGTGACCCTTGGAGGGCTCATATCAGAGTACTCTGGAAGAATAAGGACCGATGTCAAGGAAATTGAATCGGCAATAAGGTCAATATCAAATCCAGGGACCCCTGAGAGAATAGTTGAAGTTGTGGATTCAATGGACATACCACAGAGCCAGAAGGACGTTCTCAGGGATATCGCAGGGACCCCTGAACTTGGACCAAAATCAAGGGAGGCCCTGGCAAGAAAACTCATAGAGAACGAGGAACTCAGGGCTGCAAAGAGTCTCGAGAAGACAGATATCGTGACAAGGCTCGGCCCAACACTGGGACTGATGGGGACCCTCATACCAATGGGTCCAGGTCTCGCAGCCCTTGGTGCAGGTGATATAAATACACTGGCACAGGCCATCATCATAGCCTTTGACACCACCGTTGTTGGGCTGGCATCAGGGGGCATAGCCTACGTGATCTCAAAGGTCAGGAGAAGATGGTATGAGGAGTACCTCTCAAACCTTGAGACTATGGCCGAGGCAGTGCTGGAGGTGATGGATAATGCCGCTCAGACGCCGGCGAAAGCTCCTGTCGGATCAAAATGAAGAGGACCCGATGGCCGGGAGCGCAAACCTTGTTGATGCAATGCTGGTCCTATCGGTGGGCTTCCTCATATTCCTGGTGCTCTCCTGGAACATGCAGAATGTCGTATTCGCAGACATGACTCCACAGGAGCGTCAGGAAACCATGGAGGCAATGAAGAAGGCAGTTGAAGTCCAGAAGGGCCAGGAGCTCAACAACACTCCCCAGATCAGTTCGGGATCTGGCCAGGGATACGTTGAGATGGGAACCGTTTACAGGGACCCCAAGACAGGTAAGCTGATAATGGTGCAGGGGTAGTTTTTACCCATTCAATTTTTTTTTGGGGACTTTGGTGGTAAGGGTTCAGCTTACCATCCCCTTCCCATTACTCTGAAAACTTTAAATATTTCAAACCCAAAGTGAGTTCTGATATTTTACTTCTTCTAGAGGTATCCATATGATTGAGGTCATACCTGTTATTGATCTGAGGGGTGGTATAGCGGTAGCCGGCAAGTCAGGTGAACGTGAAAATTACAGGCCCATCGAGACGGTGTTCTCATCATCCCCTGACCCCGTGAACATAGCACTCTCCCTCAGGGCAGCCGGGGCACGGTCAATCTACATAGCCGACCTTGACGCCATTGAGGGCACAGGATCCAGCCTTGATATCATAGGAAGGGTTAACCATGTGCTCCCGGTCACCCTCGATGCAGGGGTCAGGAACAGGGAGACATTCAGATTCATGCTCCAGTTCGCATCCAGGGTTGTTGCCGCAACAGAGACCCTTGAGAATACAGAGGAACTTGAGCACATCCTTAAAACTTACCCCCCTGAGAGAACAGCTGTAAGCGTGGACGTTAAGGACATGAAGCTCCACTCAGAGAACATTGACCTTGAACCTGAGGAATTCAGGGACCTGCTCCTCGACTACGAGTGTGAAGTCATACTCCTTGACCTGGGGGCGGTTGGCACATCCTCAGGGTTCAACAGGGAACTCCTTGAACTATTCAGGCCAATCATCAGTAGAGTGATACCCGGTGGCGGTGTTCTGCCCCGGGAGATACCTGAACTTGAGGCGATGGGTGTGGGGAAGGTTCTTGTTGGAAGGGCTCTCCATGAGGGGATGGTGAGGCCCGGGTGAACACAGATGATAGGTACCTCCTCCTTCCTTATCCGGTTTGTATGCCTGCCTTTGGAGGTAATGTGAACACAGATGATAGGTACCTCCTCCTTGGACCTCTCAGCCGGGACCGGATAGTGAGGAGGAACTCGACAGAGTTCATGGTGGGGGGAGCCGTTTACTACTATTCCAGGCTACTCTCCCACCTTGGAGTTGACCACACGGCAGTTGTAACCCTATCAGAGGATGACAGGCACCTGCTCAGGGAATTTCCATCCAAGACAGACATAATACCACTTTACAGGGATTCCACGGTTGAGTTTGAGAATATCTATTATAAAGGGGATACCTCGAGGAGGATCCAGAGGTCCAATTTTGCCAGTAACCCCATTGAAATTGATGATATCGAAAATATTGCAGTGGAGGATTGGGCAGCCGTCCTTGCAGGCCCTCTTCTGCCCTCAGACATACCCCTGGAGACGCTGCAGTTTCTGGGAAAAAGGCACAGACTCTACACAGGACTTCAGGGCTACCTCAGATACCCCCATGGGGACATGGTCAGGTTGAAATTCAGGAATGAAATCCTGCGGGTCCTGGAGGCCGGTAGTGGAGTTTTCCTTGACATAAACGAACTTCGAACGGTTTCTGGTGACCTCATGGGGGCTCTCGGGGTACTGGGTGAACACTGCGGTGAGGTCATAGTAACCTGCGGGCCCCGGGGGTCCCTGATATCCCATAAAGGATCCCTCATAAGGGTAATGGCTGTTGCTGCAGAGAGGGAACTTGACCCAACCGGGCTGGGGGATACATACATGGCCGCCTATGTCCATATGAGGAGGATTTCTGGCCCTGAGGCTGCCGGAAACTTCGCATCCTTCATGGCCACAAAAAAACTTGAAGGGGAAATTTAAGGGAATCTTCCCCGGTGGAATGGTTTCAGATACCGAGAATAAGGGGCAGTATGATGAAGGGAAGGAGCCCAGCTGCGAAGAATAAACCGAGACCTGCAAGAACCTGGTTTCTCTTATCATCCATCATACCGTTACATAGGAGTATCATTCCTGTGAATCCAAGAAGTGCGGGTACGGCGTGTGAGTAGATCACAGACCCTGTGAATGTTCCTGCCACCATTTTTATCACGAAAAACCTTCTGGGTTAGCTATTTGTCATCTCTGATTATGTTATGATTCATCATCTTAAATATTTTCGGGAGCGGCAACCCGGGCAAGATATTTAAAAGTTGGTTTTAAGATATAAATATGCTGTTTATTCTAACAGGAGGAGATTGATCATGCTGCATGGCACAGAAGTACTCAAGAAGGGATTTGCAAAGATGACCAAGGGCGGCGTTATAATGGACGTTGTCAACGCTGAACAGGCCGCAATCGCAGAGGACTCAGGGGCAGTCGCCGTAATGGCCCTCGAGAAGGTACCTGCGGACATAAGGGCCTCTGGTGGAGTCGCGAGGATGGCCGATCCCAACAAGGTCCAGGAGATAATGGACGCAGTGTCGATACCTGTGATGGCCAAGGTCCGGATAGGACACTTCGTTGAGGCCCAGGTCCTCGAGGCCCTTGGGGTTGACATGATAGATGAGAGCGAGGTTCTAACACCCGCAGATGAACGTTTCCACATAGACAAGAAGAAGTTCACTGTCCCATTTGTGTGCGGTGCAAGAAACCTTGGAGAGGCCCTCAGGAGGATAGACGAGGGTGCCGCCATGATAAGGACCAAGGGGGAACCTGGAACAGGTAACATCGTTGAAGCCGTGAGGCACATGAGGATAATGATGAGTGAGATCCGGGAGATCCAGAACAAGGAGGAAGAGGAACTCTGGGAATTCGCAAGGAAGATTGAGGCTCCACTTGAACTTGTGAGGGAAACAGCCCGTCTTGGAAAGCTCCCTGTGGTTAACTTCGCAGCTGGTGGTGTTGCAACACCAGCAGATGCAGCCCTCATGATGCAGCTTGGTGCCGACGGCGTGTTTGTTGGTTCGGGTATATTCAAGTCCGATAACCCTGAGGGATATGCGAGGGCAATTGTTGAGGCCACAGCCCACTACGACGAACCTGAGGTCATAGCTGAGGTTTCAAGGGGCCTTGGCACAGCCATGAGGGGCCTTGAAATCAGTGAGATCCCTGAAGAGGGTAGGATGCAGGATAGGGGATGGTAGTTCCCCCTATATAATACCCTTTTTGATTAAACTGCTCTGTAGGTGATGGTGGTCCTGTAGATTCCTGGATCCGTGTAGAGTGGTACAGTGAGGTAATAATCCATGGGAATCACTATATTAACGGGACCTGTGTAGGTCCATATCTGGTAATAGGAAGTTGTAAAACTTCTTTTTGGAATGATAATGGGTCCGTAGGGACCATCATATTTTATGCTGTATCTTAGATTTGAAATGGGGATGATGTTTGAGCTGTTGTTAAGGCTTACAAGGTTGCTGTTCGCCATTACAGAGAACCTTAGAGTCCCCCTCGTTGTTCTTATGGTTACCTTTGTTGCTGTGTAGTATTCCCTTTCTATTCCATCTGGCTCAACGGTTCCAAGGTCGATGCTTGCGGGGTCTACGGAAATCTTAACGCCGGTTGCAAGTGGCTCTACAATTGGCTGGTTTCCAGATGTGATGTTCGCCGTGGTATTGTTCTCAGGGTCTGCAGATGCGCATCCGAGAATGAATAATGACAGTATAAGTATGATGAGCATTATTTGACCCTTCAAGGACCCCAACTCCATTATTTAGAAGTGGATATGGTATTCCTATATTTATAGGTAATTAAATAGGTAATTA
>NZ_JBNASF010000037.1:0-10078 GCF_049720995.1 Methanothermobacter sp.
CCCGGATGCAACCATTATTACCTGGGTGCTAACATAAATACCATCAGTCACTTGCAGTGTGGGAGGTCCATGCAGATCCCGGGTCTTGATATTTCAGAGGGTGCATGTGGCGCATGCCACCTGTTACTCAGGCATCTCTCAGAGGGGGGATTCCTTGTTGAAACCTCAGAGTACCCTGAGGGGGTCAGGGCACGTATACTGGATCCCCAGGGAGATCCGGCTGGGGAGGGGTCTGACATAACATGGGCACCGGCAGTCCTCGAAGCAGAGATAAACGCCGGTTTTTTTGATGATGAGATTGCAGATGCCCTGAAACCATTTCTTACAGATAAAAATGATCAGAAACGAGTTGCAGAAATGGCGGGATATGGAAGGGTTGTTAACACAGCATCCATGGTCATCTCCAGAATATGGTCAGAGGGTGGATTCGTTGAGGTTAAAAGGGACGGGGCAGGTATAAAGGTTGTTTTCTATTCTAAAAACGGCAAAAAAATTGTATCAGCAGCTTCAGGGTTCTGTCCGGTCTGCGCTATCAACATAGCAGCTTCAAGGGTGAGTTCAATCAGAAAAGAACTTGCATCAGAAAGATCCCGGAACACTGGAATGGAGAAATACGAGAGGGGGATCACAGGAAGACTTGAATGGAGGGGTAGGAGGGTTCACTCATACCTTATTCAGGATGGAGTGGTTATTGGCAGGAACTGGGGCTGCTGCATAGCATATGCTACCATAAGGGCCGAAATCGATGCAGGATTTGGAAGCAGTAAGTGGAACAGGCTCTTCAAAAATTACTGTGACCTCTGCCCACTCAAACATTTCTGGCTTGACAGGTCTATGGGTGCCCTGGGCAACAGGATCCTCCACAGGATGGGCAGGGCAGGTGTAAGGGAAAAGGTAAGAATGGAAGATTATATAACTGTGGATATCATATCTGGTGATGAGAGGGTGGCATGTGGTATAGGAACACTATGCTCATTCAGTGCAACTGTAAATGCGCTTCTGAGGTCAGATGCTTCCCTGATCCTGAAACCTGATCCTGCTGAAGGATTTCCATATCCCCAGCGTTGAGGTGTTCTCTGTGGGTGAACATGTAATAGAGGCCCTGGGCAAAACCCGGGTTACAGTGAGGGACGGTAAGGTGGTCCATGTATCGGAGCCACTGATCCACTACTGCCCCCTGTTCCATAAGTATCGTGGCATTGAAAAGATCACATCTGAGGCGGTCCGCCAGAATATTGAATTTCGCATCAAGGATTTTGGCATGTGCACAGCCAACCGTGAATTAAGGATGAGGGATTTTCTATCATTTGGCATCTCAGAGATTATCTCAACACTCCTTGCCGAGGGCGAGGTGGACGCAGCCGTGCTGGTCTGCGATGGGGCAGGAACCGTCATTGTAACAGAACCAGAACTCGCACAGGGCATAGGTGGAAGAATATCCGGCTTCATCAGCACCTCCCCTGAAAAGGATGTTATAGGAAAAATTGGCCCTCAAAATGTCATCGAACCTGAAAAGGCAACAATAGACCAGGTTAAGGGCGTTAAAAGGGCACTTGAAATGGGCTACAGCAGGGTTGCAGTCACCGTAAAGGATCCACTTGATGCAGAGCAGTTAAGGGGAATGGGTGATGGAGAAATATACCTCTTTGCGGTTCACCTCACAGGAATAGATTACAGGGGCGCAGAGAAAATAATCAATACATGTGACGTTGTAACAGCTTGCGCATCAAAATACATAAGGCGCATAGCAGATAGAAGGGCACTGCTGAAGGTGGGCTCCTCAATACCCGTATATGCTTGCACAAAAAAGGGTAAGAGATTCATTGAACTCAGACTGGAAAGGATGGGGGCCTCTGGGGATAAGAATTCAGAAAGAAATCCAGCGTCACCGGAACCCCTTGTATAACTTTAAAGGTGGTCTGCAACAGCCTTTATGATGCAGCTCTGAGTTATAAGTCCCACAAGCATATCGTCTTTCACAACAGGCAGTCTCTGATAACCGGTATCTGCCATTATCCTGCTTATCCTGCTTATTGGAGTATCCTCATCCACAACAACAAGGTCCTTGCTCATGATGTCCTTCACCCGCAGTTTCAGGGCCTCACCACCGGCAAGCAGAATATCCCTGTGGGTTATGAGACCAACAAGCTTGCCGTCCTCCACAACAGGGACCCCACCGACATTTGCACGGACCATCTTGAGGTTGGCAGCCGCCACAAGGTCTTCTGGATTAGCCACAATAACATCACGAAGCATTATATCCCTTGCACGGAGCTTTCTCATCATGAAATTATTTTTATTTATGTCCATATATTAAGATTGAGGGATCAAAGTGACTCAGATGGAAGATGCAAGAAAGGGCAATATAACCCCTGAAATGGAGGAGGTAGCCCGCAAGGAGAACATTGATATTCAGATTCTCATAAAAAGCATTGCAGATGGCAGGGCTGTCATACCATCCAATGTTAATAGAAGTTCATCACCATGCGGCATAGGAGAGAGCCTTTCAACGAAGATAAATGCCAATATTGGTTCATCCTCAAAGATGGAGGACATTGACCTTGAAGTTGAAAAGGCAATGGCGGCCGTGGAATATGGTGCAGACGCCATCATGGACCTCAGCACGGGCCCAATGCTCCGGGAAGTCAGAAGGGCTGTGCTTGAATCTGTCGACGTACCCGTTGGAACAGTACCCATCTATGAGGCCGGTGTTGAGGCCTTCGCATCCAGCGGCTCGGTTGTGGACATGGATGAGGATGACATGTTCAGGGCAATAGAGAACCAGGCCAGGGATGGTGTTGACTTCATGACAGTGCATTCCGGGATAACCCTTGAGACAGTTGAGAGGGTCCAGCGATCAGACAGGATAATGGGTATAGTGAGCAGGGGAGGCGCATTCCTTGCGGCGTGGATAATGCACAACCAGGAGGAAAACCCCCTCTACAGCAGCTATGACTACCTCCTTGAGCTGGCATATGAATACGATGTAACACTGAGCCTTGGGGATGGTCTGAGACCCGGCTGCCTTGCAGATGCATCTGATATACCCCAGCTCCAAGAACTCCTCACCCTGGCGGATCTCGTTGCAAGGGCCCGGGATGCAGATGTCCAGTGCATGGTTGAGGGCCCCGGCCACATGCCACTCGACCAGATCGCAGCAAACATGAAGATACAGAAGTCTGTCTGTGACGGCGCACCATTCTATGTTCTCGGTCCAATAGTAACCGACATGGCCCCCGGCTATGACCATATAAGCGCGGCCATAGGTGGTGCAGTGGCGGCAATGAACGGGGCCGACTTCCTCTGCTATGTAACACCCGCAGAGCACCTTGCCATACCAGGGGTGGAGGATGTTATCGAGGGGGTGGTGGCGTCCAGGATAGCTGCACAGGCCGCAGACGCCGCCATTAAATTGCCAGGGCCCTGGAAATCTGAACTTGAAATGGCAAATGCAAGGAAATCCTTTGACTGGAATAAACAGTTTGAAATGGCATTCGACTCAAGAAAACCTGCAGAGTACAGGATGCAGTGCCCGGTCGATGATCCAGAGATGTGCACCATGTGCGGGGAATACTGCGCCCTCAGGATCCTCAGGGGTGATTGAAGCACTGATGAATCAGGTATCTGGAATTTCCGTGCCAACCACCATCATCCGGCAGGGGCATCTACCGTGCCGGTTCTATTCCCCAACAGTTAATATGGGCCAGTAACAGAAATTACAGTGGTGGTCCAATGAAATTTGAACATGTCAACGGCACCGAAAAGGCAAAGATCCTGCTTTTTGCCCTGAGCACATGTGGATGGTGCAAAAAAACCCGTGAACTGCTGGAGGAACTTGGAGTGGCCTATGATTACATATACGTCGACCTCCTCCAGGGCGATGAACGTGAAGAGGCCCTCAGGGAACTTCGAAAGTGGAACCCATCCCTATCATTCCCCACACTTGCGATAGATGAGGGGGATGTCATCGTGGGCTTCGATGCAATATCCATAAAATCAGCCCTCAGGTAGGGATCATCATGGATGATGAACTTGAAGCACTCTACAGAGAGATAATGGAATCTGCAGAGAGGTCAGGCTATAAACTCAACCCTGACAGGGAATTTGTCATGGAACTCCTGCGGGGAATTCTCACCAACCGTGAAAGGTATGGTTATGATTCCTGCCCCTGCCGGCTCGCGTCCGGCAATCCAGAGGAGGACAGGGATATAGTATGCCCCTGTGATTACAGGGACGAGGATCTTGAGGAATATGGGACATGCTACTGTGGCCTTTACGTCAGGGATGAGAGTGTGGAATTTAGATCGATCCCTGAGAGAAGGAATATGGAAAAAATCCGTGGGGGAAAACTTGACCTCAGGATCCCGGTACTGAGGTGCCGTGTCTGCGGTTATCTCTGCGCAAGGAAAGCACCACCTGAACCATGCCCCATATGTGGTGTCAGCGGAAAATTTGATGTTTTTCTTGAATAAAAGATGTTGAGGTGAATCCTTGCTGAAAGGTTACAGTGAAGTCAAAGAGGAGCTCAGGTTCATTTTTGGCTCTGAAGTGAGACTGAAGGTCCTGCTTGCTCTCAGGAATGGCCCCATGGAGCTATCTGAGATGAGAACAGTTATAAGATCAAGCTCATCAACCATTCTACATGCCATATATCAGCTGGAAGAGAAGAGAATGGTCTCAAGGACCAGCCGCCGCTATGAACTTTCAGCAACAGGGAGGATAATATCCCTCAAGGTGCAGGGTATCATAAGGTCACTCCTTGCTCTTGGAGATCTATCAGAATTCTTAATTGACCATGACCTATCATCAATACCGGATCACCTCCTATCCAGCATAGAAGCCCTTGAAGGGGCCACTATTCTTGAATCAAAGCCTGAGAACCTCACAGAACCATATGAGGTTGTGGCGAAGAACGCCCTAAATTCAGAGAGGGTGTGGATCCTATCAGGGGTATATCAGCCCTTCTATGGGGATCTCATGAGGTCAAGGGTGAAGGCTGAGATAATACTTTCAGAGGATCTTGCAGCCCCCATTGAAAGTGATTTGCCTCAAAATGTCAGGATTCACACCATCCCGGAAAAGCTTAACTTCAGCCTCATAATAACGGAGGGGTCAATGGCCCTATCTCTTTTCCTATCAGACGGCCTCTATGATACATCAAGGGTCCTTTTTTCAAGGGACGATGAGGCAATTGAATGGGCGTGGAGCCTCTTCAGACACTTTACAGATGAGGGAGTTGGATAGATTGCTCTATATTGAACTTGCAGAGGTCTACAGAAAACTTGAATCCACAACAAAGCGCCTCGAAAAGACAGATATCCTTTCAGAGCTCTTCAGCAGCATTGACAGGAACCTTTTACCGGTGGTGACCCTCCTCATGCTTGGAAGGGTTTTTCCGGTCTGGAGTGAGGAGGAACTCGGGGTTGGTATAAAACTTCTCATGCGGGCGATATCAACCATTGTGGGGGTTTCGGTTGATGAAATAGAAGATGCAATAAGGGAGGAGGGAGACATAGGACTTGCGAGTGAAAAACTCTTCTCAAAGAAAACCCAGACGACCTTCTTTTCACAACCCCTCACTGTTGAATTTGTTTATGATAAACTGCGCTCACTGACATCCGTAACAGGTGAAAGGGCCCAGGCAAAGAAGATAGGCATACTTGTTGAGGTCCTATCCCAGGCAAAGCCCCTTGAGGCACGTTACATCACCCGGACGGTCCTTGAGGAACTCAGGGTGGGCGTTGCAGAGGGAATTATACGGGATGCCATCTCCAGGGCTTCAGGAGCCGACCCGGCCCTTGTTGAGAGGGCCCACATGCTCACCAATGACCTGGGCATGGTGGCTGCCGTTGCAATGGAGGAAGGTAATTCGGGCCTTGAGAAGCTGAACCTTGAACCTGGAAGACCTGTAAAGCCAATGCTTGCACAGCTTGCTGAAAGCATAGAATCGGCAATAGAGGAACTTGGAAGGGCATTCTGCGAGACAAAGTATGATGGGATAAGGGTCCAGATACACAGAAAGGGAGATGAGATATCCATTTTCACACGGAGACTTGAAAACATAACCGCGGCGGTCCCCGACATCCTTGAGGGCGTTGAAAGGGCGCTTCCAGCTGAAGACTACATAGTTGAGGGTGAGATCATTGTCACAATTGGGGGTAAACCAGCTTCATTCCAGTACATACTCCAGAGGGTCAGGAGAAAGTATGATATAGAAAGATTGAGGAAGAAGGTCCCCCTCTCCCTCTTCCTCTTCGACGTCCTCTATTATGAAAGGCCCCTAATTGATGAACCACTTAGGGAGAGAAGGAGCATTCTTGAGTCAATTATTTCCGAGATTCCAGGAGAGATTGAGGTGAGTCAAATGGTTGATGTGGGTCCTGATAATGTTGATGAAGCCCTGTGGCTCTTCAGGGAATCAATAAAGGAGGGGCATGAGGGTATAATGATAAAGGACACAGAGTCACCATATATACCAGGTATAAGGGGCAAAAAGATGCTTAAATTCAAGGCCGAACCCGAAACACTGGACCTCATCGTGGTTGGAGGTACCTATGGCCGTGGAAAAAGGGCCCACCTCATTGGTTCATACCTTCTGGCTGCAAGGGATGATGCTACAGGGGAGCTTGTGACGGTGGCTCATGTTGCAACGGGCCTGGATGATGAAACCCTCCAGGAGCTCTCAGACAGGATGGAGAATCTTGCCATTGAGAGGAAGGGGAGGAAACTCAGGGTCAGACCGGAGATAATACTTGAGGTGGCCTACAGTGAAATAGTACGCAGCCCTGAGTATGAGAGCGGTTACTCTCTTCGTTTTCCGGTTGTAAAACGCATAAGGGATGATCTCAGCCCTGATGACATTGATACGGTTTCCCGTATAGAGTCAATGTTCAAGGCCTGATGGGGAAATAACCCTCCAGTAATATTTAAATATCCATATGTATTACATAACCTCATGGGTTTCATACTGGATGACAGGACACTACTCATAATATCGTCTCTACTGGGAATCGCCGGATTTATTGGAATGATAGTATCCTCAGCATCACTCACACCCCCCATCGTTGGAGTGTCAGATGTGGATGGTTCCATGCTGGACAGGGAAATTACGGTTGAGGGTACCGTGGAGTCGGTTCATGAACTCGAATCGGGAACCTTACTTTTAAAAATAAATGATGGGACAGGGACACTGACTGCGGTTGTATTTAAATCAGCCTCGGAAGGCATGGAAATGAGCCCTGAAATCTTAAGGGGAATGAGGATCCAGGTAACAGGAAGGGTTAAGGAGTACCATGGGGCACTGGAGATAGTTGTTGAGAAACCATCTGCCATCAGGTCAAAATCAGGGGAGAGTTTTTAGCTCACTCCTCATCAATGTGGATCGGTTTGAGCTCACCTGTGGCTATGTCAATGATGAGACCATGGACCTTTACTGATTCAGGTATAAGTGGCGATGACCGAAGCCTCCTGATACCCTCGATTACATTTTCCTCCTCATCGGCTATGGGGTTCAGTGTGCTGAGGCTGAAATTCTCAATGACATCCTCATCAACGCCAAGTTTCCTCATCTCTGATACCATGGGGTCCCCATCAAGGCGTGTCATTCCACAGTCTGTGTGCCCCACTATGATTATCTCCCGCACACCAAGGGCGTATATGGCCACCGCAGCTGACCTCACAGCACCATCATCCACAATGTTGCCTGCATTCCTTATTATCTTTGCATCACCCCTGCCTATCCCGAGGGCCTCTTCAAGGAATCCTGTGAGCCGGGAGTCCATGCATGTGATTATGCAGATACCCTGGCTGGTTTTGCGCTCAGAAGGGGTCCTTCTTCCTTAACAAATCTTCTGTTTTCAGAGAGGATATCCTTAATAACCATGATAACCAACCTCATTCCATACCCATGAAAAGCATAGCAGGGATACCTATGGAGATTGTCAAGAGGAACACCACTTTGATATTGACCCTTCTACCTCCACTCTTTGCATTCCTTCTCGCACTCGTACCATCCCTCAAGTACAGCACACCACTTACATGGGATATCTACTACCATATACATAACGCTATGCTTTACATGGAGAGGGGCATCGTCTTCTGGGATCCGCTTACATGTGCCCCTTACGGGAGACCCATATGTTATCCGCCCCTATTTCATGTAATGCTGACTCTCCTTGTTAAAATCACCGGTCTTGGCTTTTTAACCGTGGCAAGGTTCATACAGCCGGTGATGGCATTTCTGATTATCCTGTCCTTTTCTCATGTTGCAGGAAGGTTCTACGGATTTTTAACTGGATTTTTAACTGGAATGCTTTCAATTTCAAGCATATTCTTCTTAAGGATAATCATGCCCATCCCAGAAGCCATGGCAATGATATTCGTACCTTTTTTTGTTTATGGTTATTACATTTCAATGGAAAATGATTCTAAACTTTATCCGGTCTTCACTGGGATTATTTTTGGTGTTCTGATGTTAACACACACCCTATCCGCAGCAATGGTCCTTGCAGTGGTTCTAATATCAGCACTGGCTTTCAGAATCGGGGGTTACAGTATAAAGCCTGGAAATTTACTTTTAATTATCTTAACAGGTTTCATGCTGGCCATGATCTGGTACGCACCTCTTCTGGTTAAATATGGATTTTTCTTCAGGCCCCCCCCGGCAGACCCACTTTCCATTGAGGGGTACATCAATCATTTCGGGGCATTGCTTACTGTACTTGCACTGACGGGATTAATATGTGCACTTAAAAGGAGGGATAGAAGGGATATCCTGATGGCCACATGGTTAATATTTGTTCTGGCTCTGAGTGCCTGTTCCACTGTGGGATTGAAGGTCCTATCGGACAGAATACTGTACTTTGCACTCTTTCCTGCGGCGGCAATGGGGGCCAGCATCTTCAATTCAATGAGCATGGCTGATAGGAGGTGGCCTGTTTATGTCCTGGTCCTGTTCATATCAGTTTACTCCCTGTGCAGCGGCTATGGAATTGCAAGCACCGTTAAACCATTGGTTTCTGAATCTGAAATGGAAGTCGCCCAGTGGTTCAAGTATAATGGGGACCATAAAACAGTTGTTGTCTCCGGTTACCATATTCAGCCGTTGATAGTTTCTATTGGAGGACAACCGGTATCTGCAGGTGGCTACGCCCCTGGATCTAAATACACAATTGACGCCCGGAAATACACCATCACCCTTGATTATACTGAGGATGACATCAGAATGGATAGGGTAGGTTATATAATTCTTGACACTAAAAACAGGAAAACGCCCCTGTATTCAAGAGAGGTCTACAGAAATAGGGATTTTGTGGTTTATAGGGTGGAAGTTTGAGATATTTTGTGGTTTATAGGGTGGAAGTTTGTTAAACTCATTCGTCATCAATAATCATACAGAGGTTATGAAAATGAAGAGGCTATTCGGTACATTTGGTGTCAGGAGACTTGCAAATGAGGTTTTAACCCCTGAATTCGCATCTAAACTTGCAGCAGCATATGGTTCCATTGTAGATGGAAAAATCGCTGTTGGGGGGGATACAAGGACATCGACGGTCATGATAAAAAATGCAGTTATATCAGGCCTTCTATCCAGCGGATGCGATGTTGTTGACCTCGGGATACTGCCAACACCGGCGGTCCAGTATGCGGTGAGGAATTACTATGATGGGGGTGTTATCGTAACCGCTTCCCACAACCCCCCAGAGTACAATGGCATAAAATTCGTTGACTGTGACGGTATAGGTATCCCTGATGGGATGGAGGAGGAAATAGAGGAAATATTCTTCCAGGAAAAATTTAAGAGGGCTTCATGGAATGATATCGGCCATCTAACAGTCAATCAGAGCATAATAGACGAGTACCAGGAGGAGGTTATAGGGAGGGTCGACGCAGAGGCCATCAGAAAGAGAAACTTCAGGGTTGTGATTGACTGTGGCTGCGGTGCCGGATCCTACACAATGCCATACATCCTCAGAAAACTGGGCTGCAGTGTTGTGACCCTTAATTCCCAGCCTGATGGGTTTTTCCCTGGTCGTGACCCTGAACCTGTCCCTGAGAACCTCTCTGAGCTCATGGATAC
>NZ_JBNASF010000038.1:0-8410 GCF_049720995.1 Methanothermobacter sp.
CCACAGGCACAGTACAAAATGATTTATCCATAACACCCCCACTTACCTATCAACACCACCAGACCACAGGCACAGTACAAAATGATTTATCCATAACACTCCAATATAATATCATGGCCGCTTTGAAGATATTCAGGGTTTTTGGAATACCCGTTGAACTTGACATCTCATTCCTCATTCTGATGGTATTCATATACCTCCTGACCTACCTGGGTTTCCTATCACTCAACCTTGCTGTGCTCATAACCCTCGTCTTTGTGGTGGTGGTGATACATGAACTGGCCCACTCCTATGTCGCCCTCAGGTTCGGTGTGAAGATAAGGAGCATACTCCTCCTACCCATAGGGGGGGTTTCAAGGATGGAGGAGATACCAAAGGTTCCAAGGGAGGAGCTCCTCATATCCATCGCAGGGCCCCTCACAAACATCATAATGGCAATGTTAACAGCTGTGCCCATCCTCCTGAACATCACAGGACCCCTCAGACCATTCCTTGGAGATTTCCTTACCGTGAATCTGGTCCTGGCACTCTTCAATCTTATACCTGCCTTTCCAATGGATGGGGGGCGGATACTGAGGGCGATACTGGCTGAACGTGTGAGTTACCTTAGGGCAACCAGGATAGCGGCGAACCTTGGTAAGACCATCGCCGCAATAATGGCCGTCACAGGCCTCTTCTATAACCTCTTCCTGATACTGATAGGCCTCTTCATCTACATAGGTGCAGAGCAAGAGTACCAGTCAACCCTCATATCCTCTCTTCTTGAGGGCGTGACAGTGGGGGACGTGATGACCGCCAATCCTGTAACACTCAGACCCGACATGACAGTGGGGGAGGCCCTTGATGTCATGTTCAGAAAGAAGCACATGGGTTACCCTGTAACCGACGGGGATGAGCTTGCAGGGATAGTGACATTCCATGACATATCAGAGGCTGCCAGAGATATGATGGTGGGGGACGTGATGACCGCGGAGGTTGTGACCGCCACAGAGGACGAGGAACTAACCTCTGTTCTTGAAAAAATGAATCGCCACCAGCTTGGAAGGCTCCCTGTGATGGGTGACGGTAAACTGAAGGGTATAATTTCAAGGACAGATATAATAAGGACGCTGAACCTTATGCAAAAGGGAATTGAATGAAATGGAATGATGAAAACACATATCTGCCAGTAACCACTACGGTGAATGACAATGAGGGATGCGTGTCGCCGGATAATCGATGATATAATATCAGGTCAGATAAAAACAAGGAAGGACCTTGAAAGGGCTAAACACAGGATTTGCCGTGACTTTGGGCTTGAAAAATTCATGAGCAACTCCGAAATCCTTGAACATGCAGATCCAGAAGAAAAGAAATTAATCGAAAATCTCCTCAGGAAAAAACCCACCAGGACAATATCAGGTGTTGCCATTGTGGCAGTCATGTGCCATCCCCATGAATGCCCCCATGGAAGGTGCCTGTACTGTCCTGAAAGTGAAAAGGCACCACCAAGTTACACCGGGGAGGAACCAGCCGCCCTGAGGGCCAGAATGTACGATTTTCACCCCTACAGGCAGGTCTACAATCGCCTTGAGCAGCTCCACAGCATAGGCCACCCTGTTGACAAGGTAGAACTCATAGTCATGGGTGGCACCTTTCCGTCCCACAGCCTCTGCTACCAGGAATGGTTCATATCCCAGTGCCTTGAGGCCATGGTGGACTTTGGAGCCAGACTGAGTGGTGTCAGTGTTGATATACCAGATCACCACGGGTACGTGAAGGTGGATGACGCCCAGCGGTTCAACGAGACCTCACCGGTTCGTTGTGTTGGGATGACATTTGAGACAAGGCCAGACTACTGCCGGGAGGAGGACGTTGACAGGATGCTCAACCTTGGGGTTACAAGGGTTGAGCTGGGTGTGCAGACCATCTACAACTACATTTACCAGCGAATCCGGAGGGGTCACAGTATAGGGGACGTTGTAGAGTCCAACAGGATACTCAGGGACTCAGGGATAAAGGTTGCAATGCACCTCATGCCCGGCCTATTCTCAGACTTTGAGAGGGACCTCAGGATATTCAGGAGGATATTCCAGGACCCATCCTTCAGACCCGACATGCTGAAGATATACCCCTGCCTTGTTACCAGGGGCAGTGAACTCTACAGTCTCTGGGAGAGGGGCCTCTATAAACCATACTCCACAGAGGAGGCCGTTGATCTAATCGTGGAGATAAAGAAGATGATGCCCCCATGGGTGAGGACCATGAGGATACAGAGGGATATACCCTCCCAGCTTATAGTTGATGGTGTCAGGAAGTCCAACCTGGGTGAACTTGTCTACAGGCGCCTGGAGGAGGAGGGTATCCGCTGCAGGTGCATAAGGTGCCGTGAGGTGGGCCACATGAGCCGCAGGGGCGTGAGTGTCGATGAGGACGCCGTCACAGTAATGGTTGAGGAGTACGATGCCACCGGAGGCAGGGAATTCTTCATCTCAGCAGAGGACCCTGAAAATGATGTCCTCATCGGATTCCTGAGGCTCAGATTCCCATCAGAGAACGCTCACCGCCCGGAAATAGATGATAAAACAGCCCTTGTGAGGGAACTCCACGTCTACGGTTCAATGATACCCATAGGTGAGCGTCGCGATGCTGTTGGACAGCACAGGGGCTACGGTGAGGAACTGCTATCCCGTGCTGAGGCAATAGCATCTGATGGGGGGATGGAGAAAATAATTGTCACAAGCGGGATAGGAGCCCGTGAATACTACAGCAAATTTGGATACAGAAGGGAGGGCCCCTACATGTCAAAAGAACTCCTGGAGGGTTAAAATGAAGGTTGAAACAGCAGATGAACTTGCATCACTCATAGACCATACAAATGTAAGGGCGGATGCGACGGTTGCTGATATCGAGAAACTGTGCAGGGAGGCCATTGATTATGGGTTCAGGTGCGCGGTTGTCACCCCAACCAACGTCAGGCTGGCATCTGAACTCCTGAGGGACAGCGATGTCATGGTCTGCTCTGTTATAGGATTTCCAGCGGGTGTTAACACGCCGGCGGTTAAGGCCTTTGAGGCATCAGAGGCCGTGGAAAACGGTGCAGAGGAGGTTGACATGGTAATGAACATAGGGGCGCTGAAGTCGGGGATGAGGGAACTTGTCCATGAGGATATAAGTGGAGTCGTTGATGCCGCAGACGTCCCTGTGAAGGTTATACTGGAGACAGCCTACCTCACAGACGAGGAGAAGGTGGAGGCATGCCTCATAAGTAAGGAGGCTGGTGCCGCATTTGTTAAAACATCGACAGCCTATGGTGGGCTTTCAGGTGCCACTGTGGAGGATGTGAAACTCATGCGTGAGACTGTGGGTGATGAGATGGGTGTTAAGGCAGCCGGTGGTATAAGGGACACTGAAACGGCCCTTGCAATGATAGAGGCCGGTGCAGACAGGATTGGAACATCAACCGGGGTCCAGATCATCGAGGGGTGGAGGTAGTATGAGAACAGGGATATTCATCCAGGGAGCCTTTCAGAGGGGTGGTCTGAGATGAGGATAAAGATAACCGTTGAGGGTAAGGGTTACGCTGAGGCCGAGCTTGATGAGAGAAACCCTGAATCTGCAGAGAGGATCTATGAGAGCCTTCCAGTTGAGAGAAGGGCCCTCCTATGGATGGAGGAGGTCTACTTTGACATACCACTCACCCTTGACTATGAGAACCCCTCTGATACCGCCAGTCCAGGGGATATATCCTACTGGCCGCCAGGGTACGCCCTCTGCATATTCTTCGGCTCAACACAGCCCTACTCCCCGGTGAATCATATAGGGCGGGTGACCAGAAACCTTGACCTCTTCTTCAGTGTTGACGAGGGGGACAGGATAATAATAGAAAAAATTGATTAAATAGAATCAGCGGTTCGGAAACGCTAAACATCCTCTATTTCCCTGTAAAGCGTATCCCTGCTTGCAGGGATCCTTCCCAGGTCCCTTACAACCCTTATTATTTCTCCGGGTTCAGTTCTAACACCATGTGAGGCGCCCGCTGACCTTGATATGTTCTCCTCACCCAGTGTACCCCCGAGGTCATTGGCCCCTGACATGAGGGCAACCTGTGCAAACTTGAAGCCAAGTTTAACCCATGAGGCCTGTATGTTCCTTATGAGGCCCCTGAACATCAGCCTTGAAACCGCGTAGACCTTGAGGTCCTCTGCACCGGTTGCACCTGCAGCTGCCCTTCCCTCACGGTATATGGGGGTCTTTGGATGCATGAATGGTAATGGGACGAACTCGGTGAATCCTCCTGTTCTCTCCTGAATCCGACGCAGTATGTCCATGTGTTCAACCCTGTGCTCGGGTCCGTCGATGTGACCGTACATCATGGTGCATGTCGTTGGTATTCCAACCCGGTGGGCTGTCTCTATAACCTCAACCCACTCCTCAGTGCTCAGCTTTGTGGGGCATATGACAGCCCTTATATCATCATTGAGTATCTCAGCAGCTGTGCCGGGCATTGAACCGAGACCCGCCTTTTTAAGTATCCTGAGGGCCTCCTCAATGGATAGCTCCGCATTACGAGCACCATAGTAAACCTCCATTGGGGAGAATGAATGTAGGTGCACATGAGGTAGCTCCGATTTTATGGCCCTCACAAGATCCTCATAGAAATAGGTGTCAAGGCCCGGGTAGAGGCCTCCCTGTATGCAGAGTTCACGGGCACCGTTTTCCACAGCCTTACGGGCGATTTCAAGGATTCTTTCTGTTTCAAGGTAATATGCGTCCCCATCAAGATCATCCCTCTTAAAGGCACAGAACCCGCACTGTCCCGAGCATATATTGGTGAAGTTGATGTTCCAGTTCTCAATGTAGGTTACCCTTTCACCCGCCTCGGACTCCCTGACAGTGTCCGCGGCTATTAAAAGGGCCTGAAGGTCCCTTCCTGTCACATTCATTAAGTAGAGGGCCTCTTCATTGGTGATTGGTTCGTCCATTGCCTTTTCAAGTATTTTTTCTGTGCGGGTTTTAATATCAATGGTGCCAGACATGCGATTTAGTATCTGGTTCTCCAAGTTTAAAATTTTTGGTTTTGGTGAAATACATATCCAGTTACTCCCATGGGCCCTATGTGGTCCATTAATCCGGCAGAACCAATAAATTTAAATATTAGAGATTACCAGCTTAATCTGGAGGTGAAATTATGGCTGAATTACCAATCGCACCAGTAGGTAGAATAATAAAAAATGCCGGTGCCCAGAGAATAAGTGATGATGCAAAAGAGGCTTTAGCAAAGGCTCTTGAAGACATGGGTGAGGAAATCTCACGCAAAGCTGTTGAGCTTGCAAAACACGCCGGCAGAAAAACTGTTAAAGCCACAGACATTGAAATGGCCGCTAAACAGTTATAAGTAGACCCATACTTCTACCTATTTATTTTTTCAGGGAGCAGGTGTTCCCTACTAAATTCAGGCTGTTATGATTCCAATTCATGACTCCCATTTACAAAACCAGAATAACAGTAATAACTTCTATGATTCCAAACCGATTCATGACTCCTCTTTATAAGGTCATGTTAACATAATAATGAGATGAGGTGATTTTTGATGTCAACAATGGATAACCTGAAGGAAGCATTTGCAGGGGAGTCACAGGCAAACAGGAAGTACCTTGCATTCGCAAGGAAGGCCGATGAGGAAGGGTACCACCAGGTTGCGAAGCTCTTCCGTGCCGCGGCCGAAGCAGAGACTGTCCATGCAATGAACCACCTTGAAGCCATGGAGGCCATCAATAGCACAGAGGAGAACCTCAGGGAGGCAATAGCCGGGGAAACTGCTGAATTCAAGGAGATGTACCCCGGATTCATAGAGGAAGCAGAAGCAGAGGGTGAGGAACAGGCACGCTGGAGCTTTGACGTTGCAAATAAGGTTGAGAAGATCCACGCTGAACTCTACCAGAATGCCCTCGATAACCTTGGAAGGAACGTTGAGGTGGACTACTACGTCTGCAGCTGGTGCGGTAACACCGTTGAGGGTGAGGCACCAGAAAGATGCCCCATCTGCGGGGCCCCCAGGAAGGAGTTCAGGAAGATAGAATAATTCTTTTCCATCACCTTACCTCTATTTTTCATCAATAACACCCTTCTCCATGAAGGTTATCCTGAATGTTGTGCCCTCATCTGAAATCATCTCTGCACTCCCGTCAATCTGCTCGGTCAGGTTCCTTACAAGCTGGAGGCCAAGGGATGGGCTGCTCTCCCAGTCAAGATCCGGTGGGAATCCGACTCCATCATCACTAACCTCAATCAAAACGTGTTTATTACTCCTTTTAACCGAAACAGATACAGTACCTTCGCCATCAGGGAAGGCATGCTTCACAGCATTTGTTAAAAGTTCATTGACGATGAGGCCCACGGGTATGGCGGTCTCCACATCAACCTTCAGTTCATCCACATCAATATTCAGCCTTATCCTGGAATCTGCAGAGTAACTTCTGAACACCTCAGATGCGAGTGTCCCTATGTATTCGCCCATATCAATGTTCTTGAGATCCCCTGAACGGTAAAGCCTTTCATGGATCAGTGCCATGGACCTCGTCCTGTTTTCACTCTCTCTGAAGAGGTCCAGGGTCTCTTCATCCTTCGCCTTCCTTGACTGGAGGCTGAGGAGGCTTGAAATTATCATCAGGTTGTTCTTGACCCTGTGGTGTATCTCCTTGAGTAGGAGTTCCTTTTCCTCAAGGGATTTCTCAAGCACCCTCTGTGCCCTCTTGAGGTCCGAGATGTCATGGAGGACCACCAGGGCGCAGTCCCTCCCCTCCAGATGTACAAGCTTATTGTATATCCTCACAGTGTACCTCCTCCCAAGGGGGTCCTCAAGGACAACCTCATAGGGTTCAACATTTCCCCCATCTTTGATTATCCCAAGCTTTGATCTGAATTTATCCTTCACATCATCAGCGATGAATTCAAGGTCATAGATGGATGTTCCCAGAAGTTCCTCAGACGCCATTCCAAGTCTCTCTGAGAGTGTTGAGTTGATATCCAGTATCACACCACCCTCCAGATCAAGGAGGATTATGTAGTCGGGTGAGAGATCAAAGAGTGACCTGTATTTTTCTTCACTCTCTTTCAATGCCTCTTCAGCCTTTTTTATCTCTGAAATGTCCATTATAATTGCAGTTACAAAGTTTTCACCCATGTAATGCCATCCTGTGACGGATATATCCACAGGGAATCTTTTTCCATCCTTTCTGAGTGCCTCGACATCTGTAATCCTCAGCGAAATATCCCTATCCATATCCAAAAAGTTGTGCATGTCCCGGTTTTGCTCTGAGATTATTTTATTGATATGTTCTCCCCTCATCTCATCTGCAGTGTATCCAAAGATCTTCTCGGCACCATGGTTCCATGCAACCACCCTTCCCCTCTCATCAGCGGTTATTATTGCATCCCTTGCTGTCTCCACTATTGTACTGTACCTCTCCTCAGTCTCATGGATAAGCTCCTCTGATTCTTCAAGGGACTCTGCCAGGAGCACGGTAATGAGGTTAACAAAGAACATCACCGAGACCCTCATCAGGTCCTCATAGAAACCTGAAAGAGATGCCATGATGTTTGTTACAATAAGTACCGTGCCAAGTAATGCCGTTACAAGAAGGGACTTTCTCTCAAACCAGAGGGCTGCAAGGACTATCGGTATGTAAAAGAGGTGTGTGAATACAATTTCAACCCCGAGAAAAATATGAAAATAGACCGTTACAGCAGCACAGAGGGCTGTGAGTGAGGCTACAATAGCCAGCCGGGTCCTCAAGTCCCTGTAGGACTGTATCTTCTCGGTAAAGGTATGAGTTCCCTTAACCAATGCCCCCACCCTATCAATGAACCTTGCGTATCTGTGTAGAACCATCAATCACATGATGATCTCACATTCAGTTATCATTTAAGTTATCAGATTCACTAAAAGTTTTCCATGAATGGTATGTATCAGGTATTAGAAATATATTTACAGCATATAATAACTGAAAACTTCCATGGTGGAACCCCTGGAAACCCTGATTTTTAACCATATCATGCTGATGGGATTCCATTGGATGTTCCAGGTTCATGGTGCAACCCCATGCCTGTAAGGAGGCTTTTATTCCAGAATCCCCACCCCGGAATGGAAAAGGTTATATATGACCACTTCCATAGTTTAGAAGGAACATGGGCCGGTGGTCTAGGGGTATGATACCTCCCTGACACGGAGGTGATCACGAGTTCGAATCTCGTCCGGCCCACTATGCCGTGGTAGTTCAGTTGGGAGAACGCCAGACTGAAGATCTGGATGTCGCTGGTTCAAGTCCGGCCCACGGCACTTATAACCACCTCTTTACCAGAATCTAATTACATGGCTGATTTTAAGTAAATTAAAAAGTTATATGGCTGATTTTAAGTAAATTAAAAA
>NZ_JBNASF010000039.1:0-7172 GCF_049720995.1 Methanothermobacter sp.
GTGTTCAGGGTCTGTATTCGTGGCTGAAACCGGCTTCAGGGAGAATATTTTTGAGGAGAATGGGTGTGTTCAGGGTCTGTATTCGTGGCTGAAACCGGCGTCATAGAGCTTCGAGGCTCTGAAGTCCCCGGGCTCGAGAACCCTTCCCACAATTATCATGGCAGTCTTCTTTATACCAGCCTCACGTACCTTCATGGATATATCTGCCAGGGTGCCCATCACAATCTCCTCATCAGGCCAGGAGGCCCTCTTAACCACGGCAACGGGGGTGTCAGGCGGGTAGTGCTTCATCAGCCTCTCTGCAACGTCCCCTATCATGTGGACACCCAGAAATATGCACATGGTTGAACCGTGTCTTGCAAGCTCCTCGATACTCTCTGAAGGCGGCACGGGTGTTCTCCCGGCTGGACGTGTTATTATAACAGTCTGAGAAATCTCAGGGAGTGTAAGCTCGGCCCCCAGGGCGGCTGCAGCTGCAAATACGGAACTAACCCCTGGTATAACACTGTAAGGGATTCCTTTCTCATCAAGCACCCTCATCTGCTCCTTTATGGCCCCATAAATCGAGGGGTCACCTGTGTGGACCCTCGCCACGGTTTTACCTGCCCTGCAGGCATCCACCATGATTTCCTTTATCTCCTCCAGGTCCATGTGGGCGCTGTTGTGGACCTCTGCACCCGGCGCGTATTCCAGGATCTTTCTGTTTACAAGTGAACCGGCGTATATCACAACGTCCGCCCTTTCAAGGACCCTTATGGCCTTCAGTGTTATGAGTTCAGGGTCCCCTGGACCTGCACCTATGAATACAACCTCACCTGTAGCTTTCTTTTTAACTTCAGGGGTTTCCTTGCCTTTCAGATTATCATCTCCTCTCCATCATTCAGGGTTTTTTGTGAGGGGGTGTGGATGATCCTGTGGATTTGGGTTTATCATTTCCATGGCCCCATGGGGACATTCCCTCACGCACCTTTCACAGGCACCGCAGGAGAAGGGGTCCACCTCTGCAGTCACACTCCTTCTTATGGTATTCATGGATAACCTGACAAGTGGGCAGACATCCATACAGAGGAAGCCGCACTCCTCTCCCAGGCATTCCTGAGGATTCACGCGGGCATGCACTCCCGGCACACCGGCAGCCCTCTTGAAGGCCTCCCTAGTGAGATAACCTGCAAGGTGCAGGTGGGTATCCCCCAGTACCGGGTCAGGGTCCATGGATGCCAGGCAGGGGTAATTGTGGAATCCTTCACCTGCAGCCACATCCACCTCAGGGAGGGGAACTCCCATTATCCTCTCTGCAACATAGAAGGTGGAACCGCAGGGGGCGCTCCTTTTAACCCTGACCGCAAGGACACTCTCCTTCACATCCATATCCACCTCTGGCTTTCCGAATCCTGAGGCAAATGTGTCAATGAAGGGGTTTCCTGTAGCCTCAAGTGAACAGAAGGGTGATGGGAAGACTGCTGATTCAACCATCCCTGAAATTTCGGTTTTAAGGCCTTCGGGAAGCTGAGTCGGCGCGTGGGATTCTACTATGAGGGCCTTTGATCCTGATTCAACAGCTATTTCAGCCGCCACAAGGTTAAGGTCACCGAAAAGTCCCACAGCCACTGTGAGATCTGCCTCAGGGATTTCCGGGGGAAGAAGTGCCGACGGATCATCCAGAAATTCACCAGAATAGTCATCATAATCAAATACAGCCACAATGTCCGGTGCCAGTCCATGGGTAGCCACGGTGTTCACCACCCTGGCGCCGTATTCTCCGCCGGCTACCATTATGATCCTCATGGGGGCACACCTATCTGTAGAAGAGTATGTATGCCACCACCATGAGTATCAGGGCAAGTACAACCCCTGTGATGGCCATGTTCCTGTCGCTGCCAAAGATTATGGGCACAGGCCCTATCATTACAACCCCTGCGGCCTTAACCTCCCCCTTATCCCTTGTCTGGGAGGCGCTGAGGGCCCCTCCAATAAATGTTAGGAGTATGCCTGTGATTATAAGGATTACTCCGGCGGTTATGAGAATCTCTCCCCTCATGATATCCTCCACTGAATTGTTGTACTCCTATCTGGTGTATCTGGTGTCAGTAAAGCTATGTACTCCTCATTTTATTTAAGTGGTGTGTTGGGTGTCACTGGCTGTGAAACCAGGGTATCTCTGAGTGAAATAAAAGTTGATGATTTTACTCAGGTTCCACGTATTCAATGGACACACATTCCCAGGGCTGGACCTCGGTGTTTATTGTTGCGTAGAGTTCCCTCTCAGCGTGCCTGAAGAGGTCCTCACAGCTGAAACTGAGGTCTGGCGATACCTTAACCGGGTAGATCCTCCCCCTGTTGCTCTTTACGATTATCTCTCCCTCTCTGCTTATACCTATCACAAGCTGTTTTATTTCATTTGCCATAATAATCCTCCAGCTCTATACTGATCTGAAAGACCACCTACATAAATGTGGATGACATGCCTCTGATGTATGATGGGCCCTAATTGCCGCTGGCATAAAAAATTTCATATCAGACGGTACTCGACCCTATGGCCCATCTTTCTTCTCTCAATGAGTTCCAGGTCAACCATCTCATCAAGGAGGACGTCATCGGCCACAATCTCATCTCCGGGGGTCCATGAGGGTTCTTCTGCCAGCCTATCATAGACCTCAAGAAGGGACTGTATCCTCTCAAGGACATCATGGTCAACCTCCAGGTCCTCTATCTCCCCCTTTATCCTGCGGGCGGTCTCTCTGAGGGTGTCTTCATCTGCGCTGGGAATGATGCACAGGACTCTGACCTCATTTCTCAGGAAGTACTGGCCCCTGTGAACGCTGAATGTGTCCCTCTGGATTATGAGCCCACCGGCATCCTCAACAAATTCCTCAAGTTCATGGAAGTTATGGGGACCCCCGGTGAAGACCACTAGGGAATACATGTTAGGGTTTATGTTCATCAAACTATATCTATACACCAGATAGTAATATTTATATATAAAAATTTATTAATTATTATCATGGATTCATCTGGAGTTCTGGTAGCTGACGCCGTAACATCGACCTTTCTCATGGTTTTACTTTTATCCACCATGGTTGCCATTGCAGGTTCAAGGATGGAGGGTGTTCACCATGAGGAGAAGCTTCTTGAACTTCGCATCCTAATGGATGAAGTGGCATGTGCCGTTGACCTTGCAGTTGCAGGTGGGCCGGGCCGTGAGGTTGTTGTTGAGCTCCCACCCCGTCTCAACCACACATCAGCTTACAGTCTGAGGATAAACTCAACAGGGGTCTATGGGTGGGCGGATGGTTACAGGGGATTCTCGGATATATACCCTGTTATCATCGTGAACTCAGGGGGTAACCCTGCATCAGTTAACCTTGAGGCAGGCAGGAAGTACTCAATAAGGAATACCAGCAGGAATAACAGGACCCTTATCATGGTCTCGGAGGTGGGGCTCTGAGTTCAGATGATCATATCTGCTGGGAGCCGGTAGGTTCATCTCTGAGGGATTTGAGGGCATGTGGTCATATCTATGGCTGTATTGGAGGACAGTTACCCCTGGAGTACCTGATACTTACAGGGGCAGGGCTCCTCATTGCCACACTCATCTCGGGTCTGGCTGGAATGCAGCTTGAACTTCTGGCGGCCCATTCGGCTGCAAAAACAGGGGCCCTGGAAGGGGTTTCCACAGACACCCTTGCAGTCTACCCTGGTGTTACCTTTGAGGAGTACCAGAACCAGAAACCTTCCCTGCTATGGCCGTCAGATGTCAGGGTTCTGAGGGTTGAGATGATTGAAGAGGGCTACAACAGCACATACGGGCGGAGAAAGTTCCGTCTGAGGGCATGGCTCTCTGGACCACCCATGGAGCCTTCCCTGAGGGAGTCCCTCTCTGACAGGGTGAACTTCTGCATGAGAAGATCCATCTCACGGACCTTCAGGACAGAGAACCTGACCGGCACTTACCATAATCCTGCCCTTTCAGATCACTACGTCTTCACAACATCCGAGGCGGTATGGGTTCCTCCTTAGATATTATTCCACCGCAGCCAGATGTAAACTGATATAAAGGGTTAACAACATAATTAGACTGTAATACTCATCGCCGGGGACACTTCATTATACCGGTTAACGAGTCACTGGGGTGTATTGATGGCCAAAACAAAGAAGGAAAAACTGGATGATGTTCTCTCTGCTTTTATGCAGGTCGGTCAGATAAGGGCTGCGGGTATTGTTTCAAAGGAAGGGCTGCTTATAAATGCACGGACACCTCCAGATGTTGATGCCAGGATATTCTCAGCCCTATGTTCAACCATAATGGGTGCTGCAGAGGCGGCATCAGGGCAGATGAACACTGGAGGCGTTTCTGAGATAACCGTGAGAACCGAGAAGGGCATAATCATTCTCAAACCTGCAGGTGAGAAGGCCATATTCACGGCCCTGGCAGAACCGGAGGCACAGCTTGGGCTCCTGCTCTTTGAAATGGATTCAAGGGCGGCACAGGTTGATGAAATTCTAAGGGAGATGTGAACATGAAGATGACTTACATCCCGAAACTCGACGACCTCCTGGGCGGTGGAGTGAGGGAGGGAGCTTCTGTGATGTTCTCGGCATCCCCTGGAGTGGACTATGAGGCATTCGGTTACCAGATGCTCAACGGGCGCCTTGATGAGGGTGAGAAGGGGTTCATATTCACCAATGTTGAGGAACCAGAGAGCATAATATATGAATTCAGGTCCTATGGCTGGGACATTGAGCCCCACATTGAGAGGGGGGATATGTTCTTTGTTGATGGAAGTTCACCATTCCTTGGAATGCCATCAGAGGAGCGTTACACTGTCAGTGATTACTCAGAGATAAAGGAAACAGTTCTGAGTGCAATAGAGGATATTCCTGGTGGAGTGGGGGTAATAAACTGCCTATCTGTAATAATAGATTACCTGGGGAACGGTGACACCCTTGAAATTGTTGAGGCATGGAACAGAAGGGCCTCTGAACTGGATGTCAACATTGTTTACCTCTTCACCGAATGGGACTATGAAAGGGAGCTGATGGATAAACTGAGGTCACTGATGGACTGTGTCATTGACCTGCGGACGATCGAGGAGAGGGTCATAATAGGACAGGGATTCATGGTTGCCCATTCTGACTGGTCCACCCCCACTGAAACCATGGTCCTCTTCTTTGTTGTACAGCCCGGTGGAGTAAAGGTCTATGTGCCCAAGATACTGGTGACAGGCCCCTACAATTCAGGAAAATCCACATTCGTAAAGTCCATATCCACAAAAGCGGTTTCTGTTGACAGAAAGGCCCTCTCGGCATTCCCGACAACCATTGCAATGGATATAGGGCACCTTGAGTATAAGGGGTTTATGGCGGATATCTTCGGGACACCTGGACAGGAGAGGTTCGACCTCATACTGGATGTGCTATCAAGGGAGGCTGTCGGAGCATTCATACTGGTGGACTCAACCGCACCTGAAACCTTCGCAAGGGCCAAGGAGATGATAAGAAAGACGAGGGCAGAGGCGATACCCAAGGTTGTGGTTGCCAATAAACAGGACCTTCCAGGCGCACTATCACCTGAGGATATAAGGGCAAGGATGAAGCTTGGGGGAGATGTCCCCATAATACCTGTTTCACTCAAGGAGGAATGGGGAGTGAAGGAAGCACTTGAAACCCTCCTTGGACTTCTCTATGGTGGTTAAATGATTGTTAAAATTTCCTCAGGAATACGTGGCCTTGATGAACTCATCGGTGGGGGGGCGATTCCTGAAAATACTGTTACACTTGTCTATGGACCTCCGAAGGTTGGAAAATCCATATTCAGTTATGGTTTCACGGCGGGGGGTGCTGAGAGTGGTGAACCCTGTCTCTACATATCCACAGACTATGGGCTGGCGGACCTCAAGAGGAACATGCAGGTTCTTGGTATGGATGCCGGGAGCTACATGGAGAGGGAACTTCTATATGTGATAGACGCGATATCAAGCATCTCAGGACCTGCATCTGATGCTGGAAACACCTACCTCTCATCATCTGTGCATAACCCCACCGATATAATGGTGAAGCTGGGGGTTGCCATAAGGAATATAACTGCAGGCTACAGCATGTTCAGGTCTGTTCTGGACTCCCTCACAACGCTGATGGCATTCAACGATGAGATGCTGATAGTCCGTGTCCTCACAGCATACATAATGAGGATCAAGGACGCCGGCGGAACTGCCATTGTAACCTACACAGAGGGATCGGCGGACCCAAAGGTCGAGACCATGCTCAAGGCAATTGTGGATAACATAATACACCTCGACGGATCCGAACTTACAGTTGAGGCCATGATAGGGACAGGGAGGGTCAGCGCCCCCTACACCATAGACGATGAGGGCCTTAAGGTCAACCCGTGAGGGATATCATGAGTGAGAACTACACCACAGGTATAGCTGGACTTGATGATATCCTTGGTGAACTGGAGCCTGGTTCAGTCATGCTGGTTACAGGTCCCCCCAAGGCAGGTAAATCCGTACTTGCAACGGAGTTCATCTACAGGGGACTACAGGCTGGAACCCCATGCCTTTTCATAGCGGCGGAATACGGTTACAGGGACCTTCAGAGGAACACGATGGCCTTTAACTGGTTCATCCAGACATTCAGTGATAAGCTGCATGTAATTGATCTTCCAAGCGGACTTGGAGGTGGTAAGCCCCAGGATTCTGGGAACATAAGGTATTCGGCCCTTCAGAACACCACTGACCTGATGGTTAAGGTTGGTATAGCCACAAGGAGCCTCTACCAGGAGTCAGGCATATTCCTTTCAGCCTTTGACTCTGCATCAATCCTCCTGGCATTCAACCCCCCACGGCTTGTGCTTAGGGTGCTCAAGGCCTACAATAACCGTGTGAGGGAGGCCAATGGAATAGCACTTGTGGCATATACAGAGGGTGTTGCGGATCCAGAAATAGAGAAGGGGATTCCTGAACTCTTCGATGTGCACATCCGCATGGATGGCTCCATTATATCCGCCAGCACACCCACAGGGACCAGGGAGGCGCCCTACAGGATAGTTGAGCAGGGTCTTCTGGTGGGATGATCCGGGATCTGAGGTTCCCCCTTTTTTGTCCGGTTCACATTCGATGGAGGGTATGGCAGTATCTTGATGATCCGGGATCTGAGGTTCCCCCTTTTTTGTC
>NZ_JBNASF010000040.1:0-6814 GCF_049720995.1 Methanothermobacter sp.
GGGACATTCTGGCCGTGTTCAACCCTTCAGGGACCATCCCCGGACTTGGGACATTCTGGCCGTGTTCAACCCTTCAGGGACCATCCCCGGACTTGAATGGGCATCCGCACTCCTCGCACTGGGGTGGGTGCTTCTGATATCATACAGCATGCTGGGTTTGAATTCCGATAATTCTGCGACAAACCAGTGAAGCAGCCACTATCCCCCACCCTGTGGACAGTCTTGGCCCAGCGCCTCTCGCGCCTCCTTAGCATGTGAACCGCTGCAGCCACAAAGAGGGGGATGAGGTACAGACAGTAGGCCCAGTACTCAATGGATAACAGGATGGTGCGGGGTATGCTGTAGCCATCCATCTTTATGCCGCTCATTGTAAGGGGGAAGAACGCCACAGTTGATATGAGGCCTATTATGAATGGGGCCTCCATCCTGAATCCGAATCCCGCAAGGTTGAGGATGAATACAATGTACCCCAACATAACGAATCCTATGAAGATCATGGAGAAGAGGTAGAATATGGCGTCAAGCTTCCTGTGAAGTGGTATGGGGGCCTCAATCATCGGGGCGAGGTAGACGAAGAGGGTCTCAAGGTTACCTGTGAGCCAGCGGGTCCTCTGCCTGAAGAAGGCCGGCCAATCGCGCACCGCCTCCTGGAAGACCTCTGCCTCAGGGGAATACCTGACATTGTACCCCCTGAGCATCAGCTTGACGCTCAGGTTCAGGTCCTCTGTAACAGCGTAACCATCCCAGCCCCCTATCTCCTCCACAACCATCCTCTTAACCAGCTGCCCGTTGCCTCCCAGGAAGGCCGGGACATCCATGTTCATCCTTGACCTCATGATGACATTGCCGAATATGGCAAACTCAAGGTCCTGCATCTTTGTGAGGATGTTCTCATCTGCATTGTACATCCTCACCCTGGACTGGGCGCCGGCCACATCATCACCATCAAGGTAGGGGACTATATTCCTGAGAAAATCGGGTTCAACCCTTGCGTCTGCATCAAAGACCGCTATGATGTCGCCCTCGGCCAGTGTCACACCATCGTTAAGGGCGTACCCCTTACCGTTGAAGGCGAAGGGGGCCCTCCTTGTAACAACCTTCAGGTGCCTGTACCTCTTCACCAGGTCCTCGAGGATCTCACCGGTACGATCCGTTGAGCCGTCATTCACCACTATGATCTCATAGTTCCTTCTGCCGTTGACATGGTAGTCCAGGGATGAGAGGGTCTCAACGCACCTCTCAATGGTGTTCTCCTCATTGTTGGCGGGTACTATAATGCTCACCATGGGCATTGAATCTGAAACAGGTCTTTCAGGTTTCCTGTAGCTGAATGAAAGATGCAGGAGACTGTAGATAACCGGTATGAAGAGTGTGTACATGAGCCAGGTCATGCTCCGTGTTATGAAGCCGTAGGCTGCAAGTCCAAGTATCACCGATGATACAAAGAAGATGCCGGTCTTCTCCATCTTCATCTCCTCGGCCTTGGTGACTATGACCTCCTGCATCCTCCTTGAGTAATCCATGGTGTCCCTTATGGTCTGGAGAACCACCTCGATCTCTGCCCTCAGCTGCTCGGTGCTGAAGGGCTTGATGAGGTAGCCATAGGGTTCCGTCTCCAGTATTCTGGCGAGGGTTGGGTCATCGGCGTAGGCTGTGAGGTATATTACAGGTATCCCTTGCTCGCCCTGTATCACCTCCGCGGCCTTTATACCATCCATATCACCCCTGAGGTAGACGTCCATGAGGACCACGTCTGGCTGGAGTTCCGCAGCAGCTGATACAGCACCCTCACCTGTATCCTCAACCCCCACTACCCTGAACCCTGCCTCCTCCAGTTTATGTGAAAGGTCGGCTGCCACGATAGCCTCATCCTCAACCACAAGGACCCCCGGGACCGCACCTGTCTTCCTCTCCTTCGGAACCTTCAGGAGGTCCCTTATGTCCGCACGGTAACGTTTGAGTGCTGTTTCCACTGTCACCTTAAGTGTCCGGTCACTGTAGGGTTTGAGGAGGTAACCGTAGGCCCCGGCCCTCCTGGCCCTCCCTATGGTCTCAGGGTCAGAGTAGGCTGTTAGAAAAACAACGGGGACCCTTAGGTCCTTCACCCTGATGGCCACATCCACACCATCCATTTCACCCCTCAGAACTATATCCATGAGCACAAGGTCAGGCCTCTTCTCTGCTATCAGTTTGAGGGCCTCTTCACCTGTGGCTGCAACGCCGACGACCCTGTAACCCATATCCTCCAGTTTCATCCGGAGGTCCGATGCTATGAGTGCCTCGTCCTCCACTATCAGAATTGACGTCATTAACCTCACCCTCAGTCACCAAGCCACCTTCTGAGTTTCCTGATTCCCATGGTGTTTATCACATCATCAGGCTCTGCCCAGCCACGCCTTGCGGTTATAACACCCCACCTGATATTCTCAAGGGCCCCCCGTGAGTGGGCGTCACTGTTTATTGCGATCCTGCAGCCTGCATCAACCGCCATCTTAACATGTGTATCCCTCAGGTCCAGGCGGAGGGGGTTGGAGTTCACCTCCAGGGCGACTCCCACCTGGGAGGCACGTTCAACCACCCTCTCCATGTCAACCAGGGGGTCAGGTGACCCCAGCACCCGCCCGGTGGGGTGGCCTATTATATCCACCGGGTCATGCTCCATTGCTCCCAGAAGCCTCTCTGTGATGTTTCCAGGGTCATGGATGCTTGCAACAACCAGTTCAAAGTCCTGAAGGATTTTATCAGGGATCTCAAGGCTTCCATCATTCAGTATGTTGACCTCCACACCTGCAAGGACCTCAACGTCCTCTATACGCTCAGCAGCCCTGAGGTATGCATCCAGATCATCGATGTACCTTGCATGGTCAGTGAAGGCAATGTACTCCCTCCCGAGGATGGATGCGTACTCTGCCATGTACTCCATTGCATCGATGCCGTCACTGAAGAGGCTGTGCATGTGGAGGTCGCCCCTGATATCTGAAAGGTTTACAGGGTCCGGGAGTTTTCCCTCCGCTGCAGCGGCCACCTCGCCACGGTTCTCCCTGAGTTCAGGTTCAATGTATGTGAGGCCAAGTGCCTCCAGTACCCCGGCCTCTGTCCTCCCGGCGACCCTCTCATCCCCCCTGAACAGGCCGTATTCACTGAGCTTCATTGATGAGGAGATGGCTATCCTCCGGAGCTCAACGTTGAACTCCCATGAACCTGTGAAGTACAGGAGTGCCGATCCAAAGACCTCATCGTCGAAGACCCTCAGGTCACAGTCAAGGCCCTCCCTGAGGCGCACAGTCGACTTCCTGGGGCCCTTAACCACGACCTCATCAACCAGGTCCATGGAGGTGAAGTGGTCCATGACCCTCCGGGGGTCGGTGGCTGTCACCAGGATGTCGATGTCCCCGACGGTCTCCCGGCCCCTCCTTATGGAGCCTGCCACCTCAACCCTCCTTACACCTTCAATTTCAAGGAGCTCTGATTTTATCCTTGATGCCAGCGGGACCACGTAGGCGAGGGGTCTCCTGGAGATCCTTGACCTTGCAAGTTCAATGTTGCGGAGTATCATGGCCTCCCTCTTCTCACCCATCCCCCTGATCCTCCTTATACGGTGCCTCCTTGCCTGCTCCTCCAGGTCGTCCAGTGTCTTTATCCCCAGCTCCTCGTAGAGGAGTTTAACCGTCTTTGGACCCACACCCTCCACAGAGAGAAGGGAGTCAAGGTCCACCGGGTATTCCCCTGCCAGTCTCTCAAGAAGTGAAAGTGAACCCGTGGATAGTATCTCCTCTATCTTTGCAGCGATGTTCTCCCCTATACCCGGGAGTTCCCTGAGTCTCCCCTGGGCTGCAACATCCTCTATGTCCTCCCCGAGAAATTCAACTGTCCTTGCGGCCCTCCTGTAGGCCTTTGTCCTGAATTCATCACCCCTGAGTTCCATGTAGTCAGCAACACGGTTCAGAATATGGGCCACCAGATGGTTCTTCATAAGAGCATATATATTGTGCATATTAGTTAACCGTTTTTGCATTGAAGACATCAATGGTAATAACTATTTAACCTATGAATGTGAAAATGGAATGTGAATGAATATTCTTCAATAAACAGGGGGTTGTTTGTTGAGTGAAGGGAGGGTTTACATTCCACAGGAAAATAAGAATCTGAGCTCTGGTGAAGAAAGATTCATATCTTTTCTCAGGGAGAACCTTCCAGATGACTGGAAGCTGTATATTAAACCCCACCTCAATGGTTCCCGCCCAGACCTTATTCTCGTTAATCCCATGATAGGGATAATGATTTACAGTGTCCTTGATGATATGGATGGAGACCTTGAAACCGAAATAAAGCGCCTTGAATACTACAAAAAGAAGATAATCCAGCAGCTGATCCCATCTATGGGTGAGATGACAGATGAAAATCGGAAAATTTACGGTATCGTACGTACTGGAATATATGTCGATGGAATGAAAACTGAGGATGTTAAGGAAAAATTCGAGGTTTATGATTATCTAAGCTGCGCTGGATATGACTGCCTATCTGAAGACCACCTTGAATCCATGATACCAGCCTTAAGTTATAAAAGAAGTAGATATATGAAACCCGAATGGGCTTCGGAGCTTGAATCATGGATAATACCACCATACCACAGGGACAAAAGGACCGAACTTCGTCTTACAGAAGAACAGGAGAGGCATGCGAACCCAGAACCTGGTCATAGAAGACTCAGAGGTGCCGCAGGAAGTGGTAAAACCCTTGTAATAGCCCATAGAGCGGCAAAGCTTGCTGCAAAAGGTCACAGGGTCCTCATAGTCACATTCAACCGCACATTATGGCACCACATAAGGGAGATGGTGGATAGGACCCCCTATAACTTTGACTGGTCACTCCTAACATTCAGGCACTTTCATGGTTTCTGTTCAGACGTTATACATGAGCTTAGAATTCCCTGTGACTCCAGGAACCCAGCCGAATGTCTCCTTGAGTCAATCCAGGATTATGACATCAGATTACAGGTTTGATGCCATCCTCATTGATGAGGGTCAGGATTTTGAATGGGAATGGTATGATCTTCTATCAAATTTTCTCACAGAGAGGGACGAGCTTTTCTTTGTCTGTGATAAAACACAGAATATCTATGAAAGGGACCTTGGCTGGGTTGACGATATGTCAGGTTCAGGGAGGGTGAAATTCAGGGGAAAATGGAGGGAGCTTCGAACCATCCACCGGTTACCGCCAGAAATAGCTGAATTCGCATGTAAATTTGGGGGATCATTCCTTCAACTGGATGAGAACCAGTTTGATGTCAGCCAGAAAACACTCTTCAGTGAAAGTTCTGTTATCTGGAAGAATGTGAATCCCGATGACTCGGACGCTGAGATATTCGAAGCATACATGTCACTTAAGAATAAAGGCGCGAATGACTCGGACATAGTGGTACTTGTGCCCACAAATGATATGGGTGTGAGGGTTGCAGAATTTTTCAGGACATATGATAGGGAAACCGATCACCTCTTTGGAGAGAACGATAAACCTTCCAATAACAAGAGGATATTCGTATCTGATGAAAGGATGAAAATAAGCACCATACACAGCTTTAAAGGCTGGGAAGCGAGAAACGTGATAATCTGGATTCCTGAAAAGTGGAGTTGCGGTGAAAATCTCGACGCGGTAATATATACCGCCATAACAAGGACCATGCAGAACCTCATAATACTTAACACCGCTGAAAGGTACCGTGACTTCGGCGAGGACATGGATGAAAACATTGAAATCCCCCATGATGTTTCAGATGATGAAAACGACTTTGAAGTTGAAAAATGGGCTGAAAAACTTCCATTTCCTCTTGCATCAGTTATATGGGCTGGTCTGGCATCTGCTAAGTACGAGACCCGGGTCAAATATCTGCTGCAATTCTTTGAGGTGCTCTCAGAGTTCAATTTCAATCTCATACTGAGTGGTCTCTCATCCTATGGTATATTATTCCAGCAAAAATTGAGGGAATCTCTAAGTGATTCAATGGAAGAGTGGTTTTACAGGCCAACATTCGGGAACTGGACAACAAAGCTATTTAAATTAAGCAGAATACTTAGAATGGGTCTTAACGATAATTACACCAGAAATCAGATCCGTAAATCCTTTGGAAAACCTGACGATGAGTTCCTAAGGGTACTCTCGGATCCTGATATCCCGACAATTCTCAGAAAGGTTTCAAGATACCGGAACATATGGGAGGGCCATGGACCCCGCGTATCTGAGGATGAGTACAGGAAACGTTACAGTATCCTGATAGATTATCTGCTGGAACTCAGGGATGTGATGGGTGATGTTTACAGTAAAACATCTCTTGTTATTCCAGGTGAGGGGGTCCTGAATGATGGGGTCTATGAATACACTGTCAAGAGGTATATGTCAACCAGGGCTCCATTCAGGGCGGTGAAGGTAAAGAGCAATGAGCCCATGGACAGCAGCAGGATCTATCTGGTAACCGAGCACAAAAGGAATCATATGAAGCTATTACCTATTATAATCAACGTTGATGATATCTGCTACTTCTACAATGGAAGGGATGATGAAACAGGCCAGGCCCGTTACTGTTCCTACCACCATACAGAAAGGGCTGAACTCATGATGCCATTTGATATACTTGAAACTGTTCAGAAAATACTGGAAACCCGTGAAGAGTATTAGCTCAATTAATAACATTCAATTAAACCAGAACTTCTTCATTAGAGTAATTAGCTCAATTAATAACATTCAATTAAACCAGAACTTCTTCATTAGAGTAATTAGCTCAATTAATAACATTCAATTAAACCAGAACTTCTTCATT
>NZ_JBNASF010000041.1:0-6738 GCF_049720995.1 Methanothermobacter sp.
AATATGCTTTTAAGCACGGATTTCTCATCCATCCTATCACCTCGTTTAATAGATAGGTATCTTGCTTTTGGGACTGCTGGCCTGTCAACAATAGAAACCGTTACAACGTCAAATGGCCAGCCAATATCTGCCAGTGTTGTTTTCTTCATGACTGCTGGAACGGCTGTGATGCTGAAACCCTGATATTTGCCCTGGACGATCCCTTTCCATGTGTCATCATCGTATACTTTTGCTGAGAGTATCCATGTGCCCTCAGGGAGTTCCACATCCCCTATCACTGTATCCTCTCTCAGGATGAAGGATTCCACTGGTTTCGCCACATTCTTGAAGCGGTGGAGGATGTCAATGTTCTGATAGTTCTCCATGAAATTGTAGGCTACTTCTTCGATCTGATCTTTGGTGAGGATATCCCCGTCCAGGTCATATTCATCTGGGACCAGGACCGGGCCTGTGACTATCCGCTGGTGCTTATCCACCTTAATTATCATGTTCTGTTGTATGCACTGCCCCTGGCATTTCTCAGTTTTTTCATCGATCATTTCAAGCAAACCCCCTGCAGCATTGAATATCTCATCGTTACGTGTTGCTCCCCGGGCCCCTGCAGCAGAGGCTCGTATAGCCCTGAGCGCCTGGATGTACACTTCACCTCCACGGCCATAAGGGTAGGCATAGGCCTCAGCGGTGTTGGGGTCGGCCTCAGGGTCCTTCCCGAGGTGGAATAGTGCATATTCCTCGATATCCTTGAAATCCTCAAGGTTGGGTTTCTCCCACTTGCCATCATTCACCTTCCCGGCTTGTATCAGTCCCTTGGCATGATCATATCCTTTCCTATTCAGTTTCCATGTCACAACCTATCACACTCCCATTAAATGTAGTAGTATGGTGGCGGTGGCGGTACGGCTTCAAAGTCGATCCCAACATCCCCAAAGTCCTCCATGATCTCATCATAATATTCAAGTTCAGGGCCGCTGTACTCTGAAAGGTCATCAATTGGGTTCCCCTCTTCATCACAGGGCTCCGGATGGCACCTACAAAAGGGGTGAGGTATGTGGGGGAATTCATCCACCCTATAGGGTGAAGCGTCCTCATAGTCTTGGCATGTCTCACAGACATGATCATCACCCATAGTCACCCAGTTCAGATATAATTCCCTGCCATAATCCTCCGCGTGCCGCCTGTACGCCTCTATCTCAGCATCTCTCTCAGCATCCCGGGTCAGGTAGATTACTGCAAGGCCCAGGAAATAGATAAGCCCCCTCATATCAGTCTCATCCTCTGATGGGGCCTCATCCATATCCTCATCCTTCATGTCCTCAAGGGCGGCTATGAGCTCATCATATTCCCTACGGGTCACACCATATTTTCTGATGAACTCCTCCCTTGTGAGGGCCTGCAAGTCATCTATGAACGCCTCTACACTGGAGACCCTCACCCGGTTCATGATATGCTCTGTGGAGTCCATGAAATCATCTATCATGGAGTTCAGCTTCTCTGGGTTGTAATCTATTCCTCCGGGACGTGCCATCATCTCACCATGAGATTGTTAGTAGGGAGCCGGCCAACCACCCATAAAAGCCATGTTAGGAGGGATTTGCAGCGGACAGGGGGTATTCTATTACAGTTCCCTCCATCCTATGACTTTGTAAAGGTAATGTCGTATCCGCTCCACTATATCATCCACAGAGGCTGCCAGGAGATCCTCATAGGCCTCTAGGTTTGATGGTTTGGGGGGGATCATGGAGACGCCCCTGTTGATGGCTGACATGGTCCCCATATCCCCTGCTATGCTGAGCATCTTCTTACCGTTTTCATATGCCTCCGCCCTAAAGTCCGATAAAACTTCATCGATTTTTTTCTTTTTATCCTCTAGTGGGGACTCTGAGGATATGATCTCCTGGATGCGGGGCTTGTACTTGGCATAGGTCCTCTTGATCTCATTGATCTGGTTCTTTTCATAGTTCCTCTTCTGCCGCTTCATAGCAGACTTGCCTATGCTAGATGGGACCATGAACATGTCAGGGCCCCCATCCAAACCAAAGAGTTTCTCCCTAACCTCAGAGGGGGTGAGAACACCACACTGCACCAGGAGAGCATAATTATGCACAAACTCTGATTCCATGAGAATCTCCTCATTGAAGACGAACCGGGCGCCAGGGTCCAGTTTGAGTTGTATGAAATCCGTTAAGACTGATGATACGATCTCCTGTTGGGGGCGCACAACAGATTCATAGTAGGTGCGCCTTGACACCTCAGCAAAATTACCACCCAATGGCCCCACGTCTATTATCCCCAACCTGTAAGGGTCGATCATATGGGCGGCGGCGATATCCTGTTTCTTTTCAGCCGCATATTCCCTGAAACTCAGTTCCTTCTGTGAAGTGTTGAGGGGGGTGAACGTAACTTCAACCGTGTCTCCCCCGGGGATTGAGAAGACAAGGGGGGTATGGGGGGCCTCCTTCAAGTACTTAAAGTTGTCCTCAATGAGGCCCTGAAGCACTGTTCGGCCTGTGGGTTCACCATCCGATCCTAATTCCATTTCATCCTCAAACTCCCCAGTCACAGTGATAACATAGCTGGGGATCGTGTAATTATCAAAAAAGGCGTAATTATACTCATCAATCTTTTGCATGGCCAGTATAGAGGGGGCTGCTGAGAGGTACCTGGGGACTCCATAGTAGCTGCAGATTGGTGAAGGCAGATGGATAAAGATAATCTCATTAGCCCCCACACCATCCTGATCCTCACCATTATCCGGGTTAACCTCCCCCTCATACCGGTAATCCTTAAAGTAGGTTACATGGATCCCATCCCATGTTTGCATGTACCTTGAACCATCCCTGTGCACCCGGACCGTATGGGCGGGGATATAATCCAACCGGACAGGCTCACCCTGATCATCCCTGACAACCTCCAATGTACAATAATTGAAGACCTGCAAATCCTCAAGGGCCTGAAGGAGGATGAACTCAAATGAGGGCCTACATGCCCTCAATAACTCCTCAACCCCACCATCATCACCATCTATCAGGTAGCCTGTACGGAGGATATCATTAGCCTTAACACTGCAGGCGCTGGCATGATAAGGATTCACCTGTAATAGTGAGAGTAGGACTAGTGGGTGGACCTTGGGTTCAACGTACTCCTCAAATCCATCCTCCTTAAGGGCCTGTGAATCCGTATCCCCCTTGATTGCCCGGTATTTCTCTAATGATTTGATTGATAAGTGATAATTAAACATGACTCATCCTCCTGAGAGGTCCGGAGATATAGATCTTCCTCTTCTTCCTCATCTCCATGGCCAATGTATTGAATGCTCCGCTGAAGGCATCGACCTGGTCGTCATGCACGCCCTCAGAAGGGAATGCTTCAAGTTCATCAAGGAATGCCTGTGTCCATGAGGCCCTTAAAACCTTAATGCGAAAGGATTCAGCATAACTGGATACTGGCAGGGCCCGTGTCGTCTTATCACCAGTTACCCTGTCCGCCCGGAGCGTGTAACCCTGCAGTAGACTCCGCAGGTAATCGGTGACAATCTTCCCAGAGGACCCTGGTTCCTCCTCCTTGGCTATGATGACTTCCCGGCCATCCTCCTCAGCGGTCCTCAAGACCCTGGCCTTCACCTCACCAGGGGATCCTCTGAATCGTTGAATATCAAGGACATAGTAGTAGTCATCCTGATCAACACCCATCAATAGGCCCACCGTGTAATCAGGATCATTCGAACCATCATGGGGGGTTGCTGCAAGGTCCCAGTACCTGAGTTTCATCACCAAGTCATGGGGTGGTGTGTCTATGATCTCAAACCATTCCCGCCTGAAAACCCCGCCCTGGATGCTAACATCCCAGTCACCCTCTTTTAGTTGCCGACGTGTGACATGGTCCAGCATATCAAGGGCCTCCTCATACTCATCACGGTTCAAGTAGGGGTTCTCTCTCCAAGTGGAGGGGATGAATGTTTTCTCACCGCTTATGAACCGGGTTTTAACCCAGTCATGTCCCACCCCCCCAGGATTGCTTGTGGCTCTGAAGCGTAGGGGTATAGGGTCATCCGCTTCTTTTCTTAATGACCTGAACATGAACCTGTACTGAGACTCCAGGAACTCTGTGAGTTCATCGAATGCGATATAATGATATGATGACCCCTGGTATCTGTAGCGGTCCTTTTCATGTTCCATATGCCCAAACTGCAATGCAGCGCCGGAGGGGAATGCCCACCGTTTTTTCTGTTCATTCCACTCTGCATCCGTCGCACCCAACCACTCATGGGCCATGTCTATAAGGCCTCCTTCCTGGCTGAGCTCAGGATAGGTTCGGCGCAGGATTAGGGCGGCGTAATCAGAGTAATGAACATACTGCAGGGCCCCCATAAGTAAAGCCACTGATTTACCGCCACCTGCAGCACCACCATACAGGACTTCACGTTCATCTGACAATAAAAACTTACTTTGTTTATGGAAGGGGTTCACAGGGATATATGGGTTCAATATTATCGTCGAATAGAACAGCTTCAATTCCCCGTCAGAGAGGCCCTGGAGGATGCTCCGAATATTCTCTGATTCTTTCAGTTTCTTTTTCCAGTCAGCCACCTTCAACTTCAGCCTCTTCATCATCCAGGCCTTCATCCATACCCTCATCCTTCAGGTTCTTCGTGGCCGACACAAGATCCTCCAGCAAATCCTCCAGTTCACCACCACTTTCACGGTGTTCATGTATCTCAGTAGGATCCCCCAGGCCTAATGCAATTGCTAATCCAAGGTTATGGAGGTCCTTAGATGTCCCTAAGGTGAGGCCTTCCCCTCCATTCTCGATGGATTCAATGTAACCCTCCAGTGTGAGGCTGCAAGCCTTAAGGTATTTGCTCCAGAGGTCAGCATAGTACTCCTTTGACTCCTCTGATAATTCTTCACGCGCTCTTCTGATTTCCTGGAGTTGTTTTTTCTCGTACTGGTATATCCTCTCCCGCCACCTGAGTTTGGATGACCATCCTCTGATTGTGTCATATGAGTATCCGAATTTTTCAGCGACTTTTTTCAGGTTTCTTTTGTCGCCAAGGGAGTAGTAGTATTCGAATGCTTTTCTTTGGGTTGGTGTTTCTTTCATGTGGGATCTTGTGTTTGTTTGTGTGATTTTGTGGGTGGGGTTATATTGTGCGTATGAGTGTGATGATTATGGGGATGATCAGGGCTGTTAGGAGTATCATGGTGATTTTGTGGTAGGCTTTGAGGGTTGCTATTTCTGCTTGGAGGTCTATTAGCATTTTATGGGTCTCTTTGATGTCGATGATGTCGTATTCAATGTTTTTCAGTCTTTCCTCGAGGCTTGTGATTCTCTCTTTTTGTATGCATCCATGTCCCCCTTTCATGTTGTTTCTCCTGGGCGGGCTATGTATCCTGCGATGGCCCCGATACATGCAGAGCCTAATTCGTATTGTTTGAAGTATAAGGATATCATCCCCAATATTATCAGGCCTGTGAGTCCTAGTGCTTCACGATCCAATTTTTGTCACCTCAGTTCTCTCCTCATAATTCAAATCATTAGTATTCTTAGTTGATGTTAATACTAGATCCTCTAATAAATCAGTAAAATCTGAAAATAAATATAAAGTATCCTCTGATACATGCTTTAAAGATAGGTAGTAGTCTGTTATAAGTTCATCAAGTTTTTCTTTATCTATATTACCATCAATAGCATTATCAAGCCATGATAAGAGTTCATTATGAACCCCATAAAAAGGCCTATAATTAATGGGAGTTTTTTCATTATAAACCCAATCTCTAAAAGAATCCCTGCGCTTCTTAAAGTGATTTTGATAGCTTAAGATTATCCTTTTAATTTTAATTAGAATATCTTGAGGGTCTTGAGGGGTATTAACTAACAAAGGGGTATTTATTGATCCTAAATTAAGCTCATCATGAGCTGGCGCGCGTTTGCCTAAAAATTCATTTACTTGGGGAGAGTAAAATCCATGTTTATAATATCCCCATACAAATCCATCCACAGGGTATCCTAATTCTTGGAATACTATAACAATTAACTTGTTCAGCCTGGTTTTCCCTAAATACTTGTATTCTGACTCATTAAAGACCTCTCGAGCCACATAGATTACCAAATCACAAAAATTTTCACAATCCATATTCAAAACCATCTCCTTGATACAAGTATCTATCTTATATTTAACATATATTATTTTCTACTTTAAAGAAATAGAAAGATATATATGACATCCCTTACATTTTTAAGTGTTTCAGCAGAAGAACACCATCCAATAGAACAGGAATATGCTGATAATAGTAAAAAATATACAGCAAAAGGGGACACATAGTAACTATGGAACAAAAAAAGACACGTAAAATAAGAACTACTATAACGGTTCCAGAAGACTTGCACACCAAATTCAGAATCATCGCTTCCGTAAAATACAATAAGAGACCATTCAATACGGCCCTATGCGAGGCCATTCAAATGTACATCGAGGAAAATAAAGAAATCCTCAAAAAACTCCTAGAATAACATTTACTTCTAATGCATAGTGAGTACTCTGCAAGTCCGTATGCTTGAGTTTATAACCACGTGCGTGCAAATCATTGTTTGCAGGGTGCTCTCCAACATGTTCAGAGTTTTACTAGTTTCACGTTGGGAATACTCAGGGGTACTCTCGTCAATGTATGTACAAAGAAAAAAAGATGTATGTACATCTGGGAAGGTATCCTTGGGGAGTTATGTACAGTCGACTGTACA
>NZ_JBNASF010000042.1:0-6274 GCF_049720995.1 Methanothermobacter sp.
TGACCCTGAACCTGTCCCTGAGAACCTCTCTGAGCTCATGGATACTGTCAGATCAACCGGGGCTGATCTGGGGATAGCCCATGATGGCGACGCCGATAGGATGGTTGCTGTGGATGACAGGGGAAGGTTCGCAAGCTTCGATAAACTCCTGGCACTAATGGCAAGGGAGATAGGGGGCAAGATCATCACAACCGTGGATGCATCCCTCTGTGTGGATGAATGCCTTGGAGGCTGCGGCGAGGTCATAAGGACGCGGGTTGGTGATGTTCATGTGGCAAACTCCATCGCAGAGGAGGGCGCTGACTTCGGGGGAGAACCATCAGGGACCTGGCTGCACCCTGACTTCTGCATGTGCCCCGATGGAATACTCTCAGCCCTGAGGGTCGCCGAGCTCATCTCACGGAAGGGCCCCCTTTCGGTGCTCCTGGATGAGGTGCCATCCTACCCCAATATAAGGGATAAGGTTCCATGCCCCGATGATAAGAAGGGAGAGGTGATGGAGAGGGTGGCCTCTGAACTCAGCCGTGAGTTCACCGACGCTGCAGAGATCAATACGATAGATGGGGTCCGCATATCAATGGAGGATGGGAGCTGGGTTCTTGTGAGGCCTTCAGGGACAGAACCATATATAAGGATAACCCTTGAGGGTAAGACCCAGGATGAGGCCCGTCAGATCCATGAGAAGACCCGTGGTTACCTTGAAAATCTGATAGGGTGATGATATGGAGGCTGTTGTCCTGACTGCTGGTGAGGGTACAAGAATGCGGCCACTCACACTTACAAGGCCCAAGACCATGCTGCCGGTTGCAGGCAAACCCATGGTGGAGTACAGTGTGGATGCCCTCAGAGACAATGGTGTCAGTGAGATAATCATGATAACCGGTTACCGTGAGGATGTGGTGATGTCCCACTTCGGTGACGGATCCGAATTTGGGGTTGACATAAGCTACGTGAAACAGGAAAAACGCCTTGGAACAGCCCATGCAATAGGCCAGGCCGCAGGTATGGTTAGTGACGACTTCATCGTACTGAATGGCGACATAATAACCGACATCCAGCTTGTGGGTGATCTGATATCTGCCTACAGTGATATGAAACCCGAAACCCTCATGGTTCTACGTGAGGTTCCCGACCCGAGTTCATTTGGAGCTGTCAGGCTTGAGGGTGACCGCGTGCGGGAGATAATTGAAAAACCATCCCCTGATGTTGATGCAGGGAACCTCATAAATACGGGTATATATGTGTTCAGTCCAGCGGTCTTTGATTACATAGAGCAGACACCCCTATCCCTGAGGGGAGAGTACGAGATAACAGATACCATAATGATGCAGGTGAGGGATGACCTCCCTGTAAGGGCCATAGTATCAGAGAGGGAGTGGATAGATGTTGGAAGGCCATGGGAGCTTCTGGATGCCAGTGAAAAACTCATGAAAGGCCTTGAAGGAGCCATCCGCGGGGAAGTGGAGGATGGCGTGACCATCCACGGCCCGGTGATGGTGGGTGATGGAAGCATTATAAGGTCAGGTACCTACATCCAGGGGCCAGTTTACATCGGCGAAGACTGTGATATAGGGCCCAACTGCTACCTCCGTGCCCATACATGTATAGGAGATAATGTGAGCATTGGCAACGCAGTTGAGATCAAGAATTCCATCATAATGGACGGTACCAACGTCAACCACCTCAGCTACGTGGGTGACTCTGTCATAGGGGCAGAGTGCAACATAGCCGCCGGTACCAATATAGCCAATCTGCGGTTTGATGATGGACCTGTGCGCATGATGGTTAAGGAGGAATCTGTCAACACAGGCCGCAGGAAGCTTGGAGCCGTTTTCGGTGATGGCGTGAAAACCGGTATAAACTCAAGCTTCAATCCCGGTGTCAAGGTTGGGAAGGGTTCCCGTATCGGCGCCGGCTGCGTCATATACGAGGATGTGCCCTCTGATAAACTTGTGATACTCAAACAGGAATACATTGTAAGGGACTGATGGGGATGTCCCTGTGTCTTACAATGTCTTTGAAGGTCTGAAAGAGCCTCAGAGGATTTATTGATGGGGGTGCTGATGTGTCCTACCGTGTCTTCGAAGGTGCCAGAATAATAGGTGATGTTGAGATAGGTGATGGCTCATCTGTATGGTACAACGCTGTTTTGAGGGGTGACATAGAACCCATAAGGATCGGGTGCCGTTCCAATATCCAGGATAACTGTGTTGTCCATGCAAGCAGCGGGTACCCTGTGAAGTTGGGGAATCACGTCTCTGTTGGTCACGCCGCGGTTCTCCATGGATGCACCATACAGGATAATGTGCTGGTTGGCATGAATTCAACCATCCTCAACGGGGCCCTTGTGGCCGAAAATTCCATGGTGGGTGCAGGTGCAGTTGTTACCTCAGGTAAAAGTTTTCCTCCTGGAACCCTCATCATGGGGGTTCCTGCAAGGGCTGTCAGGGAACTTAATGATGATGAAATAAAATCCATAAGGGAAAATGCAGAGAGGTACTTCCACCTGGCGCAGGAATATGAAGACTGAAAAACCGAACAGGTCTATAATGTAAGTATGAGTTGAAGAGTGATTCTATGGTCAGAGTTCGTCCAGTAATTCATAAAATGGAGCCATATGTACCTGGAAGATCCATAAAGGAGATAGCAGAAAATTATGGCCTCAAAGAGAGTGATATAATCAAGCTGGGTTCCAATGAGAACCCCCTGGGCCCATCACCGGCAGCGGTTAAGGCTATGGCAGGAGAACTCCAATCCACCCACAGGTACCCTGAATCAAACCTTGAAGACCTCCATGAGGCCATAGCAGATTATGCAGGCGTCGATGGAAACCAGGTGATAGTGGGTGGTGACGGTGCAGATGAGATCATCGATGTCCTCGGCAGAACATTCATTGATCCGGGCGACTCCTTCGTTGTGCCGATGCCATCATACATGTACTACGAATACACCCTCCGGGCGCATGATGCAAGGCCCGTCCATGCACGGTGGGATGTTGAGGAGAACCGCCTTGACCTTGAATCGGTCCTTGATGCGATTGATGACTCAACCCGCCTGGTCTTTCTCTGCACACCCAACAACCCCACAGGTGGTCTCATAGATAAGAAGGATATAACCACTGTTGCAGAGTCCACAGACGCCCTAGTGGTTGTTGACGAAGCCTACTTTGAATTTGCAGGTGTCAGCAATGTGGATCTCTTATCTGACCATGAAAACATCTTTATAATGAGGACCTTCTCGAAGGTCATGGGTCTTGCAGGCATGAGGATAGGTTACGGCCTTGGAAGCCCCGGGGTTATAGAGTACATGCACAGGGTTAAACCTGTATTCAGCCTCACAAGGCTATCCCATGCAGCGGCCCTTGCAACCATCCAGGACAGGGATTACATAGAAAAATCTGCAGAGTACTCCATAAAGAGCAGGGAATACCTATATGAGGAACTTAAGAATTTTGAAAGCCTCAGGGTATTTGAGTCATATGCAAACTACATCCTCCTTGATGTGAGGGGTACAGGTAAAACCGCTGCTGAACTTGCAGAAGAGCTCCTCAGGAGGGGGATCATTGTGAGGGACTGCACATCATTTTCAGGTCTCGATGAGTACTGGATAAGGGTGAGTGTTGGGACCCTCGAGGAGGATAAACGGTTCATTGAGGTTCTTGCTGAGATCATTCCGTGATTTCAATGAAAATAGGTTCAATGGCAGTTTCAACCCTTGAATATCCAGGTAAACTCTCCCTTGTGATATTCACAGCAGGATGTAACTTCAGGTGCCCCTACTGTCATAACCCAGAACTAATAGACGGAGGGGTTGAAGTTGATCTCTCAGCCATCATGGATGACATGGAGAAATACTCCGACTTTGTTGATGCCGTCGTGGTGAGTGGTGGCGAGCCCCTCCTCCAGGTGGACGATGTGGAGGTGGTGCTAAGGCACGCCCGTTCCCTGGGGCTCCATACGAAGCTTGACACCAATGGTTACTCCCCCAGGGCCCTCATGAGGTTGCTGCCCTTACTTGATTGTGTTGCAGTGGATGTGAAGGCCCCCTTCCACCGTTACAGGGAGCTTGCCGGTGTCAGATGTGATGGTGTGGGGGAGAGCCTCCGTCTTCTTGCCGGTTCAGATGTTACTGTTGAGTGCCGGACAACCTTCGTGCCGGGCCTCCTGGACGAGGAGGACATTAAGATTATCGCAGAGTCCATAGACTGTGACATCTACGTTATCCAGCAGTTCAGGAACAGGGTTGTCCTGGATGAAAAACTGAAGGACCTGGAGCCCCCATCACCAGGTATGCTCAGGGAAATTGCCCTGAAGGTTAAAAAACATTTCAGGAAGGTTAAGATACGTACCGAGGAGTTCGGAGAGGAAGAAATTCAATAACAGGGGGAGATACCAAAGTGCCCATACTATCATTCAGCAGCAGGGACATTGATCTTGTAACAGGAAAAAGGACCATGACCATACGCCGTAAATGGAAGAGACCCCTAAGGGTGGGGGATCGCCTTCACTGTTACTGGAACCTTGTCTCCAAGGACCGTGAGAAGGTATTCGAGGCAGTGGTCACAGACGTTGAAACCGTCAGGTTCGGTGAGCTCAGGAAAAACGATGAACTGGCAAGGGAGGATGGATTCAGGGATGCCAAGGAACTTGAGGAAGAATTTAAAAGGATGTACCAGGGTGCGGTGGACGATGAAACCGAATTCCAGGTTATAAGGTTCAGAAAGCTTCCGGTGGAGGAATGGGAGGGCAAAAAGATCGATGAAAAGGCCATGATAACCAGAAGGGCTGACATACTCTTTGATTCAGGAAAATTCAATAAATCCCGCCTATGTTACACTGCAGCCCTTCGAATCGACCCTGACGATGTCTACGTCCTTAACAGACTGGCAGACAATCTCACAAGGCTTGGGAGATTCGATGAAGCCCTTGAAAACTACAGGAGAGCCATAAGGATAGCTCCTGAAAATCCTTATATATGGAACAACATGGCCATAGCCCTCCTCAATGCCGGTGACGTGGATGGGGCACTTGAGGCCAGTGCAAGGGCCCTGAAGATAAGGCCCCATGATCCTGCCCTGCTTTACTGGAGAGGTGTTATGCTCGAGGTGGCCGAAAAACCTGTTGAAGCCCTTGAATGCTATGAGAAGGCAATTGAAAGGGACCACCGGAATGCTGAGTTATGGACCGCCAGGGGAAACCTGCTCTCAGAACTTGGGAGGATGGAGGATGCCCTTGAATCCTACAATAATGCCCTTGAACTGGCCCTTGAAGATGAACAGGACCCCCATCTCTGGAACCGTAAGGGCAACGCCCTTCTTGAACTTGAAAGATTTGAAGAGGCCCTTGAATGCTACAGAAGGGCCATTGAAATGGATCCGGAGAATGATGTCTACTGGACCAACCTAGGGGTTGCGCTGCTGGAGCTTGAAAGATTTGAGGAGGCCCTGAATTCATTCAGCAGGGCCCTCCAGTTAAACCCTGAAAATGAGGATGCAGAGATACTGCTGGAGGAGTGCCTTGAAAACCTCTAGACCCTCTTAAGTTTCTTGATTGCCTCTTTAACCAGGGATATTCCCCATTCAGCCATTTTAGTGGCATTCTCCTGGGTGTCTGACTCTGCAAAGCATCTGAATATGGGTTCTGTACCTGATGGCCGTATTATAACCCAACCATCATCTGTGAAGATCTTAACACCGTCAGTTGTATCTATATCTCTCACACCTGGTTCACTGGCCACCATTTCAGCCACAATCTTCATTACATCCGCCTTGATTTCATCGGGACATTTTACCTTCTTTTTCTCGGAGTAATATGATGGAAGCTCTGATACAAGTTCCGAGAGGGGCCTTCCCTCATGTGCCATTATCTCAAGGATTTTTGCGGCTGTAAGGGCGGCGTCCCTTCCATATACAAAGTCAGGGAATATCAGGCCGCCGTTCTCCTCACCCCCAAAAAGACCCCCTGTCTCTTTAAGTTTTCTGGCCACAAGGAGGTCCCCCACGGCGGTTGCAATCACCTCACCATTGTTTTCCTCTGCCACGTCGTATATTGCTGATGATGTTGCGACTGTTGTAACTATTATTCCACCACCGTTCTCCTGGAGCATCCTCTTCTCAACGAGGGCAAAGGTCCTGTCACCAAGGACGAATTCACCCTTCTCATCTATACATATTGTTCTATCGGCGTCGCCATCATGGGCTATCCCCAGATCAGCCCCGGTTGATCTGACAGTATCCATGAGCTCAGAGAGGTTCTCAGGGACAGGTTCAGGGTCA
>NZ_JBNASF010000043.1:0-5347 GCF_049720995.1 Methanothermobacter sp.
CTCAGATAGTTCATCAGGGAGGTATGAGAGGAGTGTGTTGAAGCTGAGATTGCCGCGGGAGCTGCAACCACCACCTGAACTCATCCTCACCCTCCTGAAGTTCAAAGCCTGATGCGACCCTCAGCATCTCCTCACGCTCATCTAGCTTTCTCTAAGTCCAGTCCTTTTTGGATAGGAGGAGATCCTCTGGCCTCCCTCTGAAATCACTGGGGAGTATGAGACAGATGCTGTTGAATCTGAGTTCTATTCGGGGATTCTTAAAATTCCTATAGATTATCTCATAGTTAATTTCTCTATCCCTCATTTTTACATTCATAAAAATAGTGAAGAACCAGAATCCTTATATGATTACTCAAAAAAGAAATGGGTTTATGTGCCCCCTGGACCGAGGTAATATCCAAGTCCAATGAGGCACAGGAGGGCAATTACTCCAGCTACCGCATATACGGGTATCTCACTTTTCTCTTCACTGATTGGGTGCTGTTTTTTAACCTCATATGCCCTTGTATTTGATGATCCTCCATCTTCATCGACCTCTGATGATTGTGATTCTGGGTCCGGGGCTCCACCATCATTGGCTGAAGTGGATGTTCCCCTTCTAGCTAAGCTTTCTGATATACCTGAACCTGATGTTGCACCACCTGATGTCCCTGGAGTGGATGGTACATCCGTTGTGGATCCATCGGATGAAGGTGCGAATGCTGAGCTTTTTGTTGCAGCGTAAAGCCTGTTCTTCACTGCCTCAATAAGGTCAGGGTCAACGTACTGGAGGGTCCACGTAACCATGTTTATATCCATGTGTCCGCCTGTAACACCATTTTCTTTAACGAGTCTCGCCCATGTATTTGCAACGAAGCGGATGTCCTCTGAACTTGCTGACCAGAATCCCCTGTAGGCTGCCTTGAGGAACGTCTCTGAAACTGCGATCATGGAGTATGCGTTGCTACCCTCTGAAAGCCACTTACTTACACCGGTACTGTACCTGTCCTTCATATATATATCAAGGGCATCGTTCCACATTCTGTCATTGATGACCTCCGGTGCAACCACCTGCCATCCCCACATGTTTGAGAAGAAGTCGCTGGAAATTGATCGTGCGCCGGCATAACCTTCCTTCATCATTGCCTCTATCCATTCCTTGTTGAAGAACTTGGTGTGAAGATCCCTCATTATGAACTGTGATGCTGTCTCAACCGTTGCTGATGCAGGGTCCCTCTGGTTCAGGATGAACATGCTGGGTACGCTACCACTGAGGTATTCCACAGCCAGCCTCATGCCACCGAGGAATTCGAAGTTGTGGTCGAGGTCAAGTATTCCATGAACATTGGTTGACCTTGAGTGGTACGCCGCCGTGACCGCTGAGAGCCTCCTTGTGAATATTGCTGTTCCCACGGATTCCCAGCTGTCCTCTGCATATGCAAAGCCCATGTCACTTATGTATCCCCTTGCAAGTTCCTCTCTCTCCTCCCATGTATCCGTCATGTGCACGCCTTCACGGACAGTCTTTGAACCCCATTCTCCTCCAGGAGGTCCGAAAACCCTCTGTATAGCTGCCCTTCCTGCTTCTGTCTCATTGATTCCCATTCCAAGTAGATGCCTTACATCAGATAGCCAGTGCCTTGCTATGCTGTTCATCTCGAGTGAATCGTTTCCTGGAGTGAACATCCCTGCTTCCTTTATCGTCTTAACCGCTGAATCAAGGGCGCTGATTATCCTTGACCTCATAACCGGGCTTTCATTGTTAAGTGACTCTACGATGGTGTTGTATGAAGCTGCAAGTGCAGCCCTGAATCCACGGTCCAGGAGAACTGCAACCTGTGGAAATGTTTCCCTGAATACACCTGTTATTGTTACAACGACATCCACCCTTGGTCTGTTGAGCTGTGAAAGTGGTGTGGCCCTGACTCCAATTACATTTGAGCCTCCTGTTCCACCATATGCAGGCTCAACGCCCAGAAGCCTCATTATAAATGAGACTGTGGCGCCCTGATCCCTCTGTGTCTCGGTAGCCCACAGTATCACCCCGAGCTGCTCTGGAGTCGTATTGAAGCTTCTGAGGGCGTCCTCCGCAAGTGTTCTGCCCCTTATCCATGCTGTGTTGTATGGTATCTTCTGCTGGTCGAGGCCATAAAGGTTTCTTCCTGTTGGAAGTGATGCTGGATTTCTCACCGGATCATCACCTGTTGCTGCTGCAATGTAACGGCCATTCAGGGCATCGAGGAGTGATTTTCTTTCCATCATTGGGCTGATGATTATATTCCGCACATATGTGTATGTGAGGTTAAGTGCCTTGAGCTCTGTGGATGTAAGGTTTCTGCCAGCAGCCACCTGCAATTCCATGATTATATCCCGCAGTGATGTTCCTGATATTATCTGGAGGATGATTGAATCAAGTGCCCCGGGTAAACCTGCGAGTGCCTCCTTTGGAGTTAGATACACCGTTCCATTTACAGGGATCATGCGGTTTCTTGTGAGTATAGTGGTTGCAAGTGCCATGATCCTCTCAGTGGTCCAGTCGACACCAAATGAATGAAGTCCAAGTGGGGTCACCGTGTTCTCAAGTCCCTTCAGGTATTCGTCAAGTGAGTCAACTGATTCATCCATATTTCCCTGATCAATCAGAAAGAGCAGGTTAAGGTTCTCTGCAAGCCTCTTTATCTCGTTGAAGACAGCAGGTCTTCCTTCGCTTGATGTCAGCATGTACTGGCCGATGAGATTCTTGAGCTGGCTCATCTCCTCTGTCAGTGTATAGCCTGTGAATGGCTGTGTCAGGTGCCCTATGACAACTGAAAGTCCCCGCCTCTTTGCATGTATGGCCTCGCCGACTCCATCCATGTTGTATATGTATATTGCCGGTACGTTGCCAATGCAGATGTCAGGGTAATCTGAACCTGAAAGTGCTATGTCCTTTCTGGGAAGCCATTCATATGTTCCATGCTGCCCAAGGTGGATTATTGCGCTTGCATTGATCCCTGTCTGTAGATAGGCGTAGAATGCAAGGTACTGATATGTTGGTGGTATAACCTGGCTGTGGTAGAGCATTGATGCATCCTCATAGCCCCTCATTGGCTGTGGTCCGATGTAAACATTACCGAAACTTATTATTGGCAGCACGAAGTACTTTTTCCCGACCCTTTCAATCACCATTAAATCGCCGGGCGGTTTTCCCCAGCCACAGAGGCCAGGTATCCTCATTTCAAGGAATTCTGACTTTGCTATGCGAAACTCTGCCCATCTGTCCTCACAGTTAACTATCCCCTGAAGTGCATTGTAAACCCTTTCAAGGAGTTCGAGTGACCTTTCCCTTTGATTTATGTTCAGATAGTTACCCATTTCCTTTATAGCTGATTCAATGCCCTTCTTCCATTCTGTCACTGTATGTGTAATCAGCTTGTTGAGTTCAACCGTTCTTTTGCTGACTGGAACCGTGTATATCTTGGATGCCAGTACGTCAATGTAGCCAAGTGGTCCTTCCTCCATCTCCTTCCTGGTTATCTCAGGTAGTTTTCTGAACCATTCCATGAATTCAGATACATCCCAGAGAACCATCCTTGCTGATGCATTCTCAAGTTCACCTGCAAGTTCAATGTTTCTTCCCCGCTCCATCATGGTGGCTATCAGTTCATCAACGTTTGATGGTACCTGCAGCGTGTAACCATTTTCCTTAAGTAGCTTGAGAATGCTGAGTATTGATTCAGGGCCGTTTAGAGAGTTGCCCCCTGCAAGGGTTTCCCTGCCAGGTGGATAGTTGTAGTAGACAAGTGCCACGATTTTTTCAGTGTTATTCATGTATCGGAGTTTCAGCCAGTTTGAAACCCTCTCACATATCCTCATGAGCCTCTCGGGTATGACATCGGCGGCGACCATTTCAACTCCTGTTACAGGATCCACTGATGTTTTCATTGTTGCAATGAGTATCTGTTCAATGTGCCCCTGTGTCTCCTCGATTGCCATTTCCGATCCGAAACTGTAGTCCAGCCCCTGCTGTGAGATCTGCCAGTAGTCTGTGGTAAGATAACCGCTTGACCAGACCTGTAGTGGTGAAAATACAGGAACGCCAAAATTTGAGAGGAAGTCTGTACCATTTGCCTGAGCCATGCTCCCCCCTATGAGCCATGCCAGGTTGATTATGGCATCGACCCTTGAAGTGTTTGCTGTTCGATCAATGAAATACTCGCTGATTGCCCTTATAACATTGAGGCCGTTTGCAGGATTGCCCTCTGCAACCACCGGTATCGTGTTTATACCTCTGCTTTCAAGTTCAGTCACAAGTGAGTCCAGAATGTTGCTATCACCCCTTCCAAGGGTCACATGTCTGTATGCAATTATTCCAACGGTTGGTCTTTTAGGTCTGATAAATGATGAGTAGCTGGCAAAGTTCTGATACTCGGTTCCGTTTCTGTATATGACATATGGCTTGGTTGATACTGGTGGACTGTATGTGAAACCCCCATCAGGGTACTTGAGGGCAAGGAAGTACATTAAAAGATCCCTTGAAAGGTACCTGTATGCCTCAATGTAATTTGCAGCTGCAAGATACTGGAGTTTCACCTCATCTATCAGCGAAGAATTTGCAGTGTAACCCCTGAGCTGCTGGTACATCAGTTGCATCTGGACATCAGTAAGTGGTTGTCCGCTCTGTGATACAAAACGGGTGCCTCCGATATTTGTTATCCTGATGAGAGGAACGTACCATGTTGGCATTCCCATGACAACCACTGTCTTGTTGTTCATCCGCCCCTCAGAGTGTAACTCCAGGATACGATCTGATACCGGGCCGCCCTCAATGTTGTCCAGGTAGATGAGATCCGCCCACTCGATTAGTTCCGGGAGCTCTGTGAGATTGTTGCCTGCCTGGCTCACAGATCTCGCCTTAAACTTTATATGGGGGTAATCGGCTGAGATGTTATGCATCACCCTTACCATCTGGCTGGTGGTCCTGTCTGTTCCTATTACAAGGAAGTTTATCTCATCCCCTGTGGTGTTTGAGGAGTTGCTGGTTGCTGAAACACCCCCTATCAATGTCAGTATCACTGAAATCAGTAGAAAAGCTGCTATTATTCCCTGTTTTTTAATTACATTCACCTCCTATTTTGTTAATTATAGAACAACTTTAGCAGAACAACTATTTAAATCTTATACACTTAAAATAAAGTAATAAAAATGGTTAAATGAAGTGCAATTAAATAATACTTGAATCCATAATATTATGTGATCATGTTTTTATATTATCCCCGACAATATCACTCTGGAGTGTTAAACATGAAGGTTCCAAGATGCATGAGTACACAGCATCCAGACAATGTGAACCCGCCGTTCTTTGCAGCAGAACCTGAACTCGGTGGTG
>NZ_JBNASF010000044.1:0-4601 GCF_049720995.1 Methanothermobacter sp.
ATGATCAATCTTAAGCTTAAGAACATCCAACATTTCTTTACCTCTACATCCACTCATGATCAATCTTAAGACCGGAGTATCTCATGGAGCCTCCTCTTCCCCTCAGCAAGGGCATCTCCGTATTCGGCTCCATCCAGGATCATCCCTGTTATCTCATCCTTGAGTGCCTCTGCATCCCCAGCATCCACGATTTCCATCACATCAACGAACCAGCAGAGCTGGAGGTCACTGTGCAGCTTCTCCTTTATGCACCTTGGCCTTGCAGACTCGAATCTGGGGTGGAGGGCCTCAAGGCTGGACATGTCCAGTTTATCCATGAGTATCTCCTGGAACTCCTCCAGATCAATTTCAAGTTCCCTGGAGAGTGGTTTCACAACATCCTCCTGCCACCGGTAACTTTCAATTATCCTCCTCTTCATGAGCCTCATGAGTTCTCCTTCATCCATAACTACCACCCCGGGGTCCCGGCCAGGAGCCATATGATAAAAGCCACCGCAGCCCCCAGGACCGTCTCGTATCTACCATACCCTGGCCTCATACCGGCAACCAGGGCGACCATGAAGAACCCCCCGGTCCTTAAAAGAGGGGTGAAGGGTGCCAGGGCCGCATTCACAAGCACCGCCCACCCCACGAGGGCTACTATAAGTGCCAGTGGGTCTATTTTTTCCTCCACAAATGGCTCCCTGTACTTCCGGTAGCTTAAGAGTAAACCGGTTACCGAGCCAGCGATAAAGGAAACCGTGTATACAAGGTATATTCCATACAATATTATCACCAGTGAATTTGATTATACCGGTCTGTAGAGGACCAGGAATGAAATTATGAAGAGTGCCAGTACCGCGAAGAACGCAGCCCTTTCAAGTTCCTCTGAGAGTTCAGAGACCCTTTCACTGCCCGCCATGAGCAGTAGAACCATGAATATGGCTGCAAGGAATGTGACCGGTATTACAGATATCCTCTGCATGATGGCTGCAAGCAGGCTCACGATTATTACTCCGCCCGCAACAAGTGCCGTGAGTACCGTTAGACCTTTCTCCATTAAATCCCCTCTCTAAATTACTATCACATTACAAGCATAAGAATGATGGACCCTGCTATACCGGCGAATGCCAGGATAACCTGTATGGCCACAGAGTGGTTGGGGTTCAGCATTGGTGTTGTTGCGTTTATGAATGCCGTTACCGCCGTGATAATCACCATTCCCAGGATGTATAGCGGCAGGCTCAGGCCGCCTATGAATACCGTGAGGAATATCCAGAGGAGCATGTACCATGCAATGGACTCTGAGATCATCAGGTAGCCCCTGAGGACCCCGAAGTGCTCTGTCTCATACCCGGATATTATGTCCTTACCCTTGGTTATGGAAAATGGTGAGTACGGTGCCTTTGAGAGTATGAGGACAAAGAACATCATGGCCGCCAGGGGGAGCTTAAGTATGAGTGGCCCGTGGATGCTCTGGTAGCCTATGATGTCGGATATCATCATCGTCCTGGTCTGCAGGTATATGATGGCGAGCACCGCAAAGAGTGGCAGTTCGGCTGCAGCAGAGAAAACCGCACGGACACAGCTGAGCTTACCATACGGTGAACCGGATGATGATCCTGCGTTGTGCTCAACGATCTTGTGGAGGGCGTATATCCCGAAGAAGAGCAGGAGTGAGCCCTCAAGAACAGGCCCCACGATAACCGCGCTAATCCAGATACCACAGAGTGTCGCCGCTATAGCCACATAGAATGGCATGGCAGCCGTCCTGGGGAACGATGACTCCTTTATGTAGAACTTAAGGGTGTGGAGGAGGTGCTGTATAACAGGGGGTCCTGGCCTCCTCTGTATCCTCGCCATCACCTTCCTCTGGAACCCCAGCAGCAGGCTCCCCACCAGAAATGCTATTGTAACGTTAACTATGATGTTTCCCATCAGATTCATTTCATCACCGCAAAGTATGGTTCCATGATCATCAGTACCCTATGAATGGTTCGTTAACCCTCTCGTCAGCCTCATCCTTCTCTGGTGTCGCCATGGAGAGTATCCCCACCGAGAGTATGAAGACCGGGATGAGGAATATGGCCACGCCATACACCACCCACGCCGGTGGGTTGAAGAGGAGGGCATAGATTATCCCGGTTGCTGATAGTATCAGGGCAGTAAGGCTTCCTGCTTTAAGTTTATTCATGATCTCACCTTCAGAGTGCAACTATCAGTAAAACCTCAATGGCCCTCACAATCACCAGGAGGGAGCTGAGGTGTATTATGAGTATGAAGGGTGAGCCGGGTGTCCGGAACATCTCGGCCTTGGTTGCATAGAACGGTGCAACACCGGTCTCACCTATAACCCCCATCAGAAGGAGGATGGTTGCAAAGCTTATCATGGGGTTCCCCCCGATATGGGATAGCTCAAGGAGACTCAGTGTACCTGATGAGCCCAGCACCATGGCCGCGCCCCCGAAGAGGGGAAGTGAAGCCATCATGGCTATGAGTCCATACTGGAAGGCCGCATCAAGCACATCCACCTGTCTCACCGCTGAGACTATACCGATGTTAACTATTCCTATGAGTGCCACAAAGAGTGTGAAGTTGAACAGGTCACCTGTAACCATCGCGCCTGCAGTTGCAAGTCCACAGACTATTGCAAGGAACCTCCTGATCCTGAACTCGGCTGTGTCAACCTCAACCCTCCGGTTACCCAGTGACCCGAACTCTGTCTCAACCTGGGTCTCTGTCCGGCTTATGGCTATGAGGAACGTGAATATGAGTACAGATGCGAACATGAACAGGTTGAATGGTGTGAGGTAGAGCACTATGTCCCCGAAGGGTATCTGACCCAGTAGCTCACCACCAAGGGACGCTATATCCATCATTCATCACCCCCTGCTTCCCTGATCTCCTCCCTTGCAAGGACCCCGATGAGGCCCATCTTGCTGGCCACCTTGATCAGTATACCGCAACCTGAAAGGAACAGGGCCGGGAGCCAGAGCTGTGGTGCTGTGAAGAATATCAGGAAACCTGCAAGCCATAGGCACCAGGTTATACCTGAGACACCCGCTATACCATTCCATTCAGCCACCGGCAGGCCACGGGCCTTCCTGGTTGCAGCGTAGAACAGAACACCTGCACCTGCAACCGCACCCCCTGTGAAACCTGTGAGGAACACGCCGTAGGCTATGAGTACAAGTGCCAGGAAGTTGGGGGCTGTCCTGAAGACCTCGAGTTCCATCGGGACGTGTTCAATCTCCTCCACCTCGCCACGGATCCTCATCTCCCTTGAAATGAGTATCTCCGAGATGGCCATTATCTCGGCCAGTTCAACCACCAGCCCGGGGAGTATGAGGGCCTCTGCAAGGTCGGTTCCGACCGCTGCAACGATCACAAGCATTGCTATTCCCACTATATCGGTGATTATGAGTGCGCTGAGGTCATTCTTCTGGAATGATATCCCAAGGAGCGCTATGAATCCCGCTACAAGTCCCGTGTAGACAGCCGGGACGAAGAGTGAAACTGTGAATTCAGGTACCATCATGGTTTACGCCTCCTCACAGTGAAGTTAAGGGCGACCCATGATGCTATGGTGAATGCCATCATGAGTATGCTTGACTCAAGGACCGTGTCAAGACCCCTTGTGTAGTACAGTATCTCATCTATGAGACCCCCCGGGGATGAGTATATTGAGGTTCCGAAGTAGTAGGTAAGGCCCTTGACCGCTATCGCTATCGGTGACAGGTAAGCTGTGATCTTACCCAGGTTAACCTCAAACTGGGGGTACTGGGACTTCACGTTGCCTGGTTCCTCAAGTGGAACCCCACCACGGTCGTAGGGTGCCAGGGGATCCTTGCTGTTAATCTGTTCCTGTGGGAGTGGCCTCGGGTAGAGCTGGTTCTCATTCAGTGTTAATGGTACCAGGAAACCCACAAGGAGCACGAGTCCAAGTGAGAATGCGAATAGACGCGGTATCCTCTTGGGGTTTGCCAGTTCGTTGAGGATTCTTCCAAGGCTCATACTTCTACCCCCATCTCCTCGAGCCTTATAACGGCCCTGAGCAGTACCAGTGTCATGATTGTGGTGGCCGCGATGAAGGTGAGGAGTGCAAGTGTGTGGTTGTAGGTGAGGAATATCAGTGAAACACCAACCGCCGGTATCTCGGTGTTCAGTATCCTGACGATAGGGTCCCTTACACCGGGACCTGCGACGGTTGCAATGGAACCTATTATTACAAGTGCGGCCCCTGCATAGAACCATATCTGGGTTTCAAGCAACTTTCCCACCTCTCGAAGATGATACATAAACATCAGACAAGATCCTCACCCCTCGCTGTCCTCACATCATTTATTCTCATAACAGCCATGAGCAGTATCACAGTGGATATGGGATCAAAAAGGGCCGCTGCCGTGGCCACGTCAAGGTATCTGGCCGCTGCGAGGACCATCACAAAGCCCCCCTGGAGCAGAGAGAACATTATTATCTTATCAAGGGGCCTTTGAAGGAGTATGATGCCCGCGGCACCTGTGAATATAACGAAAATTCCTGTGTTTGTAAGGTTAATGAGGTCAAGCGGATTCATAACCATCACCAGCCAAAATCTTTACCTAATCCCCTAATGAGGTCAA
>NZ_JBNASF010000045.1:0-4543 GCF_049720995.1 Methanothermobacter sp.
TGACAAAACAGTTGAAGAAGTAGTGGGTGCCGGGGAAGTCCAGGCTTTGAAGGCTGAGATAGATTCGCTCAGAAACTCGATAAAGGAAGTGATGGATGAGTTGAAATCCATAAAAAGTACCCAGACAGAGCCCAGTGGTGAACCTGAAACATCAGATGAGGCCATTGAGGAGCCTGAAACATCAGAAGAAACTATTGATGAACCAAAAGGGGAGGATGCGCAGGCAATTAAGGGCCAAGTAGGAGCCGTTAAGGGAGCCCACACACTATATGAGGAGATGGGTGTGGACAGGTTTGGCAGACCACTATAGAAGATTTGAGGTGATACAATGGATATGATGGACATGTACACAAGGCCATTCGCAATAGTCCCCAAGATAGATGTCCCTGACCTTGGCCGGGGAGTCCTACCAGTCCAGAGGTTCGGACAGTTCGTCAGGGAAGTCAGGGAATCATCATCCCTGATAGGGGAGGCGAGGATACTGAATGCTCTACAGTCATATGAGGTGGACATTTCACGTATCGGATTGAATGTCCAGTTGGAAGCTGGTAGGGACAATACAGGTGCAAAGGTCGCCCCAACAGAGGACTCAGTGGATGTCACCACTAACACCCTGAGCATGAAGGAGCTCATCACCAAGATCAGCATAGAGGATGAGACCCTCGAGGATAACATTGAGAGGGCCCAGTTCGAGCAGACCCTCGTCACCCTACTGGGTCAGGGTGTGAGTTATGACTTGGAGTGCTTCTTCCTACACGCTGATACCAGTTACACGGGTGACAGGGCGCTCTACAAGATAAATGATGGTTGGATGAAACTGGCTGGTAATCAGGCAACAACGGCAAGCCCAACGGATGATGACTGGCCACTCAGCCTATTTGATGAGATGCTCGGGAAGGTCCCTAACAGGTACAAGCAGATGATCCCTCAGATGAGATTCTATGTCTCATGGGATATCCTTGAAGCGTACAGGGAGTACTTGAAGGGCAGAGAATCAGCGGTGGGTGATCAGGCAATAATCGGTGGTCCTAACCTGACATATCAGGGCCTACCCGTCCAGTACGTCCCGGCCCTTGATGCTCTCCAGGATGGGAAGGTGAGGGCCCTTCTCACAGTACCCGCCAACCTGGTCTACGGGTTCTGGCGTAACATAAAGGTGGAGCCGCAGAGGGATGCCCCTATGAGACGTACAGAGTACATTGTGAGTCTCAGGGCTGATTGCCATTATGAGGACGAGAAGGGAGCAGTATCAGCGACCATAACAGTTTAGAATGGGGGATCATATGGATACAAATGAACGATTGGACAGTATGATTCAGGAATTCTCTATCAAATATCCAGGTGTAAACATCAACAACTTCGATGAATTCTTTAACCAGCCCCCTGGTTTTCTCAAGGATCTCAGCGAGTACTCCTATGAACTCCTGAAATTCAATGAGTATATTGAAATGTCGGGGAACAGACAGCGAGATATTAGAAGCCTTTATAGATTGACGGCGCTCTTACTTTTGGGTTTGATGTACACGAGTCAGAGACTCAGCACCCTTGAAAATCCACCGGAGCCTTCCGAATAATATGGGGTCTCAGCTATGACAATCACACCTGAAGATATACGTATAGAGTTACGAAGGGATGAATTAACTGATTCAGAGGAGGCATTCATCACTAGAAAAATCGAAGAGTACAGTCTACGCGCTGAGAGGATCAACCCCACGGCACCGGATCATATTAAGGATGAGTATGTCCTTGCAGGAGTTCTGCAGGCCTTTCTCACAGATTACATGGATGATGTTTCATCATTTACTGATGGAAGATTCAGCATAACAAGAAAATCAATCATCGAAAACCCCATCAGTGACAGGTTCAAAAAAGCCCTGCTCAAGTTACAGGGCATCAGGATATGGAAACCATAACGATAAGGGGGTGGATGTGTGCCTAACCCCGGATTGAAACGCTTTCAGCAGACCCTCTACAAGTATGGTGCTGATGCTATCCTCACCCACCGTGAAATGAAGGGTCGCGATGAGAGGGGCCAACCAGTAATGGAGGACACACAACACAGTATTAAAGTATTTTTCCATGTGAACACAGGGAACGAGAGGTTAATCATTGGCCAGCATGTTGTAGATTATGATGCATACGCATTAACAATCAGGGACTTGGAGGTTGACGAGGGGGATAAACTGGAAGTGGGGGGCAGGGAATACACAGTCAGCCTGATAATTCCTAACAGGACGCATCAGGAGTTACACTTGAAACGGGTGAGAACATGATAAGGATTGATATAGAGAAGCCGGAGGAACTCCTGAGTAAATATGATGAAGTTGAGGATCGTATTGAGCAGACAGTCACACTTCTCATGATAGAACTTGAGGAAATAGCTATGAACACAGCCCCCATCAAGACAGGTGAACTTCGTATCAGCCACACATGGAGCGTGAATGGATCAGTGGGGGAGATGACCAACACAGTACCATACTTGCAATGGGTCCTCTATGGAAGGGGATGGGTGTTCCCCGTGGAGAAAAAGGCCCTCTATTGGGAGGAACTGTTACATCCTGTGGCCTATGCCAGGCCAGCCCCGCCGAATGATTATTTCTCTGCGGCAGTCGCCTATATTGATGCGAAGGGTATCGTGGAGGATTCATTTATCGAGTGGCTGATATCATGAACTCATTGGAACTTGCATTCAAGGAGAGACTAGAATCAATGGATATCAGTGACACTGTTGTCCTGGACTTTAATGAGAAAATTGAGGGCGAATCGGTTATCATAGTGAGCTTAAAGCAGTTGAAGAAAATAGACCCTGTCCTTGACGGGAAAATCTACAGGGCCACAATAGAGGGGCATCTCACGGGTGTGTGGAAAGTTGTTGACAATAGCGTCACAATGGCCGTTACAGAAAGGAATGATGCATTAGAGGCTATCATGAGAGAATTTCTCTACACAAAGGTCGGCGGTGCGCGTGTACGCCTACTTAGGTGGGATAAGGACATCAGGCAGGACATAGTGGATGATAGAAGGTATTATGTCCTTTTTGATGTTACGCTTGAGATTGAATTGAATATGAGGTGATGGATATGATTGTGGATAAACTAGCAGAAACTATACTGACAGGGGAGAATGTTGGGTTCTTCCTTGGGATACCTGTGCAGGAGGAAACCCCAATAGGGGATATAGACGGGACGAATAAGGATTTTTATGTGAAGAATCCACCGATATTCCCTAGGAGCTGCGATGACCTGACAGTGAAACCAGCAGATGTGACAGTGACAGTGGATGGTTCACCAGCAACAGTATCAAGCATCCTCTTCGACGAGGATGAAGGATACGCTAAGGGTTTCAGTCTCGCATCAGCACCAGACACAGGGGATAGTGTGAAAGTATCATATGTGGAGGAGCTTGAACCATTCCTTGCCCAGGATGTCACCCCTGATGTGAAGCAGGACACAAAGGAGGTCAGCATATTAAATGAGTCGGCGAAGATAACAAGCTACGCTGGCACAACAATCACCCTAAAATCTGAGCAGATACTCTCCAAAAATGGTTTGGAGCAGTTCAGGAAACTAATGTACTACAAAGTGGGTGAAACCACAGGGGCCGAGCAATATAAACTCCGTGACAAACCCATCAACCTATATGGGTACACCGTGTACCACGTGGATGGGGAGACACTGGGACGGTTCTACTTTGAAAATGTGAAACTGAAACCTGACATACCCGGAGGTAAAGCCGGGGACAACCTGTCATTCACCCTTGAGATGACCGTTTCAGACACACCAACACTAGTAATACCAAAAGTTTAAGGTGACCCGCTTTGACCACCCCCAAACGTTTCTCTTTTCTGAGGAGGAAAAAGGTTAAACTGGACGGTACTGAAGTCGAGCTCGAAGGATACAGGGTCATTGACAGCGAATATGTGATCCCTCTTATCGAAAAAAGGAATGAGGCATGGGAGATAGCAACAGCCTACAAGGAGTTCATCGGGAGGCTAGAGAGTGGGGAGGGCGTCTCAGAGGATGATGCGAAGAAAATTAAAGAACTAAAGGATAGGATAGATAAACTCACAGTGGAGGTCAGCAGGATAAGTTATCCCTTAGCGCAGAGAGGGCTAAAGAGGGCCCTGTACAGGGACACTAAAGAATACAAGGAAGCGGAAGCTCAGGGGACCCTAACAGAGTACATTGACAGTCTACCCGACGTAGAATTAGCCCCATACATGGTCACAGAGATCGTGAATATCATGTTAGAGCTGGGGAACCCTGATATCATAGGGGTATCCACTGATGAACTAGACCCTAGGGGTACTGAAAATACTGAAAAAAAGAGTGGAACCCGGAGGAGGAGTGGATCTCCCTCAAAAGGGGGATCTACCAGCTCAGCATGAAGACAGGGTGGAGCTTAAGGGAGATACTTGAACTTGAGTACAGTGTATTCATAGAATATCACCTGGCTCATATGGAACCCCCCAGGGTGAAACCCTCCAAGGAGGAGATTGAGAAAAAACTAGAGGCCCTCAAAAGGATAAATTATTCTTTAAATG
>NZ_JBNASF010000046.1:0-4487 GCF_049720995.1 Methanothermobacter sp.
TGACATTTGAACTCAATGAGGAACTCTGAGGGGAGACTCGTATGAGTATAATTCATATTGACAGTGTACTCACCACTTATCGCCGTCTCAGACCCCGCCCCCGTCCGGGGGATCTGCAGACAATACTGGGACATGAAGACATCCATATCTTCAATGGCATGCTCATCATTCCAATCATCACCAGTCACCTGATGCTCCTGAGAAGCAACAGCCTTATGATACACTCTGAAAACCAAACTAACACCCCACACTCACCTTCTTCACACTATCCTTTTTTTATCTCCTACCCAATTTATCTCCTACCCAATAAGTAATTCACCACCCCTGTGAGGATCGTCACTGTACTCGACCGGATATCCCCATCCACCGAACCATGGATATATGTCCTGAGGGCCCCCCCACTGAAATCATACTCCACCTCAGTCACAATGAACCTCCTCCGCAGGGGATCCTCAGGGATGATCATATGATCCCCTACACGGCAATCAAAGTACCCCTCAACGACGCAGTCCACCTCACTATTCGGCCTCGTGGCCTTCTCTGATACTCTGGGATTGTCACTGAGAGGATTCTTCTCATCACTATCAGTATCCTTGTTGAAGAGGTCAGACCCGACATCCTTCGTATCAGTCTCAGTAGGAACACTCGGCGTACTCGGGGAACCATCAGATTCCTTAGCCTCCTCAAAAGGAGGAGTCCTACCACCCACAGGGTTACCACTATGACTTGGCCCGTAATCCCCATATTTAGGCCCCGCCGGTGATGGGCCCCGAGGGTTGCGATTCCCCCATTCAGGATTATCATGCTCCGATTCCTCAAATATTGGGAGGGGGACGCCCTCACCACCGGGGGACCCCACCTTATACAATTTAATTGTGGATACGCTGAAGACCGGCCCTGACCTTGCAGATGACCAGTACTTCATATTAACAATCCAATCCTTATTCACATAGTACCCCGGGTTAATCACGAGGGCCTTAATTTCCTTATCCCAGTTAGGATAAGTGGTAGGCCCGGATGTCCATGCCACCGTCCATATCCCAGCAGTAGCCGAGGGTCTGCCCCCTTGAGCCATCACAGACGCACCCTTACTCGAAACCCCGAGGGGTGTACTGAAGTTAGGGGCTTCTATCACCATGTAACGCCAGTTCTCCACCGGTTTATAAGTGAAGCAGAATCTTGCAGCCGAGGCTCCCGGATCAGTGAAGGGAGAATATGTACCTGTCTTTTTACGAGTCCATCCCAGGGCCCAACCCACATCCACGCTCCAATCATCCCCCTCAAGGAACTGGATCTCTGAACCCTTTAGGGGGACACGGTACCAGCCACGGTTCTCTTGCAGCCACTTATCCGAGACCAATTCAGTACACCACCCTCAGATTCTCAAGAGACTCGACAACCTCTGTTGCATCCTCTGTGATCTTCAATGACTTCAACAGTTTAGGGTTAACCTCGAATCCTGCACTACCCTTGCAGCCGATATACACCGTTTTCCCATGCAGAACCCAAAACAGGTCACGACCCGTCTCCTCCATCAGATTCTGGATCAACTCCGTCCATGTCACCGACACCTTCTTAACATCCCCCTCAGTCTCCACCTTCCCATAGAATGGATGCAACTTCATGAAAGTCTCAAGTGTGGATTTGCCCGGCTGAATCATTGTACCGTACAGGTAACTGCTACCCGCCCTGCTCGTTGACTGTGATGGGATGCAGGATCGTGGATGCAAGGAGACCCCACAGGCCTGCAGGAACCGGAGGAGAATCAGGCCCCATGAATGAAACTCTGCCTCCTTAAAAGTATAAGTGTATTGCATCAGACGATTATGAATCGGGGAGGATATCGCCCGACACTGAGAGATCATACTCCCATAATCTAAGCTAACATAATTTACATACCCCCCAAAGAGACCCTCATTATTATCGCCGATGATACTTACAGACGCCCCTACACGGACGGTCTCTGGTGTGGAGAATGAAGCCTTCGCCACAGAGTTAATCATATGATTCGCGTTTAAATCAATGACACGAGCCTCTCTACCATTTAAGAGGACTTTCACCTTATCACACCCTTCAATAGGAAGTAATCTGTGAGCATGGTGGCCTCCTGCCATGACACATTCACAGTCGCCGTTGCAGACTGAGACTTCAACCAGTCATAATTCATGATGCGGCCAGGATCAACAGGGACACTGAACCCCGTATAGATGAACCCCATCCAGTAATCCGTGATACGCGGGGCGAACCCACCCGGAGCCCTCATGTAGGCCCGTATCTTCCATTCATCCCCGGATCCCTTCTTCAACCAGATCCATGGGATGAACTGCGTATCTCCTGCCGTCGCCCCTTCGGGAGTCAAGGGTTCTATGAGGATATCCTCATAATCGAACCTGCTCCTCCTCGGAGGGCTGGGGAGGACAAAATCTATGATCCACTCCTCCCGAGTAATATATGGCCCGTAAATCCCGGCCCTATAATTCACAGGGTACCCGGGGAATGCAGACCCTGATGAGTTAGTGGCCGTCCCGAGGATGATAAACTGAAATGGGCCACTGCAAGGGGCCTGAATACTATACTCGATCATCACCTCATCACCAGGGTGAATCTTGTCAGGGAGACGGGGCTCCTCAAATAATACTGAGGACATCATCAGGTCATTCATCCATGACTGTTTCTCACTGAACGATGCGAATGGGTCTGGCCCCGGGATGATCAGGAGATCCTCGATGGGCTCCGTCCCAGTATTCTTGAGGACAGCATACCCCTTGATGGTGTCGCCACGTCGAGCCACTATGAACTCCTCATCCAGATCAACCCATCCACGGCCACCGAACTCTATGAACCTGAAATCCTTCACCAAAACTATCACTCTCCACCCACATGGAAATAGAAATCATTGAATGATGATGGGGAGAACGCCCCCGCCTTAAACACTTCCTTGACATCGGAGGGTAATTCCAGATGAATTGTGAGGGTGTACTCGATGATCTCATCACTGAACTTGTCGAGTTGATAGTCTGGTGGTTCAATCATGCCCTTATAGATATTCACCCCATCAGTGATGTTGAGGAGGTCACGACCTCTATCTCCCTGAACATATGTCCCCTTATTCAGAAGGTATTCGTTGCTTATCTGATACTTCGCCAACTCCATGAAAGCCTTCACCTCATCCAGGGGGGTCTTCCCGGGCTTGGGGAGAGCCACACAATGCAGGGTTACGGTGGGGAGATTCACCTGCACGGATACTATCCCTGAGGGTTTACGCCCCTGTATACTCCAATCACCATATATAATCATCTCACCCCCGTCACATAACCTCGCCCATACAGGTATGATGGTATGCCCTGCCTATTCAGTTCCTCACGCATCGTACCCTTCACCTTATCCGTTATCCTCCGAGCCATATCATCCACATCCACCTCAGATTCAATCTTATCCACGGAGACATTCGTATTTATCTGCAGATTCAAACCACCCATCAACATGGATGACCCCCGACCAGCAGTCACATCGGATGGCATTACGAGACTCGGTTTCCCGAGGCTCTCAACGGTACCGGGGATTGTAGCACTCAATCCCCTATTGAAGTGTGTCCCGAGGAGGTAACCATATTCATGCATAATCTCATAGGTCAGAGTGGATAATGGCCCCTCTTTTGGTGGTGATGATGGTAACAACCTTCTTATGATGCTAAGAACACTGTTTAGGTTAGGAATCGCTGAACGGATTCCTGCTGCAAGGTTAGATATGAAACGTGACCCCCAACTCCTGAATTGGGCCGCGATGCCTGAGAAATCGGGTAATGGTAACTTGGGCCACTTGAAACCACTGAATCTTGATTTTATCCATGATGTGAAGGAGGACCAGACCTTGCTGATCAACGATACGAGGTTAGGCATGGATGGGCTAGGTAATTTAGGCCACTTAAACTTGGGGACATGTTCCTTGACCCACGCAAGAAACTTATTCCATGCTTGTTGAATCAGCGCCACAAGGTTAGGCATGGAAATATTGGGGACTTTTGGCCATTTGAAAGTGGGAATATGTTCCTTAACCCATCCTGTGAATTTGTTCCACATCTCCTGCAGAGCCGTTACAGGATTAGGAAGAGGAAGTTTAGGTAGTTGTGGCCACTTAAATGATGGGATGTGGGTCATGACCCACACTTTGAAGTCATTCCATACTTGCCCAAAGCCTTCAATGATATACCTTCCAGGATCCTGGAATAATTTGGAAAGTTCCTCACGTATAGGATCCTCAATGTAGGTCTTGCTATTCTGCATCAGTACTTCCTTTAGTTTACTCCACTTCTCAGGGCCATAGATCCCCTCAAAAAGTTTTTCAGGAGAAAACATTTCTTTAATAGGTTTAATAGGATTAGGCATAAGTGAGAAAGGTGTCGGTCCAATAAGTGAGAGAGGTGTCGGTCCAACAATGGATGTTGGATCAGAAAGTGCTCTGTTTAAGTATTCCCTAAAGTTTGCGAG
>NZ_JBNASF010000047.1:0-2186 GCF_049720995.1 Methanothermobacter sp.
TTCGAATGATGCTCCTGTTTATCTGCGGGTGGATAGTGATAGTACTGAGTCGAGGTATTCTGGGTCATATTTCCTTCTTTCTGCCTCGGGGCCAAGTTATGGTGCTACGAGTGGCCCCGGCCTCCCCCTCTTCACTCTTCCAAGTCCATTGACGGAGGGGAATGCATTGTTAGGTGGCAGGTTGGAGGGATATCTGCAAGGGTCATCTTTGACTATGGCGTGTACTGTTTTTAGTGCTAATGAGTTGCGAGTGATGACTGGGAAGTATGTGAAGGCATCTGATTTTGTGAATAAGCCTGCGTTGTCTCTGATCATCCCGGGGAATGGATATGTGGATCGTTTAGTGTGGCGGGTGCATAGTCTATGATCTGGCATAATCGGAAGATTAATGGCCCGGTGACGGCGGGGGATTGGAATGATGATCAGCACATGGTTGATAGGGAGGCCCTCTTGGAGTTTCTGGGAATAAGCTCGGGTGGGGGTGGTGGTTGCACGCACTGGGTTTTACTTGATGATTTGGAGTTTCTGAGTCCCGTTCAGTCATTCACTCTTGCCCCGGACGGTTATGATTTCTTGAGGATTGAATATGCTGTTATCGTGACTTACTCTTCTGGATCAAACCCATATTTTGCTATATACCCGAATGGGGACACCGCTATGGGGAACTACTCTAATTACATGCATTATACGGATTCGAGTGGTGGACATCAACGTTTGTCCAATTGGCCGTTCCCTTACCCTTTGTTCGCAAGGGGGGAATCATTGAATGTCCAATGTTTGAATATTGGGAATATATTGATTTCACTTAAAAATGGGATTAGGAGGCTGTTTGTCAATGAAAACAATATAATAGGCGGGGAATACTTTTTCAGGGCAGAGCATATTGCTCAATGGACGAATACATCATCTAATGTTAATTCATTAAATATTTCAAGCCAGGACGGTGTCCTGACCGGCAAGGTGGCTGTTTATGGTTGGTGATCCTTCATGGAGTTAAAGAAAGGCAAGGTGGAGTTGAAGAAATTCAAGGATATGCTACGCAGATATGGGGCGTTCAAGAAAAAGACTGGCCGTGAACCAGCCCTCATCTACCTCGACCCTCTGGGGAGAAGCGGGGACTATGTGAATCTCGCAACCTTCAAGGACATGCTACGCAGGTATGACAGGTTCAAGGCGGATAAAGGCCGTGAGCCCTCCTATGTGATGATCGAGTCCATGAGGCCCCTCCCACGATTGGATGGGAAGTGGACTCGGAGAGTGATACAGGAGATCGGCCTCTTCCTTGATGCAAGTGAATTGTACAGGTTGGTGTCAGAGAAATGCAAGTACAACTATTATTATAATGATCAGTTCAGCAGTGAGGAGGCCCTCCGACGGATGACAACCACTGGCATCAATTGTACGGATGCGTGTCAATTGTTCGAGAAGGTGTTCCTTGAGATGGGATACGAGACCCGTATCGAGCATTGCAAGGTGAAATGCAGGGATGGGAAATGGTACGGCCACTACCTTCTAAATGTCAAAGGTTTTGAATTAAAAGATTGGGTCATATGGGATTACGTATCTGCAACAAAGACGGGAAGACCATTAGGGAAACCTTGTTGTTTAAATGGACTTAAACATCTGGGGTGGGGCATAGTCTCCCCCAAAAATGACTGAAAAAAGAAAAAAGAAGGTAGGGCATTAATTGATGGCAGAAACACGCGTCCATATGTTTATTTCTTGGCATTGACCATAAAGGTTAATGTATTATCATTATATGAAATAATATGTCAAAATAGGATCAAAAGTAAACAAAAAAACCAACATTTATGATATAGGTGCCCCCCTTTAGTGTGTGGTGGTAAGATGAAAACACCGAGGGGGGCAGAAGAAAGAGTTTCATTGGTTTATTCTTTAATTTCGTCAAGATATTCTTTATTTCTCTGGATAAACAAGTCTATGGCTTCTTCCCATGCGGAGGTAATTGGTGTTTTCTCGAATTTTAGCATTGCGATGACTTTGAAGAGTTTGAACTTTTTTGCATCGATATTGACGCTTGTGTTGACCTTTTCACTTTTCATGGTTTCTATTTTTTCAGAGCATAGCTTATAAATCTTTATACTATTTAACCAATATACAATATACCAAAAAATATAAATACCATGTCACCCATAGGATTATGTGTGGTGGTAAGATGAAAACAC
>NZ_JBNASF010000048.1:0-2086 GCF_049720995.1 Methanothermobacter sp.
CGCCCTCCCATCCAGAGCCTCCAGTAGTTATCGGCCTTCCTCTGTGTGTGGGTTTTCCTGCTGGATTCAGGAAAATTTTTGGTGATTTTACGGTATTCATTGAAGTTTTTAACGTAGAGGAGTGGTGAACCGCACTCATCGCACATGTGGAATACCCAGAATTCCTCCTCGCTTTTGATCTGCCAGTAGTGGTTACATTTCTCGCATATGAGGTAGGCCATGATATCACTTGAAAGAGATTTCCATTTCCTACTTATAGGGGGAGGTGATTATATTCTTTTCCATGGCTGCTGTTTTGTGCACCTCTGACAAGAGGATAAAACCCTCCGAAAAACCTCCAGATTCATCAGCACATATACCTCAGATGATACATATACCCTCATTTCCCGCTGAATACGCGCCCACTGAAAGATTATTAAATGAAACATGACATAATATGAAGCGTCATGAGAGAACTCCAGAAAAAACTTGGAAATTACTTCAAGGATAAGGATGAGGTCAGTCTGGCATACCTCTTTGGCTCGGTTGCAGATGAGAAGGAAGGGCCCCTCAGTAACATAGACATAGGGGTGCTACTCGACGATAAACTTGACAGGACCGCAAGGGCTAGGCTGAAACTGAGGATGATATCAGAACTCACATCCATTCTTGGCTCCGACAGGATAGACCTTGTGATAATGAACGATGCACCGCCCCGGCTTAATTATGAGATAATAAAGGCACGAAAACCACTCATCGAAAACCCTCACCTCAAGGTGGACTTCGAACAGCGGGTACTCTCCGATTACCTTGACAGGAGATACTACGACAGGAGATGGATCAGGAATTACCTGAAAAGGAGAGATTGAAAAATGAATGAAACGGAGAGAATAATTGAGCGAATAAAAACCCTGACCTCCTATGTTGATCCTCAGGGAGCACAGAGTAACAGAGAGGGAACTCAGGGATGATTATATCCTGCGATCCGCCATAGAAAGAAATCTCCAGCTTGCAATCGAATCAGCCCTTGATATAGGAGAGATGGTGATCTCAATGGAGGACCTTGAGAAGCCAGAAACCTACAGGGACATTATAGAAATTCTTGAAAAACATGGCATACTCCCATCTGATTTTGCAGAAAGGTTCTCTGAAGCCGCGGGTCTTAGAAATATCCTCGTCCACATGTACACAGATGTTGACCCATCAATCATAACAGAGATCCTCAATAAAAGACTTCATGACTTTGAATTCTATTCAGAATCCATTTTAAGGTTCCTTGGGGATAAATACTCTTATTCAGATAAGAGGCTAAAATGAACTTTTTTAATGGAGCCTCAAGCACCCGGATGCCCACCCCAATCTCAGGGTATTGATTGGCATGTTCTTTATTTGCTGGCAGTATTCATCACCTGACACATCTGGAGCCTTTCAGGGGATTTCATTTTCATCACAGAAGACACTGATTATCTTCGTTAAACGTCACTATTACGAACATATGGCTGAAGTGGTGAACCTATTTATCCCTGATCCTGAAAACCATGCTGAATTTCGTACCCCCATTCACATCCAGTGTCAGCTTCCCGTTCAGCTGTTTGGTGAGGATAGTCACAAGTTTAAGTCCGAGTGTATCGGTACTTGAGGGGTCGATATCCTCTGGAAGACCCACACCATCATCTGCCACCACCAGTTCTATTGAATCGTCCAAACCCCTAATTCTCACTTTTATTGTGCCTACTCCATCAGGAAATGCATACTTGATGCTGTTGGTTACAAGTTCATTGATTATGAGCCCAAGGGGTATGGCGGTGTCCAGTCCAACCTCCACATCCTCAATCTCAAGATCCTTCCTGACACTTGCATCATGGGATATGATTATGTCTCCAACCAGTTTCTCCACATATTCCCTGAAATTGACCCTCCCAAGTGACTCTGACTGGTAAAGGTGTTCATGTATCATTGCCATGGCCTTTATTCGCCCCTGACTCTCCCTGAGGATATTCAGGATTGCAGGGTTATCTGTGTAGGCTGACTGAAGTGAGAGGAGGCTTGATATTATCTGGAGGTTGTTCTTGACCCTGTGGTGTATCTCCCGCAGAAGCACCTCCTT
>NZ_JBNASF010000049.1:0-2009 GCF_049720995.1 Methanothermobacter sp.
TGAATACCGTAAAATCACCAAAAATTTTCCTGAATCCAGCAGGAAAACCCACACACAGAGGAAGGCCGATAACTACTGGAGGCTCTGGATGGGAGGGCGCCTGATCCTGATTGCAGGTGCATTGATGATCCCCGCTGGAATATTACTTACAGTCACCGGTCTGGCCTGGGGCATCACAGCTGTGATTCTGGGAATCATCCTCATGATCCTCTCTGTACCACTGACCAGGACCAGTGAAAGGAGGGGAATGGGCTGGAGAAAGGGGTATGTGGGTGAACTCATAGTAACGAACTGCCTCAGACGCCTGCCTGAAGGTTACCATATCCTGAATGACATCCAGCTCCCCGGGGCATACGGGAACATGGACCACGTGGTTGTGGGTCCGACCGGGGTCTATGTGATAGAGACAAAGTCCTATTCAGGGAACTATATCGTGAAGGGTGACCGCTGGTTCCTTAACGATGAACTCAGAAAGGAGGAGGTCCAGTCACCATCGATACAGGCAAAGAGGAATGCTGCGGCCCTCAAGGAATTCCTTGGATCCAGGGATATCCATGTCTCATGGGTTAATGCAGTGGTTGCATTCCTCAGCGCCTCCTGCACCATCATGGAGGAGGATGAGCACTGCAGGATCCTGAAGCCCTGCCAGGTTCCGGAGCATATAATGGAAAGTCGCCTCATGCTGGGTGAGAGCAAGGTGAAAAGGATAGTGAACGCCCTGAGAAAACATACCTCAGAGGTCTGGTAAGGTACATCAAGCTGGTAATCAGCATATGCTCAGAGGTCTGGTGGGTACATTTATAAGGTTGCTGGTTATAAATATCTTCTTCAATTCATGATCATGGAGGATTTAAATGGGTTACTATGACAGACTAAGGGGCTTTCTGGCAATATTCCTCAGGGGACTCTTCATGGGAAGCGCAGATGTGATGCCCGGTGTCTCTGGCGGGACAATCGCACTCATAACAGGCATATATGAGAGGCTCGTCCATGCAATAAGTAAGATAAGGTTTGGATTCATAAAGCCACTGCTCAATGGCGACCTTGAGGGTGCCCGGAAGTCCCTGAGGGAGGAGGTTGACCTTGAACTCTTTGTACCCCTCCTTGCGGGTATAGCCTGTGCGGTGCTCACACTCTCAAAGGTTATGCTCTTCTTCATAACCACCTACGTAGCATTCACCTACGCATTCTTCTCAGGCCTCATACTCGCCTCAGCATATGTGGTCTACCAGAAGATAGATGGTTTTTCACTCAAAAACCTGGCATCAGGTGCTCTGGGCCTCATATTCGCCTACCTCTTTGTGGGCCTCAACCCTATACAGGCAAATCACACACTCCCGGTTGTCTTCATATCTGGATTCGTGGCCATATGTGCAATGATACTCCCTGGAATCTCAGGTGCATTTCTCCTTCTCCTCCTGAACCAGTACGAGTACATGCTGGGGGTCCTGAACCGTCTGGCCATGGTTGAGATATTCACATTCCTTGCAGGGGCGGCTATTGGTATAATGAGCTTCTCAAGGGTTCTGGATTATCTGCTGAGGAACCATGAGGCCGTTACAATGTCCTTTCTTGTGGGCCTCATGATAGGTACCCTGAGGCTCCCCTACAACAAGATAGCGATGGTGGATACCACCTCCATCATAATATCCGCAGTGATTGGTATAACCGGATTTGTCCTGGTCATGATACTTGAGAGCAGATTCGACTACATAGACTACTGAAATTTAATTTTTCTTCCTAAATCGGGCAATTTTCCTTTAATTTACTGGAATGTTTAAGTTGGACGGAGCTGTGGTGCAGACTGAGCATACTATTTTAACATGATTAAACATATGTAAATCATATGCAGATCCTGAGGGGTGTGGGTGCCGGTGCCGGAAGGCGAAGCGGCAGGGTGCGTATAATAAGGAACCCTGAGGATGCGTGCAGCCTTGAATGGGGAGAGGTGGCTGTATTCAAAAAGATAGCCAGGGATATGCTGCCTGAAATCAAAAGGGCCGCCGCTG
>NZ_JBNASF010000050.1:0-1720 GCF_049720995.1 Methanothermobacter sp.
AATCCTGAATATCCTCAGGGAGAGCCAGCTGCGGGTGAGGACGATGGCGGTCGCCCATGAAAAGATATACCAGTCAAAGGCCATATCCAGCATAAACCTGGGGGAATACCTCAAAACACTTGCAGATGAGATGGTCACACTCCAGTCAAGCGAAAGAAAATTCATCGAACTCGACGTTGAATACGATGATATCATGGTGGAGATGGAGAGATGCATCCCACTTGGCCTTATAACAAATGAGATAATCACAAATTCGCTGAAACATGCATTCACAGGTGAAAAGGGTAAGATTAGTGTATCAATCAAAAAAACCGGTGATAACTGTGTCCTGGAGATATCTGATAATGGCAGGGGCCTTCCAGCCGACTTCAACATGGATGAACTCACATCCCTTGGAATGCAGCTGGTGGCAAACCTTGTAAGGCAGATCGATGGCGAACTTCAATACGGAAACCGTGATGGGGCCTGCTTCAGGATAACCTTCCCGCTTATTGATCGCGGCTCATAATCACCACCTTCTGCTGAGTACTGGCGCTTTCAGTTTAACTGTTTCTTCCCATACCACCCAGTATCAGTGAGTCCTCAACCTTTGCAATGAATGACCTCATCCTGAGGACCTTATCAGGGCTTGTTGATACAGCATCAACACCCATCTCAACGAGTTTCCTTACCAGAACATAATTTGTTGCAGCGTATCCGGCAGCATATACCTCCACACCCCTTTCATGACACGCACCAACCACCTCCTCAACCATCCCGAGGACAGCGGGGTGTGATAGATTGAATATACCTGCAACACGGGTGCTTCTCCTGTCAGCTGCAAGACTGCACATGGTGAGGTCACTGAGGCCAAGTGAGACAAAATCCACACCTTCATCAAGGAGTTCATCCATCTGGAGGGCCATGGATGGGGTTTCAACAGACGCACCCACCATGAGGTCCCTGTGGGGTCTTATGCCTGATTCATCAAGGATCTCAACTGCCTGGACATATTCAGGGATATCCCTTATGAAGGGGAACTTCAGCTGAAGGTTACCGTATCCTGAATCCAGGAGATTCCCCACAGCCTCAAATTCTGCTTTCAGGACATCAGTATCCCTGAGATCCCTTTTTATGGCCCTCATACCCATGAAGGGGTTCCTCTCATGGGGTTCAGTGGATCCACGGAGGTGTGTGAGTTCATCTGTTGGAATGTCAAATGTCCTGAGGCATACCGGTTTTGGCTGGAATGCTTCAAGTATCTCCTCAAGACCCCTTTCAAGAACCCTTGAGAGTTTACCTTCCTTCAAAAGCAGGTAGGGGTGCTTTCCTGTTTCTATGACCATATTCTCTATCCTTACAGAACCAGCACCATCCACAAATTCAGCAACCCTTGCTGCGAGCCACGGAAAATTCAGGTTCACCATGACCTTTGTGGCTGTCTCATGGACCCCAATTACATCATCCCTGGACGCCCAGTCCATGACGCCCCGGTAGATGTTTCCTGTTTTACCATCCACCGTGACTATCATACCCTCCCTGAGAACTCTGGTGGCATCCTCTGTTCCAAGTACGCAGGGTATTCCAAGTTCCCTGAGTGTTATTGCGGCGTGGCTGGTGAGTCCACCATAATCTGCTATAACAGCGGCGGCCCTTTTGATTTCAGGCAGCATATCCCTGGCTATCTTTTTGAATACAGCCACCTCTCCCCATTCAAGGCTGCACGCATCCTCAGGGTTCC